>CAZZDB010000025.1:0-27596 GCA_964652485.1 uncultured Oleiharenicola sp.
GCGGACCTTGGTGTGCACGCGGACACCGTCGCCGACTTTGAACGGCGCAACTTTATGTTTCACCTGGTTGGCGGTGATTTCCTGGATAATGGGATTCATGGCTGGTTATTTGAGTAAATCGGGTCGGACTTGCTGGGTTTTCTCCAATTGCCGCGCGTGCCGCCACTTTTCGATTTCGCCGTGGTTGCCCGAGAGGAGAACTTCCGGCACGGACATGCCGCGGTAAACGGCGGGACGCGTGTATTGAGGAAAGTCGAGCAACTTGCTGGTGAAACTTTCTGTCGTCAACGACTTTTCTTCACCGAGCACACCGGGGATGAATCGGGCCAGCGCATCGATCAAAACGGCCGCCGCAAGTGCGCCGTTGGTAAGCACATAATCCCCGATGCTGATCTCCTGATCGATGATGTTTTCGCGAATGCGCTGGTCGATCCCCTCGTAATGTCCGCTGAGCAGCACCAAATGTTGCTGCTGTGACAGCTCCAGGGCAAGTGCGGGCGACAGCGGCGTGCCGTCGGGCGTCAGGTAGATGCGCCGGCAGCCGGACGTTTGGAGCTGTTCGATCGCCGCGAAGACCGGCTCACACTTCAACACCATGCCGGCACCACCGCCAAAGGGCCGGTCGTCGGTCGTGTTGTGCTTGTCCTTGGTCCAATCACGGAGGTTGTGAACTTTGATTTCCAACAGCTTCGCCTCCCGGGCGCGTCCGAGCATGCTCTCGGACAGAAATCCGTCGAGCATGGCGGGGAAAAGCGTCAGGACGTCGATGCGCATGGGCCGAGTATCAAATAAAAAAGGTCCGGCGCGAGCCGAACCTTGGAGGGTGCCGGGCGCTAAGAGCCGGGGCTCAGACGGTGGCGGCCGGAACGGCCACCGCGCGCTTGGCACGCTTGATCATCGCATGCATCGTCGCGGTCGGCTTGGCCCCCTTGGAGACCCAGTAGTCGACGCGGTCGAGCTTGATGGTCATCGGGTTGCCCTTGGCGCGGGGATTGTACGAGCCGATCTGCTCGACGGCGTCGCCGTCACGGCGGGAACGCTCCTCGGCGACGACCACACGGTAGTGCGGTTCGTTCTTGGTGCCGACGCGGGAAAGACGGATTTTGAGTGCCATTTGATGTGTCTGGTTGCTTAAAAGCTAGCTGTATTCGTTTGGAAAAGGGTGAGAATGCACGGGACAAGTTTGCTCTTGTCAAGCCCCCAGTGCCCCCGCTGCATTCGACCCTTTCACCCACCCATTTTATGCTCAAAGCCGGCATCGTCGGACTCCCCAATGTGGGTAAATCCACCCTCTTCAACGCCCTCACCCGCTCCCGCAAGGCGGAGGCCGCGAATTACCCTTTCTGCACGATCGACCCGAACGTCGGCGTCGTGATCGTGCCTGACCAGCGTGCCTACGTCCTGAAGGACATCGCCAAGACCAACGTCGTCGTCCCCGCCGCCATCGAGTTTGTCGACATTGCCGGACTCGTCGCCGGCGCCAGCAAGGGCGAGGGCCTCGGCAACCAGTTCCTTGCCACCATCCGCGAGGTCGACGCCATCGTACAGGTGGTCCGCTGCTTTGAGGATTCCGACATCGTCCACACCATGGGCAGCATCGATCCGGTGCGTGACATCGAGGTCATCACCACCGAGCTCGTGCTCGCCGATCTCGAGGCGGTCGCAAAGCGCATGACCAAGACGCAGAAGAGCGCGAAGGCGGGCGACAAGGAGGCCATCGTCGAGCTGGCGCTGCTGCAAAAACTCGAGCCCCATCTGAACGCCGGCAAGACGGCCAACGTCCTGCCCGCCACGACGGAGGAAACGGCACTGATGAAGCTTCTCCAGCTGCTCACTGCCAAACCCGTGCTCTTCGCCTGCAACGTCGCCGAGTCCGACCTGGCCACGGCCGAAAAGAATCCGTTTGTCATGAAGGTCGCGGAGTACGTCCGCACGCATCACGATGCGGCTTACGTGCCGATCAGCGCCCGGATCGAGGCCGAGCTCATCGATCTCACGCCGGAGGACGCCAAGGCCTTTCTCAAGGATCTTGGAGTCGAGGACTCCGGCGTCTCCGCGCTCATCAAGGGCACCTACGACTTGCTTGGCCTAATGACCTATTTCACTGCCGGCGAAAAAGAGGTTCGTGCCTGGACCATCAGAAAGGGCTGGAAGGCCCCGCAAGCCGCCGGCGTCATCCACACCGATTTCGAAAAGGGCTTCATCAAGGCCGAGATTGTTTCCTACGAGGATCTCACCCGCTTGGGCAGTGTTGCCGCAGCGCGCGAAGCCGGTAAATACCGTCTCGAAGGCAAGGAATACGTCTTCAAGGACGGCGACATCGCCCTCTTTCGATTCAATAACTGACACCCTGGCCAAGTCCTGCGGCCGACGTGGTTACAGACGTCCATTGCTATCTGATCCGCCTCCCTGCTAATCGGCGGCGGCGCCCGCACTTATAGGCGCATCCGGTAGGAGTTATCCCCTATATTTGGGGAGATCTGAGTCGATATAAGGTTACGGACAAGAAGTCCGTCGATGCATACCACACCGAACCCTCCAAGGACTGGATCACTGTCCGCCAGTTGGCTGAGGCTGCCGCTCGTCCTGCTGGGGGCGCTATTTGCAGCCGCGCTGCCTGTTACCGCCCAGACCCTTTACTGGGACACCAACGGCAATGCCGTCGGCTCAAGCGGTGCCGCCGGCACTTGGGGCACCAACACCTACTGGAGCACCAGCTCCGCCGGCACCAACGCCACCACCGCCTACACTTCCGGACGGGACACGGTATTCAGCGCCGGCACCAACGCCACCGGTACCTACACGGTTACCGTGTCCGGCACGCAGAATACCTCGAGCATCAGCGTGGAGGAAGGCACCGTCACGTTCTCCGGTGGCACGATCAACTTCAGCGACGCCACCCCTGATTTCATCGTGGCCTCCGGTCTCACGACCACCGTCAGCAGCGTCCTCTCTGGCACCAACGGTCTGACCAAAGGCGGCGCCGGCACCCTGATCTACAGCACAGCCAACACCTACACCGGTGCGACCACCGTGAGCGCCGGAACGCTGCTCGTTAATTCCAGTGACCTCATCACTGCCACCTCAGCACTATCCGTTGCGTCCGGCGCCACCTTCACGCTCAACTACGGGGCGAACCAAACGGTCGCTTCGCTCTCCGGTGCCGGCACCGTCGACCTGCGCACGAATATTTTCACTGTCGGTGACGCCGCCAGCACCACTTTCTCCGGCGTCATCACCGACGAGGCCACCGTGTCCGGCCGGATCGTCAAGCAGGGCACCGGCACGCTCACCCTGACCGGCGCCAACACCTATGGCGGCCTCACGACCATCAATGCCGGTGCGATCAACATCCAGAACAATACTGCGCTGGGCACGTCAGGAACCGGCGCCACCGTCGCGTCCGGCGCCGCGCTCGAAATGCAGGGCAACATCACCTCCACCGGCCAAGGCCTGACCCTCAATGGCACGGGTGTCGGCACCAACGGTGCCTTGCGCAACGTCTCCGGTGCGAACACCTGGGCCGGCAACATCGCCCTCGGGTCCGCGACCAAGATCCAAAGCGATGCCGGCACGCTCACCCTTTCCGGCAACCTCACTGCCACCAACCTCGGCCTCACCCTCGACGGCGCGGGTAACATCGCCCTCTCGGGCACCGTCGGCCTCGGCACCGGTACGCTGACCAAGAATGGTGCCGGCACCGCCACCCTGTCCGCCGCCAACACTTACACCGGCACCACGACGGTCAATGCGGGTACCCTGGCTTACGGGGTTTCGAACGCCATTTCCTCGGGCGCGGTCACCGTGAGCGGTGGCACACTGGCCATGGGAACCTACTCCGACACCGTCGGCGCGGTCACGCTCGCCAGTGGCAGCATCACCGGCACGACCGGGGTGCTCACCGGCACAAGCTACGACCTGCAAGGCGGCTCGGTCAGTGCCAGCCTCGGCGGGACGGCCAGCCTCACCAAGACCACCTCCGGCACTGTCACGATCTCCGGCACGGCCGCCAACACCTTCAGCGGCACGACCTCCATCAGCGACGGCACACTCAACCTTAATAAGACCGCCGGCGTCAATGCCTTGGGCGCCGGGGCGATCACGGTGGGCGACGGCACCGGCGCGGCCGGCTCCGCCAATCTCGTCCTGCTCGCAAGCAACCAGATTGCCAGCACCAACGCCGTCACGCTCAACTCGGACGGACGCCTCGCGTTGAATAACTTCACCGCGTCCATCGCCACGCTCTCCGGCACCGGCCTCGTCGACCTCAGCACCAGTGGCTATCTCACGGTGGGCGCCGACAACAGTTCATCCTCATTCAGCGGCTCCATCAGCGGCACGGGCACGTTGGAGAAGGCGGGCACCGGCATCCTGACCTTCAACAGCACCATCAACTATGGCGGCACACTCCTCCTCAGCGGCAACGGCGGCACGCTCCGGCTGAACGGCATCACTGCCACCATCAACACCCTCACGCTCACCGGCAACACCACGATCGACTTCGCCGGCTCCATGGCCAGGCTCTACGTGACCAACCTGAACCTCAACGGGTTCACCCTGACCATCACAAACTGGGCCAACGCCACCGACTATTTCTTCGCCACCAACTGGTCTGGAGCCACCCTCGACACCCGCAACGCGGCCCCGATGAACCAGGTCACCTTCAACGGCTTCACCGCTGCCAACACCCTGTGGCAGAGCTACGATCACCAGGTGACCCCCGTCCCCGAGCCGGGCGCTTACGGCGTCCTCTTGCTCGGCGGACTGACGATTTTGTTTCTGTATCGCCGCTCGGGAGTGGCCGCGGTCTCCTTTCGCCCTAGATAACTGGCCGAAAGCGCGTCGCGGCAGTGTATGTGACTGCGCACCTGCAGGATGCGAAAGACAGCGTCCATCCTTATATATGAGTGCCGTTGCCGTTAATATACCCTGAATGAAGACTGTCTGTCCTACCTATACGGGGAATGAGGCGTAACATGTCTTGGTCAGGCGATGTCTCATTGGATGTCAACGCGATGCATAAAACCGCCATCAGTCATCATAGCAGAACCGTTTTGGCCAATGGGCTGAAGCTCGCTGGGGCGGTGCTTAGAGTGATGGCATTTCTGGCAGCACCGCGGACTCTGGCGCAGACGCTTTATTGGGACACCAATGGCGCTCTCACTGGGTCCAGCGGACTCAACGGGACGTGGGGCACCAACAAATATTGGAGCACCAGCTCGGCTGGCACTGCGACTACCACCGCATTCACCTCAGGACGAGATACCGTCTTCAGCGCCGGCACCAATGCCACCGGCACCTACACTGTGACCGTTTCGGGCACGCAGAACGTCTCGAGCATCAGTGTCGGGGAAGGCACGGTTACTTTCTCTGGCGGCACCATTAAATTCAACGACGCCACCCCGGATTTCGTCGTCGCCTCCGGTCTCACGACCACTGTTAGCAGCGTCATATCGGGCACCAACGGCATTAATGTTAGCGGTGCTGGCCTCTTGGTATTCAACGGCACGGCGAAAACCTATACCGGCACGACCAGTGTCACCGTCGGCACGCTGCGGCTTGATGCGAGCAATATGATCGTCAACACCTCGGCGCTCGCCGTGGCCTCGGGCGCCACCTTCGAACTCAACTGGGGGGTGACGGAGACTCTTGGCGCCTTGTCCGGCGCGGGCCTCGTCAACATCCGCGGCAACACCTTCACCGTCGGCGATGCGAGCAACACCACTTTCTCCGGCGTGCTCTCAGACGCCGGGGCTTATGGCTCGCTCGTCAAGCAGGGCACCGGCTCCCTCACCTTGTCCGGCGCCAATACCTACACCGGTCCCACCACCATCAACGCCGGAGCGATCATCGCTGCCAATAGTTCCGCGCTGGGATCAGGCGCCGCCGGCAATACCGTGGCCAGTGGCGCTGCGCTTCAGTTGCAAGGCGGCATCACGCTCACCGAGGGCTCCTTCAGCGTCACCGGCACCGGCGTGGGCGGCACGGGTGCGATCAGCAACCTCAGCGGCACCAACTCCCTTAACTCCGCCGTGACTCTGGGCGGCAATACCACGATCGGCTCGGCCGGCGGCGCGCTGACCATCTCGGGCCAGGTTGATTTGGGCACGGCCAACACCCTGACCGTCGCGGGCGCCGGCGGCACAGAATTCAGCGAAGCCATCACCAACAGCGGAGCCATCACCAAGACCGGTACCGGCACCCTCACCTTCTCCGGCATCACGGCCAATTCCTCCGTCGGCACCCTGGCGATCAACGACGGCACGGTGGTCCTCAACAAGACCGCCGGCACCAACGCATATGCCGGCAGTGGCGGCATCACCGCCGGCGATGGCACCGGGGCGGCAGCCTCCGCCGTGCTGCGCCTCGGCGCCTCCAACCAGATCGCCGATTACGCGGGCATCATCACGGTCAATTCCGACGGCCTTTTCGACCTGAACAACCAGAGCGAGGCCGTGAACACCATCGCCGGCACCGGCCGGATCGACACGGGCACGGCCGGCGCGCTCACCGTCGGCGCCAATTCCGGCTCCTCCAGCTTCGGCGGCTCGCTGCTCGGCACCGGCAGCTTCACCAAGACCGGCACCGGCGTCCTCACGCTCACCAGCAACCTCACCTTCAACGGCACCTTCAACCTCGAGGGCGGCACGCTCCGGCTCAGTGACATGACGCTCACTCTCGCGACCCTCAACCTCACCGGCAACTCCACTATCGATTTCGCCGGCTCCATTTCCAAGCTCTACGTGACGACCCTGAACCTCAACGGCTTCACGCTGACCGTCACCAACTGGGCCAACGCGACCGACTATTTCTTCGCCACCAACTGGTCCGGAGCCACCGTCGACACCCGCAACGCGGTTCCGATGAACCAGGTCACCTTCAACGGCTTCACCGCCGCCGATACCAAGTGGCAGAGCTACGATCACCAGGTGACCCCCGTCCCCGAGCCGGGGACCTATGGGGCGATGTTGCTCGGACCATTCATCCTGCTATTTGCCTGGCGCCGACGAAGCGTGATTGCCTGAACCGCCCGGACCCGTCACGGTGCCGTGCTTCCATGAGCGGTCCGACCCCTGTCAATCCCCCGCCGGTTCTCGGCGCCCCGAATCTCGATTCCGAGATCCTGCGCATGCTCATGGAGGCGATCCCCGACCGCATCTATTTCAAGGACCTGCAGAGCCGCTTCGTGCGCGTCAACCGGGCCTACACCGAGTGGCATGGCCTGCCCTCCCCCGAGGTGGTCATTGGCAAGACCGACTTCGACCTCTTCGCTCCGGTGCACGCCAAGGTCGCCCTCGCCGAGGAGCAGGAAATCATCCGCACCGGTCAGCCCATGATCGCCAAGTTGGAACGCCTCACCCTGCGCGATGGCAGCATTTCCTGGGGCTCGGCGACCAAGCTGGCGTGGCGTGACGCCACCGGCAACATCATCGGTACCTTCGGCATCACGCGCGACGCCACGGTCGCCACGCTCGCCGAGCAGAAACTGACCGAGGAGCGCAATCTCCTCCGCACCATCATCGACCACCTCCCCGCCCGCATCTACGTCAAGGACAAGGCCGCGCGCTACCTGCTCAACAACCGGGCCCATCTCGACATGCTGGGCGCGACCTGCCAGACTGACGCACTTGGCCGCACCACGCTCGATTTCTTTCCGTCGGAACGCGGCCGGCAGGCCATGGCCGACGACCAACAGGTGCTGGCCAGCGGATCGCCCATCCTCAGTCAGGAGAAATCCGACTTCGCCGCCGAAGGGCATACCCGTTGGTCGCTGACGACAAAGGTTCCGCTCCGCGACCTGCAGAGCCAGATCATTGGCCTCGTGGGCATCAGCCACGACATCACGACCCGCAAGCACACCGAGCAGGAGTTGCAGCGCCGCACCGATGAGATGGAGGCCGACCTCCGCATGGCGCGGCAGATCCAGGAGGCGTTTTTCCCCCGCGTGTATCCCGCATTCCCGACCGGCGTGCCAGCCGAGGCCAGCGAACTGCGTTTCGCCCACCGCTATCTGCCCGCCGCCACGCTCGGCGGCGATTTCTTCGACATTCTCCAGCTTTCCGACACGGAGTGTGGCGTGCTGATTTGCGATGTGATGGGCCATGGCGTCCGCGCCGGCCTCCTCACTGCGCTCATCCGCGGTGTGGTCGAGGAGTTCGCGCCCCGCGCGGCCCAGCCCGCCCAGGTCCTGGCCGAGATCAACCGCGGCCTGCTGCCCATCATCCGGCAAACCGGCCAGCCCATGTTCGCGACCGCGTTTTACGGCATCATCGATACCGCGGCCGCCACCCTGCGCTTCGCCAACGCCGGCCACCCCTCCCCGCTCCTGCTCCGCGGAACCTCCGCCCTCGTCGAACTGCTCGCCCACGCCGACCCTGAGCCGGCCGCCGGGCTCATGGAGGAATTCACCTATACCAGCCGCACGGTGCCCTTCGCGCCCGGCGACATGCTGCTAGCCTATACGGACGGATTCTTCGAGGCCAGCAATGCCGCGGGAGCCATGTTCGGCGAAACCCGGCTGCGCGGATTTTTGCAGCAGAAGTCCGGTTGCTCGGGCGCCGAATTGATCGAGCGTCTCATTCGCGAGGTCGTCGCGTTCACCGGCCGGAACGACTTTGACGACGACCTGTGTGCGCTGGCCGTCGAGTCCACCGGCCAGTCCTGCGCTCTGCGGCCAGCCGCCACCTACGATATCTGATCCGGCCCCGGCTGCACCAGCCAGACTTGGCTTGTCTACCGGCGGTCACTGCGCAGGCTCGATGGACATGATGACTCCCCGCCTTCCCCTCGTGTGGGCCGTGTGCCTCACCCTGTTCGTCCGTTCCCTGCCCGCCGCCGAGACTCCCGCCCCGTCCTCCAGCACGTGGGATCTCACTCCCCTTTTCGCCAACGATGCCGCGTGGCACGCGGCGGAGGAGCAACTCGCCGCCGGCATCCCCAGGATCAAGACCTACGAGGGCAAGCTTGGGGAAAGTCCCACCACCCTGCTCGCGGCGATGGATTACATCGAAAGCCTGCGCGAGGAATACATCCGCCTTTCCGTTTACGCTTCCCTCAACCGCGACGCCGACACCCGCCAGGCCGCCGCCCTCGAGCGTTCCCAGGAAATCGGCCTGCTCGGCACCCAGTTCGCCCGCGCCACCAGTTTCGTCGATCCCGAACTGCTGACCATGGGCGAAACCAAGATCCGCGACTTCCTGGCCGCCGAACCGCGTCTGGCACCCTACCGTTTCACGCTGATGGAAACGCTCCGCGCCGCCCCCCACACGCTCGGTGCCGAAGCCGAGGGCGTGCTTTCCGCCACGAGCCTCGTGACCGGTGCACCGAGTTCACTCTACGGCATCCTCGCTAACGCCGACATGCCCTGGCCTACGATCAAGCTCTCCGACGGCACCGAGGCCCGCCTCGACCAGTCGGGCTACACCAAGTGGCGCGCCGCGCCCAATCGCGCCGACCGGCAGGCGGTCTTCGAGGCGTTCTGGAAGAAATACCGCGAATACGAGCGGACCTTCGGCGTCGCCCTGTTCTCGCAGGTCAAGGCCGACTGGTTCAACGCCAGCGTGCGCAAATACCCCAGCTCGCTCGCCGCCGTGCTCGACGGCAACGACATCCCCGAGGCCGTCTACCGCACCCTCATCGCCGAGACCAATGCCAACCTCCCGACGCTCCACCGTTATTTCAAGCTCCGTGGCCGTCTCCTCGGCATCCCTGACCTGCATTATTGGGACATTTATCCGCCGATCGTCGCCTCCGACAAGAAATTCCCTCTCGCCACCGGCAAGGAGCTTGCCATCGCCGCCGTCGCGCCACTCGGCGCCGACTACCAGAAGCTTTTCGCCGACAGCCTCGCCGGACGCTACACGCACTTTTATCCGCAACCCGGCAAGGCCGCCGGCGCTTACATGAACGGCAGTGTGCACGCCACCCATCCCTACGTGCTGATGAATTACAATGACGACTACGAGTCCGTCTCTACCATCGCCCACGAATGGGGCCATGGCACCCACTCCGTGCTGGCCAACGCCAGCCAGCCCGCCACGGACGCCCGCTACTCGATCTTCACGGCCGAGATCGCCTCGACCCAGAACGAGGTCCTGCTCCTTGAGCACATGCTCAAGGTCGCCCAGTCGGACGACGAGAAGCTCTACTACCTCGGCTCCGCGCTCGAGAACATGCGCGGCACCTTCTTCCGCCAGGCCATGTTCGCCGAGTTTGAGCTCACCACCCACGAGATCGTCGAAAAAGGCGGCTCCCTCTCCGGCCAAAAACTCAGCCAGATCTACGGAGACCTCCTCCGCCGCTACCACGGCGACGCGGAAGGCGTGCTGAAGATCGACGATCTCGTTACCATCGAGTGGGCCTACATCCCCCATTTCTATCGCCGCTTCTACGTCTACCAATACGCCACCTCGATCGCCGCCGGCACCGCCTTTGCCGAGCGCATCCTGAAGGGCGAGCCGGGCGTGGTCGACACTTACCTCGGCCTGCTCAAGGCCGGCGGCTCCGATCACCCCTACGACCTAGTGAAGCGCGCCGGCGTCGACCTCGCCACACCCGCACCCTATCGCGCCCTTGTCGCCCGCATGAACTCGATCATGGACCAGATCGAGGCCATCCTCGCCAAGCGCCAGAAATGATCAGCTCTCCTGACCGCCCGCGGCCCTGACATCCCGGCGGACTCTCGCCGCCGTCTCGATCGCCGCGGCCACCGCGGTGACCATCGTTGCCAAGGGCAGGCTCGGCTGTCCGGACTTTGCCTGCTCCGGCAGAAACGGGACGTGGATGAACCCGCCGCGGATTGTCCTTTGCCCATGCAGTTCATGCATCAGCCCATAGAAAACGTGGTTGCAGACGAAGGTTCCCGCGGTCTGCGACACGCTGGCCGGGATGCCGCGCGTCTTCAGCGCCGCCACGATCGCCTTGATCGGCAGCGTCGACCAATAGGCCGCTGGACCTGCTTTCGCGATGATCCGGTCCACCGGCTGCCGGCCGGCGTTGTCGGCAATGCGGGCGTCGTCCACGTTGATCGCCACACGCTCCGGTGTGATGTCCACCCGGCCGCCCGCCTGTCCGGTGCAGATGACCAGCGCCGGCTTCACCGCGCGGATCTGCTCCTTCAATTCCCTGATCGCGGCGCCAAACACGCAAGGGAGCAGCGCGCCCTCGACGCGGTGTCCGGCGATCACCGCGCCGCGCAGCAGCCGCGCGATCTCCCCCGAGGGATTGATCGACTCGCCGCCGAACGGCTCAAAGCCCGTCAGCAGGATCCTTCGCCGTTCAATCGGCTCGCGGTGCCGCGACTTTCTCTGGTTCGTCCTGGGCATGATCAGAAGCGATACACACAGAAATACATGATCAGCACGTTGGCGAGCCAGACTCCCACGGCGATCGGGACCTGTGCCTTGATCACGGCGTTTTTGTCCGGCAGTTCGAGCAGCATCGCCGGCACGAGGTTGAAATTCGCCGCCATCGGCGTGAGCAGGGTCCCGCAATAGCCCGACAACATGCCGATCGCCGCCATGATCGCGGGATTGCCGTGGTGCTGTTGCACGATGAACGGCAGGCCGATGCCCAGGGTGATGACCGGGAACGCGGCGAAGGCGTTGCCCATGCAGATGGTGAACAGCGCCATGCCGCCGCAATACGCCACCACCGCGACAAACGGAAACTGGGTCGGCAGGGCCCGCGCTGCCAGACCGGCAATGACCGGCCCAACCCCGGCCTTGGCGAAAACGCCGCCGAGCGCCGCCAGCATCTGCGGCAGGATCAGCGCCCAGCCGATCGTCTGCACCAGCCGGCTCCCCTCCTGCACCGGCGTGACCGGACGCGCCCGCGTCATACGCAAGCCCACCGCCACCGCCACCACCGCACCAAGACACACCGAAGTCACCGTCGTGTTCGTCGAGTCGAACAGCCACCAGTCCCCGACATGCAGCCTGCTTAGGAATAGCGTGCCGACGACCGCTGTGGCCGGGATCAGCAACGCCGGCACGAAAACCCGGTTCTGGAGTTTCTCCGCCGCAGCGGCGCGTTCCTCCGCCGGGGTGTCCCCCATGGCCGCCGGTCCCATCTGGCGGGTCGCGGCCAGGACGACCATCACGACCAACAGGTAGCCGACAACCACCGGCGGCAGCGACTTGCCCGCGAGAAAGATGACCGCGAGCAGACCCCAGAATATCGCCGACCCGATCCGGCGAGGATGCTGCGAGTCGCGCACGATCCGGGCCGACACCAGCAGCAGGAAGAAACCCGCGACGGCATAGAACACATCCAGGCTCAGCAGCTTCACCGCCCGCCCTCCGGTCTCCGGGCCGCCGCCACTTCGCGGACGATGCGCTGGTTTGCCGCCAACCCCAGGGAGGTTTCGCTGCTCTCAGCCTGCTCTGTGACTTCACGCGCGATGCGTCTGTCCAGCACCCGGGTGCGCCACCACATGAGCGCGAACGCCACGGCCGCGGTTGGCATGCCCCACAGCGACAGATTCCATAACCCCACGACATATCCCTGTGCCTCGAGCACACCCTTGATGAGCAGGACCGCGCCCACGGCAAAGATCGTGTCCTCGCCGAAAAAATTCCCGGTGTTTTCCGCAGCCGCCGCGTGCGCCCGGATCGCCTCGGTCGTCTGGGCGGGCAACGTCCCGTGCCGGGCGTGCGCCGCTCCCTCCGCCATTGGCGAGACGAGGGGACGCACCATCGCCGCGTGACCGCCGATGTTCACTCCCAGAGCGATCGAGATCTGCCGCAGCGCCGTGTAGAAAAGCAGCACGCGGCCCGCGGTCACGGCTTTCGCCCGTCGAACAATGGTTTCGGCCCGCTCGCGCAGCCCGTGGCGTTCCAGCAGCCCGACCACCGGCAACAGCAAGACCACCGTCAGGGTGACGTAGCGGTTCTCGACGAAATATCTCCCGAACAGCGCCATGATCTCGTTGAACGACAGCCCGGCGGCGAGCCCCGTGCCGATGCCCGCCGCCATCACGACGACCAGCGGGTTGAACCGCAGGGCGAAACCGGCCGCTACGATGAGGATGCCGACGAGTCTGATCATGCGCCCGGCGCCTTGAGTTCGATCCGTGACTTCCTGAGCTCCGCCTTCAGGCGCGTGGCGAAGAACACCGCCTCCGGCCCGTCCCCGTGGACGCATACTGTGTCCGCGGTGATGGGCACCCGGGAGCCGTCGACCGCCGTAATCCTGCCGTCGCGCACCATCTCCCGGACCTGTGCGACGGCGGCGTTGGCGTCAGCGATCACCGCCCCAGGCTCCGTCCTCGGCGTGAGCGAACCGTCGGGCTGGTAGGTGCGGTCGGCAAAGACCTCGCTCACCACCTGCAGGCCACGGGCCCGGCCCGCCGCGAGCAACTGGCTGCCGGGCGGACCGAACAGAACCAGCTTCGGGTCTGCCTCGCGCACGGCGGCCGCCACCGCCTGCGCGAGCCCGGCGTCGCGGGCGGCCTGGTGGTAGAGCGCGCCGTGCGGCTTCACGTGGGCCACGGTCGCGCCGCATTGCCGGGCGATGATCTGCAGGATGCGCGTCTGGGTCAGGACCAGCAGGCGCACCTCGTCCGGACTCACCGGCAGCTCACGCCGGCCGAAATGCTCGCGGTCGTTCAGGCTCGGGTGCGCGCCGATGGCGACGCGGTGCTTGAGCGCCAGCAGCACCGTCGCGCGCATCGTTCCACCGTCGCCGGCATGAAATCCGCAGGCGATGTTCGCCGACGTGATGAGCGGCATCAGTTCCTCGTCGTGGCCGGTGCCTTCGCCGAGATCACAGTTGAGATCGATGCGGGACATGGGATGGGGTCAGCCGGTGAGCCGCGCCAGGCCGGTGCGGACCCGATTAAGGTCGCGCTCCCGCTCCAGGTAAAGCTCGTGCGCCGTCGCAAGCGCGATTTCCTGGAAGCGCACCTTGTCGCCCGGCCGCAGTTGCGTGAAGCGCCTCAAGTCCACCGCCGCGACCGCCGCGATCCGGGGATAGCCCCCCACCGACTGGCGGCTCGGGAGCAGCACGATCGGCCGGCCGGCGGGCGGCACCTGCACCACCCCCGCGTTCACTGCCGAGGAGATCATCTCCCGGGGCTTCGCCAGCGCCAGCTCCGGTCCCTCCAGCCGCACACCCATCCGGTCGGCCTCCTTCGTCGCCTCCCAGTTCTCCGCAAAGAACCGGTGCTGCGCCTCGGGCGTGAACCAGTCCCACTCGGGCCCGCGCACCGCCCGGACCACGCCGGTTGCCGGCGGTTTGCCGAGCGTCTCGGGCCGCACGGTCCACGCCGTGGCCCGCCTTCGGCCGGCGCGCAGCGAATTGACGACCCGTTCGGCCCAGTCCGTGGCCGGGAATACCTTCACCGTGTCCCCCGCGAGGAGAGTCCGGCCCTGATGCCCGCCGATACCCGCGCGCCGGTAGGTGCTGCGACTGCCCATGACCAGCGGGACGTCGACGCCGCCCGCGACGGCCAGCCACGCCCGCAGCCCGCTCCGCGCGAGGCCGAAGCTGATCGTCTCACCCGCCGCCACCCGCACCGCGCGGTCGCGTGGCAGTGGCTCGGCGCCGATCCATGCCTCAAAATCCGCGCCGGCCCAAGCGACGAGCATTTCCCGCTCGCAGCGCAACTCCGGGCCCGTCTGCGCCATCTCGATCACCGCCGCGTTGTCGTCGTTGCCGACCGCCAGGTTGGCCGCGCGCGCCGCCAGTCCGTCCAGCGCGCCACCGACCACGACGCCGTATTGCTGGAATCCCGGCCGACCCAGGTCCTGCACCGTCGTGAGCAAACCGGACTTGAGCACGCTGATCATGCCGGCGCCTCCAGCAGGGCAAACTCTTCGCGTGTGATGGCGCGAAACTTTACCCGATCGCCCGCACCCAGCAGCACCGGTGGACGCTCGTCCGGGCGGAACAGCTTCAGCGGTGTCCGCCCGATCAGGTTCCAGCCGCCGGGCGTCGCCAACGGGTAGATACCGGTTTGGGCGCCACCAATCCCGACCGATCCGGGCGGCACGACCATCCGCGGCTTCGCCTGCCGCGGCGTCTCCAGTTCCTTCGGCAAACCACCCAGATAGGGAAAGCCCGGCGCGAAGCCCACGAGATACACCAGATACTCGGGCTTCCGGTGGCGCTTGACCACCTCCTCCGGCGTCAGCTTCGCGTGTTTTGCGACCACGGCGAGGTCGGGCGCGCAATCGCCCTCGTAACACACCGGTACCTCGACCGTGCGCGGCCTGGCTTTCTCCATCTTGGGCGGATCCTTCAGCCGTTCCTTCACTTTCACCGCCAGCCAGTCGAACAGGTTGTTCTGCGGTGCGCCGGCCAGGATCGCCTGCCAGGGGTCATAGAACACCGTCACGGTCGTGTAAGCCGGCACAATCTCCGTCACACCGGGCAAGGGTGCCGCCGCGAGTGCCCGCCACGCCGTCTGCACGCGCTTATGCGTGGACTCGTCGATGGTGTCCCCGACTCCAACCTGCAAAGCCATGTCGCCCAAGGGCGTGATTACCATGGCCCACTTCCTAGTTCGCCGGCCGCGCTTGGCAGCAAAAATCCTCACTGTGCATATTTTGCCAAATACTATGCCATTGCTTTCATTCTGGGCGGTTGATGTTGCCCAATCCCCGGATGACCCTCTTAACAGCTGCATGATATCGCCACGACGATACTCCACGCCTGTCTTGATGATTTGCCTCCTCGCCGCCGGCTGCCGGGACCGCGAGGTCGTTTCCTACCGCGCCCCGAAGGACCCCTCCCCGATTGTCATGGCCGCGCCCGCGAAAGCGCCCATGGCCGGTGAACTGCCCGAGGGCCATCCCCCCATCGGTGAGTCCCCCGGCCCGATGACCGCGCCCGCGGGTGGCGGGAATTTCGCCGCTGCGGCGGGCAATGCCCTGACCTGGACCGCGCCCACCCATTGGCAGCCGAAGGCGCTCAGCAGTTTCCGCAAGGGCAGCTACAGCGTCCCGGGGGACGGTCGCGCCGCCGGCGACCTCGCCATCACCGCCTTCCCCGGCGACACCGGCGGACTCTTCGCCAACGTCAACCGCTGGCGCGGCCAGATCGGCCTGGCGCCCGTCGCCGAGGCTCAACTTGAGTCCGCGATCCAGCGCCTCGACGTGAACGGCTTCAAGATCATCCTGTTTGATGCCACCGGCACGGCCAACGGCCAGCCCATGCGGCTGCTTGGCGCCATGGTGCCCCACGACGGCCAGACCTGGTTCTTCAAGCTCACCGGCCCCGAGTCCGTCGTCGCCAAGGAGCAGGCCGCCTTCCGCGATTTCCTCAACACCATCAAGGCCGCCCAGCCATGAGCGCATTCCTCCGCCGGCTGAAAAGCTTCTTCGTCTCGCTCCAGCTCACAGTGGCGCTGCTCATCCTGTCGCTGATCCTCGTGTTCGTGGCGACGCTCGACCAGGTGAACCTCGGCATCTGGGCCGTACAGGCGAAATATTTCCGGGCCTTCGCCGTGATGTGGCACTTGCCGGGTACCGATTATTCCCTGCCAGTCTTCCCCGGCGGCTACCTCATCGGCGGCCTGTTGCTCGTCAACCTGCTGAGCGCGCACATCTATCGCTTCTCCCTCACTTGGCGGAAGAGCGGCATCCAGATCGCGCATGCGGGCCTGATCCTTCTGCTCCTCGGCGAACTCTTCACCGGACTCTGGTCGCGCGAGAGTTTCATGCGCATCGACCAGGGCGAAACCAAGCAATACTCCGAGAGCTTCGCGGCCAGCGAACTCGTCCTGCTCGACCACAGTGACGCTAAGTTCGACACGGTTATCGTCATCCCCGAGGCCCTGCTTGCCGACAAAAAGTCATTTCAACATCCCAAGCTCCCGTTCTCGGTCACCGTCCGTGAATATCACGCCAACGTGAACGTACAGATGCGCAACCAGTCCGCTGCCGCTGCGGCCATGCCCTCGCCCGCCACCGCCGGCCTCGGCACACAGCTCGCCCTCATTCCGCTGCCGATGACCTACAAGCCGAATGAGCAGAACATCCCCGGCGCCTACGTGGAGATCACCTCGGCCGAGGGCCCGCTCGGCGTCTGGCTCGTCTCGCCCCACCTCGGCATGCCGCAGACCTTCCAATATGCCGGCAAGACCTGGGAGGTCGCCCTCCGCCCCCAGCGCCACTATTACCCCTTCGCGCTCACCCTCCTGAAATTCAGCCACGACGTCTATGCCGGCACGGATATCCCCAAAAACTTCTCCAGCCGCGTGCGCGTCCACAGCGATGATGGCCATGACGACCGCGAGGTCCTCATCTTCATGAACAGCCCGCTGCGCTACGGCGGCCAGACCTTCTATCAGGCCGGATTCGAGAAGAACGACACCACCACGATCCTCCAGGTCGTGCGCAACCCCAGCTGGACGCTGCCCTACATCGCCTGCGTCATGATGGGCCTGGGGCTGGTCATCCAGTTCGGGTTCTCCCTCACCGGGTTCTTTCGCAAACGCTCCCTCGCCGCGGCTGCCACGGCCCCCGCCGCATGAAAAAGTTCCTCCCGTTCCTCGCCCTCGCGTTCGGCATCCTCTACGTCGGCTCCGCCCTGCGCCCGCCCGCATCGAAAAGCGCGTTCGACCTCGCCGCCTTCGGCCGGCTGCCCGTCCTCGTCAACGGGCGCATCAAGCCGCTCGACACCGTCGCCCGCACCTCCCTGCTCGTGATGCAGAACCGCCAGCGCGTCAGCGACCCGACCCAGCCCGAGCCACTCGCCGACTCGCCCATCGCCTGGCTCGCCGACTCGCTCTTCAATCCCGCCAAGGCCGACACGTACCCCACCTTCAAGATCGATTCGCCCGAGGTGCTCGACCTCCTTGGCATCGCGCCCGAGGACACGAAGATCGCCTACGACAGCACGGTGATGAGCACCCTCGCCATCTTCGACTTCGTGCCAAAGCAGCGCACCCGCTTCTCCTACAACCAGCTCCGCCCGAAGCTCGCCGAACTGGACCGGCAGGCCCGCCTCGCCGAGCCCGTCGAGGGGCCCCTGCGCACCACTTTCCAGAAGCAGGTCCTCGCCCTGAACGAGCACGTCGTCCTCTACCTCCGGCTCAAGGCCAGCATGCAGGTCCCCGAGTCGAAGGACTTCCTCACGGAGCTCGTGACCTTCGACAAGGCCCTGCCCGCCGGCATCGCCGCCATTCTCGCCAAGCAGAAGGGTGAACCGCACAGCGCCGAGGCCGTGCAGGCCATGAAGGAAATGGCCGACCGCTTCAGCTACCTGGAACAACTCGGCTACTTGCGCACCGTCCCGCCGGACAAGGGCGATGAGGACCAGACCCACTGGCGCACCACCGGCACCGCCTTGATGGAGTCCTTCGGCACCGGCCGGATCAACCCGAATGTCATCGCCTACGCCGCCCTCGGTCACGCCTGGCGCGCCGGCGACGCCAGCCAGTTCAACGAGATCGTCAGGCTCTTCCGCGATCAGTTCGGTCAGCGGTACGCCACGGCCCTGCACAAGAGCGACGTCGAGTCCCGCTTCAACGCCGCGGAGCCGTTCTACAAGAGCATGACGCTTTATGCCTTCTCCTTCGCGCTCGCCGTGGTCTCCTGGCTTGTCTGGCCGGACGTCCTCGGTCGCGCTGCGTTCTATCTGACGCTCGTTGCCTTCATCGCCACGACCATCGGCATTGGCACCCGGATGTGGCTGGAGGGCCGCCCGCCCGTCACCAACCTCTACTCGTCCGCCCTCTTCGTCGGCTGGGGCGCCGTGCTGCTCTGCCTGTTCCTGGAAAAAATCTACCGGAATGGCGTGGGCTCGGTCGCCGCCGGCATGATCGGCTTCGTCACCCTCCTCATCGCCCACCACCTCTCGCTGAGTGGCGACACGCTCGAGATGATGCGCGCCGTGCTTGACACCAACATCTGGCTCGCCACCCACGTCGTCGTCGTTACCTCCGGCTATGCCGCCACGTTCCTCGCCGGCTTCCTCGCGCTCATCTACGTCGTTCGCGGCGTGTTCACCAAGTCCCTCGATCAACCGACGGCCGATTCCCTCACCCGCATGGTCTATGGCATCGTGTGCTTCGCCACGCTCTTCAGCTTGGTCGGCACCGTCCTCGGCGGCATCTGGGCCGACCAGTCCTGGGGACGCTTCTGGGGCTGGGACCCCAAGGAAAATGGCGCCCTGATCATCGTCATCTGGAACGCCGTCATCCTCCACGCCCGCTGGGGCGGCATGGTGAAGCAACGCGGCCTGATGATGCTCGCCATCTTCGGCAACGTCGTCACCGCGTGGAGCTGGTTCGGCACGAATATGCTCGGCGTCGGTCTGCACAGCTACGGCTTCATGGACGCCGCCTTCTACTGGCTGGTTGCCTTCGTCGCCAGCCAGGTCGCCTTCATCGCCGTCGCCAGCCTCCCGACCGAGATGTGGCGGAGCTTCCGGACCAAGGCCGCCTCCGCCTAAGGCCGGCGTCCCTTGGGTCGCAATTCGTCTTTTGTGCCGACCGTTTTTCCCCAAGCTTGCCACATGGATGCCCCTCGCCTGTCGTTGTTCTGCCTCGCCCTTTGCCTTGTCGCGGGACCCGCGCCGGCCGCCTTCACCAGCCGCGCCGGCACCCCGCCCCGCAAGATCGTGCTCGCGACGGTCCTGGCGGAATTCTCCGGTCCGCTCGCCGGGCGGCTGCAGCTCGCCGGCGTGCTCATCGACGACGCGGCGCGCACGGCCGCCGGGCAGCATGCGGTAGGCGGGCTCGACCTCATGGTCTTTCCCGAGTTCACCTTTGCCACCGGCAGCACCGGCGCCGCGACCGAGCAGGCGGTGCCGTTGGAAGGACCGGTCCTGGAACTGCTCGGGGCCAAGGCGCGCGAGCATCACACCTGGATCATCGCCCCGATGACGCTGCGCGAGGCGGACCGCATCAGCAACGCCGCGGTGCTCATCAACCGTTCAGGCGTGGTGGCCGGCATCTACCGCAAGACTCATCCGATCTGCGACGACCGCGGGGTGTTTGAGGGCGGCGTGACGCCCGGCACAGCCTACCCGGTGTTCGACTGTGACTTCGGCCGGCTCGGCATCCTGATCTGCTGGGATATGAATTATGCCGAGGCGTGGGACACGTTCGCGGTGGCCGGCGCCGAGATCGTCGCCCTGCCCAGCGCCTCGCCGCAGACCCTGCGGCCCATGGCCGAGGCGTTGCGACACCACTATTACGTCGTGACCAGCACGCCCAAGGACAACGCCACCATCTTCGACCCGATCGGCCGGAGCGTGGCGCAGGTGGTGGTGAAACCGGGTGTTGCCGTGCAACAGATCGACCTCGCCTACGCCATCCTGCATTGGAGCGAAACCCTGCACGAGGGCCGGGCGCTCACCGATCGATTCGGCCGCAAGGCCGGCTACCTCTATTCCGAACGGGAGGATACCGGCGTGTTCTGGTCCAACGACCCGCAGCGAAGCATCGGTTCGATGATCCACGAACTCGGCCTCCGCGAAATGCCAGAGTATGTCGACGCCATGGACGAGGCCGCCAGGAAGTCCAACGCCCTCGTCAGGGAAACGCCATCCCGCGGGAAGTAATCCGCCCAGCCTCAATTCCCCGCCCGCCGGCACACCAGCAGGACTTCGTGGACTGTTGCCAAGTCCATCAGACCCGCTTCGAATTTCAATCTCCCTTGGAACAGCAGACCGAGCGGGAAGAACAGCCAGTTATAGCAGCGGGCCGCCGCGACCGGATGCCGGAGCAGGCCTTGCACCGCATGGCGCAGCAGCCTTGGATTGTTGGATTGCATCCCGAAGACGGCGCTTTGCTCGACAACCAGCCCGTGACGGGCGATCAGCTCCTGCAACCTGGCCGGTTCATAGCGGCGCGCGTGCCCGACGTGCTCGTCGAAGGTGGTCCAGTGCGCCGCATGCAGCGGCACGGAAAGGATCAATCGGCCACCCGGCTTCAACACCCGGCTCAACTCGGCGAACCCCTGCTGGTCGTCCTCGACATGTTCGATCACGTCAAAGGCCGCCACGAGATCGAACATCCCGTCGCTGAACGGGAGCGCCGTGATTTCACCCGTCTGGGCGTTGCCGCCGCGGACCTTCAGTCGCTCCACGACGCGGGAGCTGAGGTCGAGAAACAACGTCCCCGTGACCGGCAGGCGCGGGCGCAATCCCGGGCCGATTTCCAGGCGCCGCGGGGCCCCCGGCAACAAGGCCGAGATCATGGGCCAGGTATTGAAACGCTCCGCCCGAGTCAGGTAGGTTCGGGCCCAGAACGCGTCGTAAAACCGGCTGTTTTTGGCCACGAGCGCACTTGGTTTGGTCATAACGGAGGTCAACACTCGTTTGAAGACAGCGGGAACGGTGCGCGGTTACGGCGATCAGCGGACTTGCCCGAAAGGCCGGGGGCATGCGGGGATCGCGCCGGTCGCAGTTACTTCCAGATGTTGAAGTTAAGTTCGAGTTTCTTCCGCTCCAGCAGCCGCCGCCAGTCGAGGAAGAGGAACGCGGCGAGGACGACCAATCCGACCAGGATGGTAGTAATGCCTTTCCAGGAAAACGAGCCATACACCAGGTCGGCGGAGTTGCGGATGGCATAACGGCCGCTGAAAAGCATGACCGCATCGCTGATGAACTTGCCGACAAAGAAGGGCGGCAGGATCTGGATCGGCTTGATCCGTGCGAGGCCGGCGGCCGAAAACAGGGCGGTCGTCGAGATCGGCAGCAGCGAATAAACCAGCACAAAAGGCCAGCTGCGCCAGAGACTGCCGTTCAGCCTGCTGCCGGCGAACTTCAACTCGTCACTCTTGGTCTGCTTGACGATCTTCCCCAGGAATTTCGTCACATAGAGACTGAGGCCGTAACGGCCCAGTACCGAACCGGGCACGCCCACCGCGAGCACCAACCATGGGTCCAGGTCGTATTTCACCAGCATGAACACCATGACGGTCCAGACCGGAGGACCAATCACGGGGATCAGGTCGGTGGCCAGGGCCGCAAAGAACATCACCACATAAGGCCAGAGGGTTGAATGCAATTGGGAAACGGGGATGGATGCGGCGGGAATGCGGACAAGAAGCCCGCCGTGACATTCCTCTTATGACAGCCCGGACGCCGGACTGTGACGGAAAATTATACCGCAACCGCCAGACCGCTGCACCCGGAAAACCACGAGATCCTACCGTCCGGCCGCCACGAAGTGAACCCCGCCGGCTGACGCCACCGCATCACCGCCGGCCGCGATGATGTTCCGCCCGAGGGCCGCCGCCAGGTCGGCGTTCCCCGCGTGGACCAGCCCCGCCGCGACCCGGGCCTCGGTCGCGACCGCGGGTGCGAGCGAAACTGTCGTAAGCCACATGCTGTTCACCGAGGCCGTAGCCACGCCGGAGGTGGCCATGAGACCCGGGGCGTTGCGGCGTGCCCAGTTTTCGATGCAGGCGTTGAGCAGCACGAACGAGAGCGCTGGCTGCGCCTTCCAATAGTCGAGCTCCTCGGCAAAGGCGTGCCGCTGCATGACCAGTTGATACGCCCGCTCGACGACGAGCGCGTAATCCTTGGGATGCGCCTCCAGCCAGGCCACGTGCTGTTTCATCAATCCCGAGTAGCTCGGACTGCCGACCAGCCATGCCCTGAGCTCGTCCGCCGCCGGCTCGCGCCCACAGGCATCGAGGCAGGCCTTGACCGCCACGGCCTGTTTCGCGTCATCGCCCTGCGGTTGCAGCTGCGCGACGAGCTCCGCGATGGCCAGTTTGCCCTTTCCGGTCCACTGCGCCGCCTCGACGGCAGTCGGGACGCGCCCCAGCGCCAGCACGAAGGACGCCGCGATCCGGTCGGCCTGGTCGGTGGACTGGGCGACGGCCGGCACAAGAACGAGGCACAAGAGGGCAAGCAGGAACAGCGGAGCGCGTGTAGTCATGGGGTTGCAGCTGCTAGGCAAACGATGCCGCGCCCCGCGTCAAACTCCATGCGACTGCGCCGTCCGATCGGATTCCTGCGCAACGGAGATCGCCGGAACCCTAGACATCTCGTTCGGGCCCGGCGGCGGTCAGTCGCTGACGCACGAACACCAAGTGTGTCCGCAGCTCATAGAACTGCGAGGCAAACGAAGCCGGCACTTTGAGTCGGTTCACCTCCGCCTCGATTTCGTCCAACCGCCGGAGCAATTCCTCGCGACGCTCCCGCGTCAACGCGTCGGCCACTTCCCGCTCAAGCCGCAGCAGGGGCCGGTAGCACCGGTAGATCCGCAGCTGGATGCTCCAGCGGTAGGCGACCGGGAAAAAACGGATGGCCGGGATGAGCACGATCGCCAGCGGCACCAATGCCACCAAGACGCGATTGAGCATGCTGGCCAGCCAGAACGAATGAAACACACGATAAAGAAGCCCCATCCCCGACTTGTAGTAGACCCGCGCGTCGTCGCTGATCTTGAACTCATGCTCGAGCGGAGCGGGAAACTCCCCGCGCTTCTGGAGCAGACCAGCGTTGCCGTGGACCTCCTTCGCCGTGTCAAGCAGCAGGTCGGAGAGGGCCGGGTTCAGGTCTTCACGTGCCACGAGTTCGACCGTCGGCCCGACCAGCGCGACATCCTTCGCCGGCAGGTCCTTGCCGAGATCGATCGAGCCCTCCGGCAGTTCGATCCGGTTCAAGTAGGGATAGCGCCGCACATAGGCGTCGGCTTGCGTGAAATTGAATAGCTGCACATTCGGCGTGCGGATGAGGTTGCGCAGGAGCTGGATCGGCGCCGAGTCACCCATGAGGAAGACCGCATCGATCCTGCCCTCCAGTAGACCCGCGGCCGCCGCACCCGCGTCCAGATCAACAAACGTGGTCGGCTCGCCGGTGATGCCGTTGGCCTCGAGCAGGGTCAGGGCCAGCGCCCGTGTCCCGCTGCCGGTGGCGCCCACCGCGATGCGCCGTCCCGCCAGTTCCGCCAACCGGCTGATCGGAGCGGGGCTGCGGTAGAAGATCATCAACGGCTGGTAGGCAACGCTGCCCAACGACACGAGGCCGTCGAGCTTGGCGTCCTTGGTCAGCCCGCCCTGCACCAAGCCGACGTCGACCCGTGCGCCCGGCGATTGCAGCCGCTGGAGATTCTCCAACGACCCCTGCGACGGCAGGATCTCGAGCGTGACGCCGTGCGTGGCGAGTATTTTTTGGTAGGAATCGGCAAACCGCCGGAAGGAACTGCCGGCGGGACCGCTGGTGATCACAATGGTATCCGGCGGGGCGGAGCGAACGACCCACAGCAACGCCACCGCACAGAGCGTCCCGACACCGAGGGCCGTAACTGACGCCAAGGCCGGGCTGAAACCGAAGGTCTCCGTGAGCATCGCCACCAAGGGGAAACGGTTCTTCTTTTTTGGAGCGTCCATGGGAATCACGCCGCGGAGCCGCGGGAACCGGAGAAACTTGAGTGGCCTGCCCGTCGCGTCAAATGACAAGCGAGCAAGCCGGGATCGCGACCCTTGGCTCGGTCGAGCCTGTCGCGACCACCGAACGGTGAACACCGCCGATAACACCCGTCTGATCAGGATGAGTTCCAGCACGGCGAGGGGAACCAGGGTGCGTCGGCCGGCATTGACATCCGGAATTCCGGATGCCTACTGGGGATTTTCAGCCCGCCATGATCATACGCCTGCTCTTAGTCTTGCTCCTCGGCACCCTGACCGGTTGCACCTCCGGCTACTTCCACCTGACCGACTGGACCCACCCAGCCGCCAAGATATCGGACCCGCAGGTGCTGACCCCCGAGGAGAAACAGGCCCACCTCAAGGCCCTGCGGGCGGTGATCAAGACCCAGCAGAAGATCATCGACCGCTACAACAAGCAGGACCCGTCCGAGAAGAAGCCGGATCCGCTCACCTTTGTCACCGACGTGGAATTCGCCGAGGCCAAGGCGCGGCAGGAGAAGGCCCAGGCCGAATGCAACGCGTTGGGCGGCTGACCCGCCCCCCGGGGACCTCGGCGCCGGGCCGGCTCAAAGCCCGAGAAACTGGATCGCGCACCCGGCGAGGAGGATGGTGCCACCGGCGAACGCGTGACTGTAACGGCTGAGCTTCAAATCGGGCAGCAGGCTGATGCCTTTCATCGCCAGCAGCACCACCAGCAGCATCGTGCCGACCGTCAGGGCGCTGAACATGCCGACCACCACCCAGACATCGTGCCAGCTGCCCCGCGAAGCCGGATACATCACAAGCGGGATCATTGTCTCGCACGGTCCAAAGATGAAAATCGTGAAGAGAATCCAAGGCGTCAGCCGGAAGCCCTCGGCCTCGCCGTGCGCGTGCGCGTGCGACCGCTCGTGGCCGTGCCGGTGCACGTGCTCCGCGCCGTCCTCGTGTCCGTGGAGGTGGGCGTGCGGCCTGGCCCGCGAAGCCTTCTTCAAGCCCCACCCGAGGTAGACCAGGCCAAAGGCGATCAGGGCCCACGCCGCCAGATTGCCGCGCAGACCCTCGAAGTACTGGATCCGCTCGAGGCCGTAACCGAACACCACCCCGAGCAGGGCCAGGACGACCGAACTGCCCACGTGCCCGAACCCGCACAGGACGGTCCAGAAAGTGGTGCGGGCCACCGACCAGCGGCGGGCGCGCCCCATCACGATGAACGGCAGGTAGTGATCCGGCCCGGCGAGCGTGTGCAGAATCGCGACCCCGGCCGTACCGAGCATGAGCACGGACATCTCCGGCGAACTGAGGGCGTTGACGTGAAATCCGGGCTGCATCGGCGAGAGAATTAGCGGGCCGGGGCCAGGGTGTAAGGTCTAAATTGGCGGGTCGCTGGGACAGTCACGTTGCTTACAGGCTGGAGCTTGATCCTTATAGCTCTGGCCAGCTGGCCAGCCGGGCGGCCAGCGCCCGGACGGTGAGCACGACCTCGGGCACCGCCGCCGCCACGGCCGCGGATAGCTCCGTGCACATCGGCTTCACTTCCTCGACCGCAATAGTGTAGAGGTGGATCCGGGGCAACCTGCCGGTCAGGGCCGCCGCCGCGAAGAGATCCTTCAACCCGAAATCATGGGCACCCAACCCACGCGGCAGCTCGCTGACAAATCCCGGTTGAAGGAAGCTGATGGTGCCCGCGGGCCGGCCGTCGCGCGTAGCGTCAATGAGCACAATGTCGTCCGCCCCGTCGAACTCGGTGAGCAGGTTGACTCCGCCCGTGCCGCCGTCGAGCAGCCGCACGCCGGGCATCGCCGCCTCGTGTTCCAGGAGGCGCAGCACGTGGATGCCCACGCCCTCGTCGCCCATGAGCAGGTTACCCACGCCGAGCACGAGGACACGGTCGCCCGGTGAACCTTGGGGCGCGGCGGAGTTGGTTTCGCCAACGAGGGTCGAGTCAATGAGGCCGAGCATGAGGGGGAGGAGGGAGCGAAGAGCCAGAGGTCAGAGAACCAGGCGTTTTAACCACGGATTTCACGGATAGACACGGATTCGGGCGTAGGGCCTCAGGCTCGCTGCGCCCTTCCCATCCGAGTCCGAAGAGGGCGCCGCAAGGCAGCGCCCCTACGAACGGTGATCAGAGCCACCTCGTTCATATCACGGGTTTCGGTTTGGCCGGAGGCGCGACGGGCTCGGATTTCCGGCGGGCAAAGCCGGAGATGCCCGTGGCTTCCTCGGCCGCAATCTTGTCCTTCTCCATGAACTTCCAGCCGCCAACCATGGAGGAGAGCACGCCGTGACCCTCGACGTAGTCGTGGTAAAACACGAGGTAAACGTGGATCAGCGTGAAGACGATGAAGACCCACAACCCAGCATAGTGGAAGATGCGGAGGTTCTGCTCGCTGCCGAACAGCGGGACCATCCACGTGAAGAGCCGCGGGAACCAGGAGTGACTCATCGGGGCGTACAGCGCGAAGCCGGACGCGACCTGGAAACAGGTCAGCAGGCCGGTGCCCATGTAGGTGAAATACGCCACCGAGTTGTGGCCGAGCGTGTGCACGGCCTTGTCGCTCGACTGGAAGATGTCGACCTTGAGCACGGCCCAGACCTGCCGGATCTGCGGGCGCGTGATGGGGAAGAAATTCCGCCAGTGGGTGTACTTGTTGCCGACGGACGCCCAGTAGAGCCGGAATGCGAAGTTAACCATGAACAGATAGGCTGCGGCGAAATGAACGAAGCGGATCGTGCCGAACAGGTAGCTGCCCGAGGCCTCCCCGGAATTGAGGAGGGCCGGCGGATGCGCGATCAGGTAGCCGGTGGTACCGAGCGCGATGACACACAGGGCGTTGATCCAATGGAACCAGCGCACCGGTTGCTCCCAGACGTAGACCCGTTGGTAATCGTGCGAATTGTTTTGCATGACAGCCTCCGGGTTCAGTTGACCATCAACTCGTGCCGCGCGATTTCCTTTTTGTCTTCGTAAAGGTGGACCGCGCAGGCGAGACAGGGGTCGAACGAGTGGATGGTGCGGATGATTTCCAACGGCTGCTGCGGATCGTGCACCGGGGTGCCGATCAGCGAAGCCTCGTAGGCCGAGCGCTGGCCCTTGGCGTCGCGAGGCGAAGCGTTCCAAGTGCTCGGGACGACGAGCTGGTAGTTGGCGATTTTCTTGTCGTTGATGACAATCCAATGCGCCAGCGCGCCGCGGGGCGCCTCGGAGGTGCCGACGCCCTTGCAGGTGGCCGGCCAGGAGGACGGCTCCCACTTGTCGCGGGTGAAGGTGCGGGTGTCGCC
>CAZZDB010000026.1:0-3091 GCA_964652485.1 uncultured Oleiharenicola sp.
CGCGTAGTCGACCAGCACGTTGTAGGGCTGGCCCTCCTCGATGCGCTCCATGCGTCCCGGAACCCCGACGAAGCTCTTCAGGCGCGGGGCGATGACCTCCGGGTCGCGGCCGAGCGCGTAGCAGGCGGCGAAAGCCGCCAGCAGGTTGCTCACGTTGTAGCGGCCGATGAACGGGCTCTCGAGCTCCAGCGACCCCTCGGGCCAGACCAGCTTCAGCTGCGTGCTCTTGAAATTCAGGCGGACGTTCTCGGCGCGGACGACGGCCGCGGCGGACTCGCCGAAGGTGACGAGCCGGAGGTTCTTTGGCGTCTCCGCGGCGAGTTGCCGGCCGTAGGGATCGTCGAGGTTGATGGCCGCTGCCTTGGGCGGTGTGCCGACTCCGCCGGTGAACAGCTTCGTCTTCACCGCGAAGTAGGCCTCCATCGTCTTGTGGTAGTCGAGGTGGTCGCGGGTGAGATTGGTGAAGACGGCCACGCCGAACTGCATGCCGAGCACGCGCTGCTGGTCGATGCCGTGCGAGCTGACCTCCATCGCCGCCTGGCGGCAACCGGCGTCCCGCATCTGCGCGAGCATGCCGTAGAGCTCGAGCGACTCGGGCGTCGTGCGGTAGGACGGCACCACCCGGGCGCCCAGGTCGTAGTTGACCGTGCCGATGGCCCCAACGCGCTGGGTCGCCGTCGAGAGCAGGTGCTTGATCAGGTTCGTGACGGTGGTCTTGCCGTTGGTGCCCGTGACCCCGATGAGCTCGAGGGCGCGGTCGGGGAAATTGAAGAAACGCTGCGAGACCTGCGCGAGCGCGCGGCGGGCGTCGGCGACCTGGAGGTAGGTGACCCGCGCGGCCGTCGCGGAGGGGATGCGCTCGGCGACGATGGCGACCGCCCCGCGCTGGATGGCTTCGTCAACGAAGGAATTGCCGTCGGCGCGCCGCCCGGGAAGCGCGAAAAATAGGTTGCCGGCCATCACCCGCCGGCTGTCCATGGCGAGGCCGGAGATCGGGCGGTCGAGATCGCCCTTGCTGGCGAGGATTTCGCCCGCGGAGAAGTAGTCGGAGAGCTTGGGGGCCATTTTGAAGATGCGCGAACTGAGACGCGATTGGGCGCGGGTGCGGTGGAGCGGCAGGGAGCGGAACGCGGCGACGAGCGGATAGTTGGGCGTGAGATAACCGATCACCGGACACCCCCCTGCATCGCGAGGAAGTTGCGGGTGGGCGTGGTCACGGGCTTGATGTCGAGATACTGGATGAGCTGCTCGGCGATGTGTTTGAACGCCGGCGCGGCGACGACGCGGCCATAGGCGGTGCCGCCGGAGACATGGGCGTCGTCGACGATCACCGAAAGAACCACCTCGGGACGGCTCGCCGGGAAGAACCCGACGAAGGAAGCCACGTGATGGGTGGTTGAATATTTGCCGTCGACGAGCTTTTGCGTCGTGCCGGTCTTGCCCGCGACCTCGAAACCGGGGATGTCAAAACCCTTGGCGGTGCCCTCGCGGACGACGCCGGTCAGCAGCTGAGCGAGCTGGGCGGCGGTGCCTGGCCGGAGCACCTGCGCGCGCTTCTCCGGGCCAAAGGCGCGGATGATGTTCCCGTCGCTGTCGCGGATTTCCTTGATGATCTGGGGGCGAAGCAGCACGCCGCCGTTTGCGACCGCGCTCATCGCCATGTGGATCTGCAGCGGCGTTGCGGCGACGGAATGGCCCATCGGCATGCGCGAGATGGTGAGTCCGTCCCATCGCTCCGGCGGCTCGAGCATGCCGCGCACCTCACCACCGAGGGCGAAGGCGGTGGTCTGCCCGAAGCCGTAACGGCGCGCGTAATCGTAGAACCGTTGCTCGCCGAGCAGCATCGCGAGCTGCGCGGCCCCGCGGTTGCTGGAATGCGCGACGATGTCGGAGACGCTGAGCACCCCGAACGGCTCGTCCTCCTTGGGCAGCTTGATGGTGCGGCCCTTGTAATCGATGGTCGTGATGCCGCAGTCGAAGGTGGACTGCGGGGTCACAACGCCCTCGTTCAACGCCGCACCGGCGGCGACGATCTTGAAGGTGGAGCCGGGCTCGATCATGTCGGTCACCGCGTAGTTGCGCTGGGCGTCGAGCGGGGCCTTGCTGTAGTTGTTCAGGTCGAAGCTCGGGTAGTTCGCCAGGCCGAGGATGGCGCCGGTCATCGGATCGCTGGCAATGATGGTGGCGAAATGCGGCTGGTAGGTCGCGGCGATGCTCTTTAGCTCGTCCTCGATGATATGCTGCACGACCGAGTCGATGGTCAGCACGACGTCGTTGCCGTCTTGCGCCGGCACCTCGCGGGAGCGGAACTGCGCGAGCTCGCGACGGGCGCCATCCTTCTCGGACTCGATCCAGCCGTCCTGCCCCTTGAGGTAGAGGTCGAAATGATGTTCGGCCCCGGAGACGGGCGAACCTTCCTTGTTGAGATAGCCGATGAGGTGCGCCGCGAGCCCGGCGCCGGGATAGACCCGGCGGTAGATGCGCTCGTGGGTGATGCCGCGGATGTTGAGGGCGGTGATCTGGTCGAAGGTCGGTTCGTCCAGCGCCTCGCGCAGCTTGACCCAGCGGTCCTTGGTCTGGCCGTCGACGATGCCGTTACGCGTGTCGTTCTCGGGCTTGATGGCCCGCATCGCGGGCGTGAACGCTTTTTCCACCTCGCTCAACGGCAGACCGAGCAGGCCGGCGAGCTGCGCATGCTTGAGCTGCTCTTCGGCAGCCTTCCTGGCGCGCTTCGCGGGATTCTTCTCGATGTCGAGGTACTCGGGCAGGGCCCACGGATCCACCGCCACGGTGATTTCCGAGCGGCTGGTCGCGAGCAGGTTGCCGCGCGAGTCCAGGATCGTGCCGCGCCGCGCGTGCTCGATAACGATCTGCCGGCGGGCCTTGTCCACGAAGCGCAACAGCTCATCGCGATCCACCACCTGGAGGAAGACCAGCCGCACGCCGACGCTCATGAAGCACACGAGCACGCCGACGGCGAGCAGGGACAGGCGGTTGGAGGCGTAGCCCGTCGACATGGGATCAGCGCAGGGCCGTGGCCGCGACCCGGAAGGCCGGCGGGTTGCCGCGATCGGCCAGCGAGGCGGTGGTG
>CAZZDB010000026.1:3191-27076 GCA_964652485.1 uncultured Oleiharenicola sp.
GGCCGCGACCCGGAAGGCCGGCGGGTTGCCGCGATCGGCCAGCGAGGCGGTGGTGTCGCGGTTGCGCTTGGAGGCCAGCCGCAACTCGGGCGACTCGGGGACGCGGACAACCTGGATCTCGCGCGGGGAAACGAGCCCGAGCCGCATGGCCTGGTTCTGTTGGAGGAGGACGTCGGGATTGACCGCCGACGCAACCTCGGCGTTGACCTCGTCGAGCCGGCGCTCGACGTCGGCCATCTTCAGGTCGAGCACGCGGCTGCGGTTGGCGGCTTGGGAGATTTCCTGGCGCATCCACACGGCGCCGAGGCCGAGCGAGCCGGAGAAGACAAGCAGGAGGAGGGTCAGGGCGATGAGCCGGTTGACGAAAGCGTGGGCGGGAGGCGGTTTCATGGGGCGGGTTTCAGAGTTTGCGCAGGACGCGCAGCTTGGCGGAGCGGCTGCGGGGATTCGCGGAGATCTCGGCGAGGGAGGGCGTGACCGGCTTGCGCGTGAGCGGCTCGGCGTGCTTGGCGCGGAGCTGCTGGGGCGTGGCATCGTTGGCGTCCACCGGCTGGCCGCACATCAGGCGGAAGAACTGCTTCACCGGCCGGTCCTCAAGGGAATGGAAGCTGATGACCGCCAAGACGCCGCCGGGGGCGAGCTTGGCGAAGGCCGCAGGCAGGGCGCGCTCGATGGCGCCGATCTCATCGTTGACGGCGATGCGGATGCCTTGGAAGGCACGGGTGGCGGGATGGATGCGGCTCTCGCGCCTGACGGCGGCGGGGATGGCATCGGCAATGAGCTCGGCCAGCGCGCCGGTGCGGGTGAGCCGGCCGCTGCCGCGGGCACCCTCGATGGCATCGACCACCCGGCGCCAGTTCTTCTCCTCGCCATAGTCTCGCACCGCGCGGACCAGGGACTCGTGGCTGGCAATTTCCAGCCACTGGCCGGCGGGCTGGCCTGAACGGGGGTCCATGCGCATGTCGGCCGGTGCGTCGGAACGGAAGGCAAAGCCCCGGTCCGCCTCATCAAGCTGGAAGGAGGAGACGCCCAAGTCGAAAAGGATGCCGTTGAAGTTGCTTTCAGGGAGCGCGGCCAGGTCGCCGAAGTTCAGGTCGACAAAGCGGAAAGTCGCGGGAAACTCTGCCCGAAGTTTATCCGTACGCGCCTGGGCGGCCGGATCGCGGTCGAGAGCGATCACGCTTGCGCCCGTGTCCAGGATCGCGCGGGTGTGTCCTCCCCCGCCGAACGTGCAGTCAAGATGGGCCTGGCCCGCGAGCGGCGCGAGGTATTCGACGACCTCATGCAGCATCACGGGTTGGTGCCCGGGGGTCATGGCGCGCGGGAGAAACTCAAGAGCGGGCACGGGCATGGAGTTTCTTCCACGGCAGGGAGATCGCGATCGGTTCCCGCAGCAGCGAGCGGCGGTTGGCGCAGAACACGGGCGAGAGCTTGGGCAACGGCTGGGGCCGGATGAGCGTGATGAGAGTCTTCATGGGCGTGGGTTAAAGTCCGATGCGGCGCATCATGTCGCCGAAGTTCTCGCCGGCGGTTGTGCGCGACATCTCGGTCCAGCGCGCCGGGCTGAGGATGTTGAACGTGTCGCCCATGCCGCTCAGCACCGCGTCCTTCGTGATCGCGGCGTGCTTGAGCAGGTCGGCGCTCACGCCGAAGCGACCCTGCTTGTCGAAGGTGAACGAGAGAGCGTCGGAGAAGATGCGCGCCTTCACGGCCTGCGCCTCGCGGTCCGACAATTTCATTTCGGAAACCTGCGCCAAAAGCTTTCCCACGCGCGCCGGCGGCAGCACCGCGATGTAACCGTCGGGATGAGGGATCGCCAGGAACGTCTCCGTGTCCGTGTGCACCCAACGCCACAGCGACGGAATCGTGAGACGATTCTTGTCGTCGAGCGTGTGCTCAAAACGGCCGGAATATACGGTTGTGCCTGATTGCGCCATGAGTGGAATCCGGGGCCCCTTTCCCCCAGAACGTCCCATTTCTCCCCATTTTACTCCCTACAGGCAAGTCTAAACCACCCCTGAAATGTCAAAACTTGTTCACAATTTAAGCACTTGCGCGGGTTCACTCACCCTTGGACTGGTCGTCGTCCCAACCGCGCCCTACTCGGCTATACAATGCGCCTACCGCGCGACTGCGATCCCGAAGGTCGATTCCGATCGTGACGTTGTTCGGGTTCATCTGGCGGAGAGCAGACGCCCCGCGCTCACCGCACGACACACATGCCCGCTCGTTCCTATTGGTTCGGCTGGCTTGAGTATTGAGCTTACAAACCGGATGCCTTCGCCAAACAGCCATCTCTGTACTTCAGGTCGATGGCTTCGTCTTTCTCTGCTTCATTACCTTGATACTTGCCTTCACCAGCCTCTTCACCAGCGCCTTTGGTATGGCCTGATCCACCGGGAAACTGATAACGGCCTTCGTCGTGGGGTAATCCCCAAGGTCCTTCTTGTGGCTTTCTAAAACGGGAGGGCGGACGTGCAAGCGCACAAAGGGCGGCCTAAAACTGAACCAGGCGAACATTCCGTTGTAGTCGTAACCTGCATAGAAATATCCAGGCATTTGGAAGTAACTGACTGTCTCGGTCGAACCGGGAGCTGCTTCTTGCGTCGCGACCCGGATTTCTCTCAGACGGATGCGTACGCCTTCTGGCATTTCTTTGATGTATTCGTCGACACCCCCCGGGGTCGGTACACTTGGTTTATTTCCTGATTTTCGCTTCACAATCCGTCCTTGTTTGGCCGAACCTTACGATTAGGCGCCTCGCTTTGGCGAGAGATTCTGTCGTACGGTTAGGCCCCGCTCTCATAAACTATCTGTCGCGCAGATCCGTTCGCATGAGATCCAGCATCGCCACATAAATCCGTTGGAATGGACCTCCACTGCAAACGGCATGAGCCTCGATCATTTCGCAACTATCAAATCCGTCCCACCGGCATGAGTTGTAGTTTCTTACACCGTGCCGTGGGATCAGATGGCGCGGGCGATCGCCAGAAGGTGTGGCTCAACCAATACCTGCGCCGGGACCACGGAGCGGACGGCATTGAAGCTTCCGTCGCCATCGGGGCAGACGTCTAGGGCCTCGGGATCGACCACCCACGTGCCGTCGACAAGAAACAGATATTCGTGCCGGCCGACCGGCAAGGCCACCTCGCCGGACCAAAGTCCCGGCCGGACCTGCTCAAGGCGAACCCACTCGCGAACCATCGGACGAACCACCTGGGACACGGGCTCGCACTGAGCCGGCCGCAGGAAGGCGGCCCATTCATTGAAGAATAGGGCGACGTAGACGTTCCGAGCGCCCGGCGAGTTGAGGGCGAAGGGAACGTTGATCGTGTCGGATGCGGCGGGCGATGTTTCTGCACTCATGTGGTTCGTGGGTTGGCTGGGCAGCGACCATAGCCTAGCAGGCCGGCGGAATCCCGGCTATCCGTGCTGCGGCGGTTTTCCGCTAGGAAATTCTCCTAGCCGGCTCCGAGTGACCAAGCCGCGCCAAGCGTGAACGGGGAGGCAAAGCCCGGTGCCGGAGGGAGCGCGACTTCTCCCCTTCCCGACGGCCCCACGAAATATCTTCGGCGAAAAGCGCAACGGATGCGCAGGGAAAGCGCAACCATGGGCAGACCAGAAGCTCGAGTTGCGACATGATGCGGCGGACGCCCCCAGGTAGCAGTTCGGGTGGACGTTCCCAAGCTCGTCGCAACCTTGATGATACTCTCCCACCTCCCACCCACCAATGAATCTCCGCTCCCGTATCCCGCCGCCGCCCCGGCGAACCGGCTGCAGCCTGGCTCGTCGACGCTGAGCGCCGTTTGCGGGTGATGAAAGCCATTCCCCACTTGCTCATCCTGGCCTGGGCTGCAGCCAGCGCCTCCGACCTCCAGCCCACCGGCGTCATCGAGCCGGCCCTGTTCTTCCGCGCGGGTTTCGACACCAATCCCGCGGCCAGCGGCGGCACATCCGCCACCATCCTCGGCGAACGGGACACGCTGACCTCCGCCGCCGGCATCAGCCTGAGCTACAGCTGGACGGCTACCACGGCCGCCAAGCCGGCATTGAAGCTGAGCTATACCGGGGAAGCCGTGCGCTTCGACCGTTGGTCAGGCGAAGATTATTCGACCCACAGTCTGGGCCTGAGGGGCGAGTTGACCGCGGGCGGCTGGAAGTTCACCGGTGACGCCTCGAGCCTGTTTGTCGCCGGCTCCGCCGACACCCTGCCCTCGGTCGCAACCGTCAACGCCAACGCCATTGCCTTGTGGCGCGAACGCCGCCAGCAGTGGCAGCATCGGGCCAAGGTCCAGGCGCAGGGTCTCTATGGAAACTGGCTGGTGCGCGGCACCGGTACCCTGCTCGACTACGACTACCAGACCAACGTGGCGGCCGGGCGGTTCGCGTTTGCCGATCGCTCGGATCTCCAGGGCGCGCTTGATCTCGGTTGGAAACAAAGCGCGGATTCATTGTGGTTCACCGGCGTTCGATCCGGCCATCAGGTGCAAGCGATCGTGCCGTTGCCGAACTGCGGCTTCGATTACACAAACAACTACTACCGGCTCGCCGCCGGCTGGGAAGGAAAGCCCTTCGCCGACACCACGGTGACCTTCGCCGCCGGCCCGGATTTCCGACATTACACCGGCACAGTCGACCCGCGGGTGTTCCTCGGCGGACGCGACCGCACGTCGCTCTGGTTCGAGGCTGGATTCGCCTCCAAGCTGACCCAGAACCTGACCCTGACCGGCAAGGCGGCCCGGATGGACTGGCTTTCCAGCCTCGGTAAGTCGGCCTACCTCGACACCTGTGTCGAGACCGCCATGAGCCTGATGCTCACACCCACCTGGAGCGCGCGCCTGACGGCCAAGGTACATCGCTGCGACTTTTTCCCGAGCTATCGCGACGATTGGGAATCATTTCTCGGCGCCGGCGCGACATGGAAACTGTCCAACAACACCGCGCTGATCCTGGACCTCCTGCGCCATCACGGTTGGAATACACTTTCCACCTTGCCCGAGCGCGAGTTTCAGCGCCTGGTCGTCAATCTCGGAGCCACCTTCAAACTCTGATCCGTCGCAAGAAATGCGCCAAACGGGGATCACGCCTCCCCCGCTACGAAATGGCCTCCCTTGCTCACCGGGTTCAGCGAGGCGGCGTGGACGACCAGCAGCGCGGTCTGCACCGCGTTGCGGAGCTCGATGAGTTCACGGGTCGGCCGGCAATCGCGGTAGAACGCCTGGATATCCTCGCGCAGCTCAAGCAGGATCCGCCGCGCCCGGGCCAGCCGGTCGGGCGAGCGGATGATGCCCGCGTAATTCCACATCGTCGTCCGGATCTGCTGCAGGTCCTGCTGCACCAGCATGAGGTCCACCTCTCGTACCGGACTCGCCCACGCCCGCGGGACCGGCAGATGAAAACTGCCGGACGCGAGCTCCGCCGCATCCGCCTGCGCCGTGGTATTTGCGGACACGAGGCACTCGAGCAGTGACGTGCTGGCAAGGCGGTTCGCTCCGTGCAGACCAGTGCAGGCGGTCTCGCCGATGGCGTTCAGGTGCCGGACATTCGTCCTGCCGTGCAGGTCGGTATGCACGCCACCACAGGAGAAATGCGCGGCGGGCACGACCGGGATGCGCTCGCGGGTGATGTCCACACCGCTGGCAAGGCACTTGTCATAGACTCCGGGAAAGCGCGAGCGGATGAACGCCGGCTTCAAGGCGGAGAGATCGAGAAACACGCCCGCCTCCCACGGCGCAGCGAGGTGCTGCTTGATCGCCCGCGCCACGACATCACGCGGGGCGAGCGAGCCGAGCGGATGCACCGCGTCCATGAACTGCCGCCCCGCCCCGTCAACGAGGACAGCTCCCTCCCCGCGCAGCGCCTCGGTGACAAGGAACGGCGGCATGCCCGGCTTGAGAAACACGGTGGGATGGAACTGGACGTATTCCAGGTCGATGAGCCGGGCGCCCACCCGGTAGGCCATGGCCACGCCGTGGCCGACGCTGCCCGGCTGGTTGGTGGTGTGCAGGAAGATCCCGCCCAGGCCGCCGGTGGCGAGGATGGTCTTCTTCGCCACGAACGCGGTCACCTCACCCGTGGCGGTGTCGAGGGCATAGCAACCGAAGCAGGTCAGCGGCTCGTATCGGTCACCCGGGTCGGCCGAGTTGTGCGAAAGGGTCAGCAGGTCGACCGCCACGAACCCGCTGCGCCGCGCGATGCCCGGGGTGGCATCGACCCGCCGGACCACGGACTGCAGGATGGCATGGCCGGTGGCGTCCTTCGCGTGGATGATCCGCCTTTCGGCATGACCGCCCTCACGTGCCAGATCGAGCCGGCCGGAGCTGTCCCGGTCGAAATCCACGCGCAATTCGTCGATGAGCAGCTCCTTCACCGCGGCCGGACCTTCCCGAACCAGCTGGGCGATGGCCGCGGCATTCGCCGTGCCGTCGCTGGCCGCGAAAATGTCGCGGGCCAGCGCCGTCGGATCAGGGGTGGTGTCGTAGATGATGCCGCCTTGCGCCCAGTCGCTGTTGGCCTGCAGCGGCGCGCCAAGCGACAACAGCTGCACCGCGAATCCCGCCCTAGCCGCATGCAAGGCATAGGCCGAGCCCGCCAGACCGGCGCCAATGACCAGACAATCGGTGTGGGTCACCTTCATCGCCGCACGCCCTGTCTCTTAGACCCGGCAAGGATCGTCAGGCTCAGGTCGGCAGCGATGGCCGAGTGCGTCAGCGCGCCGATGCTGATGACACCCACGCCGGGCAGCGCGTAAGCGCGCAGTGTCTCGAAGCGAACCCCACCGGAAACTTCCACGGTCGCGCGGCCCGCAATGAGTTTCACCGCGGCCCGGACCTGCGCGGGTGTCATGTTGTCGAGGAGGATCGCCTCGGCTCCAGCCCGGCAGGCTTCGCGCACTTCCGCCAAGGTGCCGGCCTCGACCTCGATCTTCGCGGTGTGGGGCGCGGCGGCACGGCAGAGCCGCACGGCCTTGGTCAACGAGCCGGCAGCGGCGATGTGGTTGTCCTTGATGAGCACATGCTCGCCGAGGGAGGAACGGTGATTGAAGCAGCCGCCGCAGCGGACGGCGTACTTCTCGAGCGCGCGCCAGCCGGGCGTGGTCTTGCGGGTATCGACGATGCGGACGCCGGAGTTCTCCACGGCGTCGGCAAACCGGCGGGCCTGCGTGGCGATGCCACTGAGGCGCTGGAGAAAGTTCAACGCCGTGCGCTCGGCGGTGAGCAGCGCGGCGGTCGGACCGTCGATGCGCAGGACGACCGCGCCCTGCTTCACCCGGTCGCCATCCTGGACGAGTAGCCTGGTCCTGAGCGCCGGGTCGATCCGGGCGAAGACCGCGGCGGCAACCTCCAGGCCGCAGATGACCAGATCCTGCCAGGCGTCGATGACAGCCCGGCTGCGGTGTCTGGCGGAGAATATGGCGCGACTGGTGACGTCGCCCAGACCGGCATCCTCCTCCAGCGCGAGGTCGATCAGCTGATAGGTGCGGGGTGTGAGCATGGTCCGTTTGTAATAAAATACGTTACAAAGAGGCGGCGTCAGCCCTTGGGGGTGAGTTCGAACATCCGCTCAATGCAGCCGGCGGCGCGGCGGCGTATGTCTTCATCGAGGGTGACGATCTGGTCGGGTCGCGGAGCCACGAGGGCGTCGCGCACCTTCTCCAGCGAGTTGAGCTTCATATAGGGACAGAGCCGGCAGCCGCCGATGAAGCGCTTCTCCGGATCCTCCACCTGCAGACGGCCGACGAGCCCACACTCCGTGAGCATGAGGAAATACGGCGCGGGTGTGCTCTTCACGTACTTCATCATCGCGCCGGTGCTCCCGACGAAGTCCGCCGCTTCAGCCACCCCGGCGGTGCACTCGGGATGGGCCACGACCTTCAGTCCAGGGAAGCGCTGGCGGGCCTCGGAAATGAAGGGCGGATCAAACTGGTCGTGGACGATACAGGTGCCGTCGGAGGAGACGATCTCCTTGTCCACCCCGCGGCGCTTCAGCTCGATGCGGACATTATCGGCCATCAGCCGGTCGGGCACGAAGAGGATCCGACGCTCCGGCAGCTGCGCAACGATGTCGTGGACGTTGCCCGAGGTGACGCACACGTCGGACTCGGCCTTCACCCCGGCGGTGCTGTTGATGTAGCAGACCACGGCGGCATCGGGATAGAGTCGCTTCAGCCGGCGAACCCCATCGCCGTCAATCGAGTCGGCCAGCGAACAACCGGAGCCGCGGTCGGGCACGACCACAGTCGCACGCGGCGAGAGGATTTTCGCCGTCTCGGCCATGAAAACGACGCCGGCGAAGACTATCTTCTGCGCGCAGGACTCGCGGGCCTTGAGGCTGAGGAAATAGGAGTCGCCCCTGAAGTCGCCGACCCCATAGATGATCTCGGGCTCGACGTAGGAATGGGCCAGGATGACGGCGTCCTGCTCGCACTTGAGCCGGTTGATCTCCAGTGTGAGCGGTGCGATACGGCGGCAGGCCTCGAGATTCCACTGCCGCCCCGGCTCGCAATCGACATGCATCAGCGCGCGGAAGAGCCGTTCGGCCTCCGCCTCGACCGCCGCCGGGGCGGACTTATCCACCGGCAGGATGATTGAGGACGTGGGCATGGTTGAGTCCGTAGAGCACCAGTTCCGGGATGCTTTCGTCGAAGAGACATTCCTCGACAAACATCCGGGCGAAACCACCGGTGCCGATCACCAGGGGCCGCCGGCCGTTGAAGGCCTCGATCGCGACCAGTGAGATCAGGTGCCGCACGGCCCCGACGTGGCCGTGAAAAAGCCCCGACTGGATGCTTTCCACCGACGTACGCCCGAGGGCGGCTTCCGGCCGGGCGATTTCCACGCGCGGCAGTTTGGCGGTGTGGGTGGCCAGCGTCTCGGCGGAGACGCCCACGCCCGGCAGGATGGCCCCGCCAAGATAGTCGCCGGCGGCGGTGATGACCTCGATGGTGGTCGCGGTGCCCAGATCGACCACGAGCAGATCGCGCGCGGGATGCCGATGAACGGCGGCGATGGCGTTGGCGATCCGGTCGGCGCCGACCTCAAGCGGGTTGCGGTATTTGATCTTCAACCCGGTCTTTACGCCGGCCTGCAGGACAAAGGGCACGCAGTGGAAGTATTTCTCGGCGGCGCCGCGCAGGCTGTAGAGCGCCGCCGGCACGACGGAACAGATGGCGACATGGTCCACCTTGCGCGGGTCGATTCCGTTCTCCCGCAGCACGGCGGTGAAAAAGATCCCCAACTCGTCGGTGGTGCCGAGCGGCGAGGTTGATTTGCGAAACTGGCCGAGCAGGGTGTCGCCGTCGAAGACGCCACCGTGGATCTGGGTGTTGCCGACATCAAGGCAGAGCAGCATGGTGAATTTCCTTTGGAGGTTGCGGGGAGATGGAAGTGGAAAGGAGGAACTGCTCCAGCCGGGCCGCCAGCTCGTGGCGGTCCACGCAATGCACCGCCGGCACCCCGCCGGGGCGGTGAATGGTCGCCGGAAAATCATCGCCGCTCCCCCGCTGCGTCAGGTCGTTGTGCACGACCAAATCCGCCCCGGAGCGTTCAAGCAGCGCCGCGACCGCCGTTTCAGCTTCGGCCGGGGCCGCGTCCAAGGTCAGCTTGAAGGCGACCACCAGCAACCGCGGATTGCGGCTGCGCTGCCGCAGGGAGTCGACCAGCTTGGGATGCACCCGCAACCGGATGAGGACGGGAGCCGACACGGACTCCAGTTTGGCACCGCCGGGGGGCCGCGCCCCATCGCCCGTCACCACCGCCTCGACGCCGAAATCACTCACGGCGGCGGCCTGGATCACCGCATCGAAGTTCCCCCCGCCCAGAAGCCGCGTCAGCGCGCCGTCGAGGTCGGCAAACGTGGAAAATATTTCCTCGCGGCAGGCGGCCTCGGCTGGCATCGCCGCCCGCGCGCGCAACAGGACGACGTCGTGACCGCGATGCGCCAGATACCCCGCGAGCAAGGCGCCGGTGCGACCGGTGCTGGTGTTGGTGAGAACCCGGACGCCGTCAACCGGCTCGGCCGTGCCACCGCTGGTCACGAGCACGCGCAAGCGCCGGGCCGGCCGGCTCAGCGCCGCCTCGACCGCCGCCACGATTTCGGGCGGTTCGGCCAGACGGCCCTCGCCGGTTTCGCCGCAAGCGGTGCGCCCCTCGCCCACCGGCAGAAAGCGCACGCTCCAGCTCCGCAGCTTTTCCACGGCCGCCGCGGTCGCCGGATGCGACCACATCGCGGGATTCATTGCCGGGGCGATCAGCCATGGTTTGGTCCGGTCGTGGGCGAGAAACAGGGCGCCCACGAGATCGTCCGCCATTCCCGCCGCCAGGCCGTTGATGGTGTGCGCCGTCGCGGGGCAGACGATCACGAGGTCCGCCCAGCGCGTGAGATTGATGTGCGCCAGAGCCGCCCCCGGGGCGAACATGTCCGTTTGCACCGGCCGGCCGGTCAGCCCCTCCAGCGTGGCCGGACCGATGAAGCGCAGCGCCGACGGCGTCGCTACCGTGCGCACGCGGTGGCCGCGCTGGACGAGCTGCGAGACCGCCTCGCAGGCTTTGAAGCCGGCGATGGAGCCGGTGAAGACGAAAAGGAGGTTAGAGCGGGACATTGTCGATCAGGCGGACTCCTTCCAGCCGCACGGCGCCCAACCGGACGCCTTGGTGATCCGCCACGTAATCGACCTCGAAGCCGGCGGCGCCCAGCGCACTCGCCGCGCGTCCGGAATCAGGGGACTCGCGCAGGATCCGGGGAAACTCCGCCGCCCAGCTTCGTCCCGCCGCGGACAGCCGCTGGTTGCGCGAGCTGAGCGCCAGGCCATCAGCGGCCCGCACCGTCGGGCAGGCCACGATCTCGACCGGCAGGAAATACGCCCGCGCCATGGCGCGCACGAGCTGGAGCTGCTGCCAGTCTTTTTCCCCGAAATAGGCCCGGTCGGCCCGCACCAGGTTGAGCAGCTTCAACACGACGGTCAGCATGCCGTCAAAATGCCCCGGCCGGTGCGCACCCTCCCAGCGGAGGCTGAGATCGTTCTCCGTCACGCGGTAATGATATTTGTCCGGGTAAAGTTCGGCCGCCGGCGGGGCGATGACATCGTCGACGAGCCCGTCCGCCAACGCCTTGTCCGCTGCAAGCGTCCGCGGATAACGCGCCAGGTCGGTGGAATCGTTGAACTGGGTCGGGTTCACGAAAATGCTGAGCACGACGCGGTCGTTTTCCGAGCGAGCGCGTTCGAGCAGCGCCCGGTGACCGACGTGCAAGGCCCCCATCGTCGGAACGAACCCGACCCTGCGGCCGGCATACTCCGTGCCGGTCCGCGCGGCCTGCCAGTCGGAGACATGGGAGAAAACGCGCATCAGGCCAGGACCTCCTCGCGGGCGGGAAAGCGCTCCGCCCGCACGTCACGGACAAAGGCGTTCACCGCGCCCAGCACCATCGCGTGTCCCTCCACATAGCGCCGGGCGAACCGCGGACGGAAGGCCGCGTCGAGACCGAGCAGATCGGCCAGTACGAGCACCTGGCCGTCGGTGGCCGGGCCGGCTCCGATGCCGATAACGGGAATCGCCAGCGCCCCGCTGATCCCCGCCGCCAATGCGGCCGGTACGCACTCGAGCACCAGCGAAAATGCCCCGAGTTTTTCCAATGACTGCGCGTCAGCCTTCAGTCGCGCCGCCGCCTCGGCCGTGCGGCCCTGCAGGCGGTGGCCGCCGAGCTGATGCACCGATTGCGGCGTGAGGCCCAGATGCCCCATCACGGGAATGCCGCTCTCCACCAGATGCGAAATTATCCCCTCGTGACCGGCCACGCCCTCGATTTTGACGGCAGAGGCGCCGGCCTGCATCAAGGCGCCGGCCGCCCGCACCGCCTCGTCCCGTCCCTGGCGCACGCTGAGGAACGGCATGTCTGCTATCACCAGGATCGTCGGGGCGCCACGGCGCACGGCAGCGGTATGGAGGCTCATCATCTCAACGGTGGCGTGAATGGTCGATGGGAACCCGTGCACGACCATCGCGGCGCTGTCGCCCACCAAGATGGCGTCGGCCTCCGACGCTTCGACCAGGCGCCCCATCTGCGCGTCATAGGCGGCCAGGATGACGACGGGCCGCTCTTCCCGCTTGGCGCGGGTGAAATCGAGGATGCTTTTCACGCCAGCCTGACAGTTGTCCGGAAACGGAAAACCTGCGGGCGGCGGAGGTGGGACTGAAGTGCTTGTCGCATGGCGATCAGGCCTGGATGTCCGAAGACGGAAGGTTGAGGTTGAGTGTCCGGTCGCAAGCGAGTTCGCGCCAGACCCGGAATTACTCGTCCACGTTGCGCCCGCGCGCAACTGAAATCCCTGTCATGCCCGGCGCCGGTGCCGCCGCCGATGACAACCGCCTTGCCAGCCGCTGCTTCCGGGCGAAAATTGCCGTCGTGCCGCTGCGCTACCTCACCATCGATTTCAACTCCTTCTTCGCCTCCGTGGAGCAGCAGGAGCTGCCCGAATTGCGCGGCAAGCCGCTCGGCATCGTGCCGGTCATGGCCGAGACCACGGGTTGCATCGCGGTCAGTCTTGAAGCCAAGACGATGGGCCTGACCCGCAACGCCCGCGTCGCCGACGCCCGCCGCCTGTGCCCCGGCATTGTCATCGTCGAGGCGCGCCCGGAGACCTATATCAATTACCACCGCCGGCTCGTCGCCGTCATCCAGTCGTGCGTGCCCGAGACGGAGGTCCAGTCGATCGACGAGGTGACCTGCCGGCTGCACTCCTTTTTGATGACGCGTCCCCAAGCCGAGAAACTGGCGCAGCAGATCAAGTCACGGATCGCCCGCGAGGTCGGCCCCCTCCTGCGCAGTTCCATCGGCATCGCGCCCACCTGGCTGCTGGCCAAGGTGGCATCGGACATGCAGAAGCCCGACGGCCTCGTGATCCTCGAGGACACGGACATCCCGGCGAAGCTGCTGCACCTCGCCCCCGGCGACATCGCCGGCATCGGCCCCAACATGCAGGAGCGGCTCCGGGCGCACGACATCACCACCATGGCGCAGCTCTACGCCGCCACGATGGCGGAGTTCCGCGGCATCTGGAAGAGCGTGCGCGGCGAGCAGATGTGGCGGCTCCTGCATGGCGAGGACCTCGGGTATTTCGAGCAGAAGGGCGGGCAGACCATCGGCCACGGCCACGTGTTGCCTCCTGCGCGGCGCCACCCCGAGGCCGCACTCGCCGTGCTGCACCGCCTGCTGCAAAAGGCCGCGATGCGCCTGCGTCACAGCGGTTGCTGCGCGGGCGGTCTCAGCGTATCGATCGATTTTCAGGACGACACCCGGTGGAGCGGCGAGCTGCGCCTGACCGAGACCCAGGATACACTCGAGCTCACGAAGGCCCTGAACCAGTTGTGGAAGAAGCGCCCGCCCGCGGACCACAAGCGCGTTCCGTTGCGGATCGGCGTGCACCTGATCCACCTGCTGGACCTGCGCCAGCACACCCGCGACCTGTTCGAGCACCAGAGCGAGGAAACCCACGGCCGGCTGCTCGACGCGGTGGACCACCTGAACAAGGTCTTGGGCAAGAACTCCGTCTATTTCGGCGGCGCGCACGGTGCGACGCAGGACGCACCGATGCGCATCGCCTTCACCCGCATCCCCGAACCGGAGATCGAGGAGATCGACCGCAGCTTCGCGGGCCGGCTCAAAAAACCGTCGAAGCCCCCGGAGCCGGAGGCCTGGTGACCCGGCCGGACACCGCACCCGCACCGTTTTCCGGGCTTCCCATTGCCGCGACCTTGCCTAATAGGTCCTGCATGCGCACGCCCGTGGACATCCAGCTCATCGGCTCGGAAGTCGCCATCCGCTGGGATGACGGCCGGGAGAGTTTCCTGTCCTTCGCCACGCTGCGCGCCGCTTCGCCGAGCGCCGAGACCCGCGGCGAGCGGGACATCTTCGGTCACCAATACGGCGGCACGGCGCCCCGGAACTACGTGGGGGTTGAGGTGACCGGCTGGGAGCGCATCGGCAACTACGCCATCCGTTTCGATTTCAGCGACGGCCACCGGACGGGGCTATACAGTTACGAGCTGCTGCGCGAGCTGGGGGAAACGCCGAACCCCTAGCCGGCGTCCCGGCGGGCACCTATTTTCCGGCGATGAAGCCGCGCTCGCTTTTCTCCGCGAAGGCGAGGAAGTGCTTGAACTCGTCCGATTCGCTCAGCTTGTGCTCGCGCAGGCGTTCCAGGGCCTGGGTGCGGTTGTGACCGGAGCGGTAGACGATGCGGAAGGCCTGCTTGATCGCCTCCAGCCGCTCGGGCGAGAAGCCGTTGCGCTCGAGCCCGACCTTGTTGATCGAGCGGGCCACGGCGGGATTGCCATCGGCGATGACGAAGGGCGGCACGTCCTGCACAATCTTCGACATGCCGCCGAGCATCGCCTGCGCCCCGATGCGGCAGAACTGGTGGACGCCCGTCCCCCATCCGATGTTGACGTAATCCTCGACGAGAACGTGCCCGGCCAGCGCCGACTGCGCGCTCATCACGAGATGGTCGCCGACCACGCAGTCGTGCGCGATGTGGCTGTAGGCGAGCATGACGTTGTCGTTCCCCATGCGGGTGTAGTCGGTCTCGTTCGTCGCGCCGTGCACGCTGACGTATTCGCGAAAGACGTTGCGATCACCGACAATCAGGCCGGGTTCGCCTCCCTTGTATTTCAGGTCGTGCGTCTTGGTGCCGACGCAGGCGAACGGGAAGATCTCGCACTTCTCGCCGATGGTCGTGCGGCCCTCGACATTGGCATGGTGGTGCAGCACCGTGCCGGCGCCGATAACCGCCATGCTGCCGACGTAGGCGTAGGCCCCGACAGCGACGTCAGCGCCCAGCTGCGCCCCAGACTCGATGATGGCGGTGGGATGGATCAGCCCGCTCATCGGTCAGTCAACCTCGGCGCTGTCCACCAGAGCGAACATCAGCTCGGCCGAAGAGACCGTCTGGCCGTTGACCGTGCATTCGCCCTCGGCACAGACGACGGTGCCCCGGACCTTCGTGATCCTGACCTTGATGAGTAGCTGGTCGCCGGGACGAACGGGTTTGCGCCACTTGACCTTGTCACAGCTCATGAAGAGGGTGGTCTTCCCCTCCAAGGTGCTGCGCCGGATCATGAGGATGCCGGCGGCCTGCGCCATCGCCTCAATCTGCAGCACGCCGGGCATGACGGGGTTGCCGGGAAAATGTCCCTGAAAATACGGCTCGTTGATCGTGACATTCTTGATAGCCGTGGCCGCGTCCGCGGTCATCTCCACAATGCGGTCGATCATGACGAAGGGATAGCGGTGCGGCATCAGGTCGAGCACGCGGCGGATGTCGAGCGACGTCTCGGTGGCGAGTTCGGCCTTCGGCGCGGCCGGCTTGGCGGCCTTCTTGCCGCCCCTCTTCCACGCCCCGTACTTCTCAAACAGCACCTTGGTCAGTTCGGCGTTGAGCGCGTGGCCGGGGCGCGTGGCAACGATGTGCGCCTTCAGCGGGACGCCGAGCAATGTGATGTCGCCGATGATGTCGAGGATCTTGTGCCGCACGAACTCGTCCTTGAAGCGCAGCGGTTCCTTGGAGATGATCTTGTCACCCTTGATCACGATGGCGCTGTCGAGCGAGCCACCCTTGATCTTGCCCAGCTTCAGCAACTCCTCGATGTCCTCGTAGATGGTGAACGTCCGCGCCGCCGCGATCTGCGTGATGTAGGTGTCCGGGTCGATGACGAGCGAAAGGTGCTGGGTGTGAATACCGCGGTCGTCGGCACTCGTGCAGGTGATCTTGAGGCCGTCGTAGGGCAGCGCGATGATGGAGGAATTGCCGCGCGAGACCGAGACGGTGTCAGTCAGCGCGAAGAACTCGCGCTCGGCGTCCTGCTCAACCGGCTCGCCCTGCTGGATGAGCTTCACGAATTCGCGGGCGGACCCGTCGAGAATGGGCGGCTCGCTCGCATCCATCTCGATGACCAGGTTGTCGACGCCGCAACCGCTGAGCGCGCTGAGCACGTGCTCGACCGTGTGGATCTTGGCATGGCCCTGCTGGATGGTCGTGGCGCGCACCAAGTCGGTGACGAGGTCCACGCGGGGCTTGAGCTCGGGATGGCCGTGCAGGTCCACGCGTCGGAACACGATTCCGTGGTTCACGGGGGCGGGCTTGAAGGTCAAGTGCACGGCATCTCCGGTGTGCAGGGCGTTGCCCTTGACGGAGACCTCGCGCAAGAGGGTGCGCTGCTTCATGGGTATGTCGCCGCAGTGTCGGAAACCTCTTGGAAATGACAAGCTTGGAGATGATCGGTCCGGCCGCGGGCTCCGGGACTGTCGGCCATCGGCGATGATTTGAACAACGAGGTCGACGTCGCCGTGCGCCTTCGCCCTTGGAGTTGAGGCAAGCGGACAACGGTCCGCTCCGGGCCGGCGAAACTATTATCGAGGACGGGGTTGACATCGCCGAAATCCCCTCGGTAATCCTATCCCCTTACGTAACGAAACCACCTCCATCCGATTCCGTCATGCCCGCAGCCAACGATCTCAAAAAAGGCCAAGTCATCACTTTCAACGGCGAGCCGCATCTCATCATGGAAACCCAGCATCGCACGCCGGGCAACCTCCGCGCCTTCGTGCAGGTGAAGATGCGCAACCTTCGCTACGGCAAGTCGCTGGAGCAGCGCTTCAACTCCCCCGACCATGTCGACGTCCTGTCCACCGACCGTCGCACGCTGGAGTTCAGCTACGCCGACCGCGACGTCTACTCCTTCATGGACCCGGAGACTTTCGAAACTTTCGAGATCAATGCCGTCATGATCGGCGAGTCCAAGAACTACCTTGTCGCCAACGGCAAGGCCGACGTGCTCTTCATCAACGATGTCCCAGTCACCATCGACATCCCCTCCTCCGTCGTTCTCAAGGTCGTCGAAAGCTCCGAGGGCATCAAGGGCGACACGGCCAGCAACGTCCAGAAACCCGCCAAGATGGAAACCGGTCTCGTGGTCCAGGTGCCGCTCTTCATCAAGGAAGGCGAGCTCATCAAGGTCAGCACCGCCGACGGTTCCTACCTCGGCCGGGCCTAAATCAGAGGACGGAGAACGGAGTCAAGTTCCAGCCTGCGGCCTACGCCGCGGGCTTTTCATTTTTGAGGGCCTGGCTTCCGACTGGTCGCGGTCGGGAGATCGACCCTCCCCCTCAAAGCTGCATGCTCTTGGGCGTGTATTCCATCAGCTCGATGACGTTGCCGTCGGGATCCTTGATCCACGCCTGCTTGGAATGATCCATGCCGGTCTTGACCGGCCGGTCGATAACCACGCCGCGGGCCGAGATGCTCGCACAGAACTCCTCCAGTCCGGTGATCTCGAAACAGAAATGATTGAAGTGGGTCCCGACATGAGACTTCAGTTTCTCGGAGTCGCCGCCCCATTGCTTCACCGCGCCGGCCCGGTCGAAGATCTCGATGAAGGTCATGCTGCCCGCCTCAAAGTAATGGCCAAACGCCGTGCCGTCGTCGTGCCTGAGAGAGAACTTGATCGGCAGGCCGAGGCCGTCGCGATAGAAAGCGGTCATCGCGGGCAGTTGGTGCGACATGAGGCAGAGGTGGGCGAGTTGGCGGATCATGGGAGTAAATGGGTTACCTCGCGAGGGCGGTGACGGCCGCTTGGTAGGCGGCGGCGGCTTCCTTGGCGCCGCCGGCGGAGGTGTGCAGGTCGCGGAGCCGGCCGTCCTTCAGCCCGTAGATCCAGCCGTGAACCGTCAGGTCCTGGCCGCGCGTCCACGCGTCCTGCACGATGGTTGTCGAACAGACATTGGCCACCTGCTCGATGACGTTCAGTTCGCAAAGTTTCGCGCTGCGCGCCGTGTCGTCGGCTAGGGTGCAAAGGCAGTTGTCATGCTTGTCGCGCACGTCCCGCACATGGCGCAGCCAGTTGTCCGCCAGGCCGACGCGCTCGCAGCGGATGACCTTGTCGACGCCACCGCAACCGTAATGGCCGACCACCATCACGTGCTTCACCTTCAGCACATCGACGGCGAACTGGAGGACGGAAAGGCAATTCAGGTCCGTGTGGACGACAACATTCGCGATGTTGCGGTGCACAAAGACCTCGCCGGGCAGCAGGCCGATGATTTCATTCGCCGGCACGCGACTGTCGGAACAGCCGATCCAAAGATATTCGGGCGTCTGTTGCCGCGAGAGCTTTGGGAAGAACTCCGGATCCTGCCGCTTGATGGCCTCGGCCCACGCTTGGTTCTGATCGAACAGATGCTTGAGGCTCTGCATTCGGGCGCCATGGTCCGCAAGGAACCGGCCTTGTCCATCCCCGAATTCGCCGGCCAACGATCCGGCCAACCGGGGATTGCGCCCCGCGTTCCCTGTCCTAGCTTCAGCCCGTGCCGCGCCGCCTCACCAAACTCGTTGCCCTCGCCGCCCTCGTGGCTGCGGTCTCCTCCCCGGCCGCCCATGATTTCGGTCCGTGGCCCAAGGGCACCTCGCCCGGGGAAATCGGCCGGCGGGTCGCTTTGAATTTCATCCCCCGCCCTCACATGGTGCAAGGGGAGGACAGCGTCATCCATTATGCCGAGGCCTGCACGTGGTATGGCGCGCTGACTTTTGCCCAATTGAGCAAGGACGCCGCGCTGCAGGCTCAGCTCGTGCGGCGCATCGAGCCGCTTTTCGGCAACGAGCACGAACTGATCCCCCAGCCCGATCATGTGGACTGGACCGTCTTCGCCGCCGTGCCGCTGGAAATCTACATCCAAAACAAGGATCTGCGCTGCCTGGCACTCGGCGAATGGATGGCCATGCGACAGTGGGGCGAGCCGTTCGGCCGGCGGCTCGAGCCCAAGGCACGCGAGAATGCCGCGCGCGGCCTCACCTGGCAGACCCGGCTGTGGATTGATGACATGTACATGATAACGATGGCGCAGGCCCAAGCCTACCGCGCCACTGGCAACCGGCGCTACATCGACCGCGCCGCCAAGGAGATGGTCTATTATCTCGACCAGCTGCAGAAACCCAACGGGCTGTTCTATCACAATCCAACGACGCCCTTCTTCTGGGGTCGCGGCAACGGCTGGATGGCCGTCGGCATGGCCGAACTCCTGCGTTCCGTGCCCGCTGACAATCCGGACCGCCCCCGGATCATGCAGGGGTACCAGCTCATGATGGCCTCGCTCCTGCGACACCAAGATGCGGGCGGAATGTGGCACCAGTTGGTCGACGAGCCCGATTCGTGGGTGGAAACCTCTTGCACGGGCATGTTCACCTTCGCATTCATCACCGGCGTGAAAGAAGGCTGGCTCGACGAAAAAACCTACGGTCCCGCGGCCCGCAACGGCTGGCTCGCGCTGATCACCTATCTCGATGAGCTGGCCAATCTGCGCGAAGTCTGCACCGGCACCGGGGCAAAGAACGAACGCCAGCATTACCTCGACCGCCCGCGCATCACGGGCGACTTCCATGGCCAGGCCCCACTCCTCTGGTGCGCAAGTGCGCTGCTGCGCTGAACACATTTGAGCATGGGACCACGACCCGGCGGCATCATAACCTTCCTTGTCTTGTTGGTGAGTGCGGTGGCGGACGCGCCGCCGCCGTGGGCCTACGGCTTCAAGGAGCCGATGCCTCCGACCGCCAAGCCGGCGACCGTTGCCCCGCCCGGCTCGCCCTCGGCACCGCTGCCCGACCATCCCACGCTCAGTCTGCCCGACACCGACCGGCGGTTCACGCCGGCCGAGGTCAGGAACAATTTCAATCCCGCCGACTGGTATCCCGACGACCACCCCACCATGCCGGAAATCGTGGCTCGCGGAAAACCACCCATCGTCTGGGCCTGTGCCCGGTGTCATTACCCGAATGGCAAGGGACGTCCCGAAAATGCAGGGATTGCCGGACTGCCCGTCGACTACTTCGTCGAGCAGTTGCAGGCGTTCCGCAACGGCGAGCGCCGGTCCTCCGATGTCCGCAAGGCGAACACGCCGATGATGGCCAGCTATGCCACGGCGATGACCGACGAGGAAATCCGGTCGGCAGCCGAATATTTTGGCGCGATGAAGTGGACGCCTTGGATCCGCGTGGTCGAGACCGACCGCGTGCCGCAGACCACGATCTCCGCCGGCATGTTCCTGCAGACGGAGACCGGCGCTGATGAGGCGCTCGGCAACCGCATCATCGAGGTGCCCGAGGATGCCGACTTGGTGGAAAACCAGCGCAGCCCCCGCGTCGGTTTCATCGCCTATGTTCCGCTGGGCAGCATCAAACTGGGCGAAGCGCTGGTGACCCTGGGTGGCGGGGGCAAGACTGTCGCCTGCATGGCGTGCCACGGCCCGGACTTCAAGGGCCTGACGTTGCCGGACCTCGGTCAGATGCCCGGTCTGGCCGGTCGATCGCCCAGCTATCTTTTCCGCCAATTGTTCGATATCAAGTCGGGCATGCGCCACGGCAGGCGCGTCGAGTTGATGAAGCCCGTCGTGGCCAACCTCAGCAGCAACGACATGCTCGCCATCGCCGCCTATCTTGCTTCCCGGTCGCCGTGACCGGCGGTCAAGGTTCGCCCGGTCCGATCGAATCAACGGGTGGCACGGTTTCCCGCCCCTCCTTCGCCATCAGAGCGTCAGGATCGTCGCGCAAGAACCACTGAGTGGCCGGGGCAGGAGCGAGCAGAAACAGGCAGTGAGCAAGATAAGCGGTGCCTCCGCCAACCGGCGGGTGGATGAGCTGGGGTGTTTTCTGTCACCATGGCACCGGTTCCCCCCGGCCATGGCCACCTCCTCAGCACGCCCCGCCTGGGCGGTATTCAAGTCCTGCCCCGACTACACATCAAGTCCCGGAGTCCCGGTTTTCTTTTCCGTGGTTCTGTCGTCCCGCCTTCAGAAAAGCCCAGTTGTGCCGATTAACACATATTCCGCCCATGAATGAACCGTATCCGGCCTCCGTTCGTGCCGGCCCGGTGGTCCAACGGAAAGTCTGGGGCTATTGGGGCCGGCAGCTGGGCGTTGCTCTCCTGCTCGGGCTGGGATTGTGGCCCGGTCAGGTCTCCGCGCTCGATCCGAGCCGGTCCCTCACCCAATACAACTCCCGCACCTGGCGGCGGGTCAACCAGCTCCCCTCGAACCAGATCAACGCGATCGTGCAATCGAACGACGGCCATCTTTGGCTCGGCACGCCCCGTGGTTTGGTCGACTTCGATGGCGTCGAATTCAAGGTGCCCAATCAGGCCGAATCGCATTCGCACATCGTCACCAGCCTCGCCCCCCGCCGGGCGGGCGGCCTGTGGGTCGGCACGGAGCGCGGTGGCTACGGCCTGTTCGACGGGGCGCAATTCCTCCCTCTGCCACGGACCCACCTAGGCGGGGCGTCCCCCACGATCCGCGCCCTGCTGGAGACGCGCGATGGCTCATTGTTCATCTGCAGTCTCGGCACCGTGGGACGCAGACTTGCCTCGGGCTCCGAGGAATCTCTCTCGCTGGAACTCGACGTCCTCTGCCTTTATGAGGATAATCGCGGGCGTGTGTGGATGGGCACCGCCGGGCACGGGCTCTACTACTGGGAGAACGGCCGCCTCATCAAAGTCGAGGGAGCCGCCGACAAGCTGTGGGGCACCAACGTGGTCTCCGCCGTCACGGTCGACCGTGAGGGGGTCATCTGGATCGGGGCCGGGAACGGCCTGCACAGCCTGAACCCGGACCTCACACCCCGGACCTCAATCGGATTCAACGGCCAGCCGGGCACCCTGCTGGTCGACAGCCACGGCGTCCTCTGGATCGGCGGCAGTTTCGACGGCCTAGCCCGTTACCAAGGCGGAGTGCTGAGCAGCTTCGGCCGCCGCGACGGCCTGGCGAGCGACCACGTGCTGGCGCTGGCCGAATCGGCTGACGGCAGCATCTGGGCCGGCACGGATGACGGGCTGACCCAATTGTCCGAGGTGAAGTTCCCGATCGTTTCCACGAGCGAAGGACTGTCGGGTGAGGCGGGTTTGTCCGTGGCTGCGGCACCGGAAGGCGGGGTCTGGGCGGGCACCTCGAACGGACTCACCCACATCGTCAACGGCCGGTGCACCAGCTTTGGGACGAACCGCAGCGGCGGGTTTCCCTCGGAATGGATCCGGCGGGTCTTCGTTGCGCGCAACGGCGACCTCTATCTTCTCGGCGGCCGCCAGGACTTCGACCGTTTCCGCCAGGGCCGCCTGGACAAGACTTGGTATATCGATTCCTGGTCGCAATCGATCGTCGAGGATGAGCAGGGCATCGTACTCACGAGCCGAAACAAGCTGCTCCGGCTCGTGCACGACGAACTGGTGCCCTACCGTCTCGCCGACGGAACGGAGCCGGAGTTCGGCTTCATAAACCGACTGCTGGTCACCCGCGACGGCTCACTCTGGGTGGCCGGGGATCCGGGTCTTGCGCAGATTCGCAATGGCAAGCTGCGCCAGTGGATGCGAAATGGCACCGATGCGAACCGGTCGTTCTTCAACTTGTGCGAGGACGATGAGGGGGCGGTCTGGGCGGCCCGTAACTCCGGTCTGGTACGGATCAAGGACGGCGCCGTCAGCACCGTGGACCACCACCAAGGCCTCCCGGCGGACCTCCTCTACGCCATCGTGCCCGACCTGCAGGGCAACTTCTGGATGGATTCCTCGGAAGGGTTTTTCCGGGTGAGCCAGCAGGAGCTAGCGGCAACGGCCGACGGCACGCTGGCCCGGGTCACGTGCACGGTTTACGACGGATCGCATATCGTCAAGACCGCCGAGAAATTCAACGGGGAATACTCGGGCTGCCGGTCGCTCGACGGCCTGATCTGGCTGTCCTGCGCCAAGGGCATCATCCAAATCGACCCGTCGCACCTGCCCTTGAACTCCCGTCCGCCACCGACCCAGCTTCACCGGGTGCGAGTCGACGGCCGGGATTATCCCTTGGACCGCGAGCCAGACCTCACGGCCGGAGTCCAGAACCTGGAGTTCGACTACGGCGCTATCGACTACCAGGCCCCGGAGCGCATCCACTATCGTTACCGGCTTGAAGGCTACCAGACCGAGTGGGTCGATGCCGGCGGCCGCCGGTCGGCGTTTTTCACCAGCCTGCCTCCCGGGCGCTACCGTTTCCACGTCCAAGCGTGCAACGCGGATGGTGTGTGGAACAACGTGGGGGCGAGCTACAGCCTCACCCTGCCGCCGCACCTTTACGAATACTGGTGGTTCCGCGGCGGACTCGCCGTGGCGAGCCTCGCTTTGATCGGCCTGGCGTGGGCCGTCCGCGACCGGTACCGACGGCGGGAGATCGCCGAGATCCGTCACCGTGAGCAACTGCAGATGCAAATGATAGAGAGCTCGCCGGTGCCCATGCTCATGCTCGATGACCGGCACCACGTCCTCTATGCGAACGCGACCTTCACCCGGATCTTTGGCTACACGGCGGCCGAGATTCCCGACCTGGGAACCTGGTGGCGCCTGGCCAGCACCGATCCAACCACCCGCGAGGAGTGGGCGGCCGGCTGGGAGCGCCGGCTCGCAGATGCCGCCACGACGGGGCGTTCACTCGAACCCGTCGAGACGACCCTGGCCCACAAGGACCGCAGCCTCCGGCACGTCGTGGTCACCACATCGGCGGTCGGCGAGCGCACGCTCGTGATCTGCTCCGACCTGACCGAGCGCCGCCGCCTCGAGGAGCAGCTGCGCCAAGGACAAAAAATGGAGGCGATCGGCCGGCTTTCCGGCGGCATCGCCCACGATTTCAACAACCTGCTCACCGTCATCCTCGGCAACCTGACGTTGATGGAGATGGCCGAGAGCCTCCCCAAGGATATCGCGGAATCGATGCGGGATATCAAAGGCGCCGCGAAGCGGGCCGCGAGCCTCACGCGCCAGTTGCTTGCGTTCAGCCGCAAGCAACCAATCCACACTACGGACATCGACCTAAATCAGGTG
>CAZZDB010000027.1:0-26867 GCA_964652485.1 uncultured Oleiharenicola sp.
CTCCATCGAGAACTTCGACCCGATGGGCGTGCACACCGGCGACTCCATCACCGTCGCCCCGGCGATGACGCTCACCGACAAGGAATTCCAGGTGATGCGCGACGCCTCGTTCGCCGTCATCCGCGAGATCGGCGTCGCGACGGGCGGTTCCAACATTCAGTTCTCCATCGACCCGCAGACCGGGCGCCAGGTTGTTATCGAGATGAATCCCCGGGTGTCGCGCTCGTCCGCGCTCGCCTCCAAGGCCACCGGCTTTCCCATCGCCAAAATCGCCGCCAAGCTTGCCATCGGCTACACGCTCGACGAGCTGCGCAATGACATCACGCGGCTTACCCCGGCCAGCTTCGAGCCGACCATCGACTACGTCGTCACGAAGATCCCGCGTTTCACCTTCGAGAAATTCGCCGGCGCCAACACGACGCTCACCTCGGCCATGAAGTCGGTCGGCGAGGCCATGGCCATCGGCCGCACCTTCAAGGAATCCTTCCAGAAATGCCTGCGCTCGCTGGAGACCGGGGCGCGCGGTTTCGGCGGCGGCGGCAAGTTCGGCGGCGACGAGGCCGTGGCCGACGAGACCATCCGCCACAAACTCGGCACGCCCAACGCGGAGCGGGTGTTCTTCATCCGCCACGCCTTCCGCGCCGGGTATACGGTCGAGCAGATCTTCGACCTCACCAAGATCGACCCGTGGTTTCTCCACCAGCTGCGGGAAATCCACGAGATGGAGGAGGTGCTGAAGAAGCAGACCCTGCCCACGCTTGATCTCGTCACCCTGCGCCGCGCCAAGCAGTATGGCTTTTCCGATGTGCAGCTCGCGCATATCCTCGGGACGGATTTTGACACCATGCGGGCCCACCGCCGGCTGGCCGGGGTCCACACCACGTTCCGGCTGGTCGACACCTGCGCCGCGGAGTTCGAGGCCTTCACCCCCTATTACTATTCGAGCTACGGCGACGAAAACGAGATCATCCCTTCGGCCCGGAAGAAGATCATGATCATCGGCGGCGGGCCGAACCGCATCGGCCAGGGCATCGAGTTCGATTACTGCTGCGTGCATGCGTCGTTCGCGCTGCGGGAGATCGGCTTCGAGACCGTGATGGTGAACTCGAATCCTGAGACCGTCTCGACCGATTACGACACGAGCGACCGGCTCTACTTCGAGCCACTCACGCTCGAGGACGTGCTGGAAGTCTACGAGCAGGAGCAGTGTTCCGGTGCCATCGTGCAGTTCGGCGGCCAGACGCCGCTCAACCTCGCGGCCGCGCTCAAGGCGCGCGGCGTGAATGTCATCGGCACGACGCCGGAGAGCATCGAGCTGGCAGAGGACCGGAAGCTGTTCGCCGCGATCCTTGACCAGGTGCAGCTCCGCCAGCCGCCCAACCGCACGGCGATGAACGAGGCCGACGCGCTGGGGTTTGCCCACGAGATCGGGTTCCCTGTGCTGCTGCGCCCGTCGTTCGTGCTCGGCGGCCGCGGCATGTTCATCGTCTACAGCGAGGAGGAGTTCAAGGCCGTCATCCGCCAGGCATTCGACGTCATGCCCGACAAACCGGTCCTGATCGACAAGTTCCTCGAGGATGCCATCGAGCTCGACGTCGACTGCATCAGCGATGGCGAGACCGCCATTATCGGCGGCATGCTCGAACACATCGAGTTCGCGGGCGTGCACTCGGGCGACGCCGCGATGGTGATGCCGCCGCACACGCTTTCCCCCGCGATGCTGCAGACCGTGCGCGAGGCGACCTACGCGCTGGCGAGGGCACTGAGGGTTGTCGGCCTGATGAACGTCCAGTTCGCCATCAAGGACAACCAGCTCTTCGTGCTCGAGGTGAACCCGCGCGCCTCGCGCACCGTGCCGTTCGTGGCCAAGGCCATCGGCGTGCCGCTGGCCAAGCTCGCGGCCAAGGTGATGGCGGGCAAGAAGCTGGTCGAGCTCGGCCTGACCCGGGAGGTGAAGCCGAAGCACTGGTGCGTGAAGGAGGCCGTGTTTCCGTTCGCGCGTTTCCCCGGGGCCACGATCGTGATCGGACCCGAGATGCGCTCGACCGGCGAGGTCATGGGCATGGACGACGATCTCGGCATCGCCTTCGCCAAGACCCAGATGGCGGCCAAACCCGGCCTGCCGATGAGCGGCAAGATCTTCCTGAGCGTGAAGGACTCGGACAAGCCCGAGGCCGTCGGTCTCGCGCGCGGCTTTGCCGAGCTGGGCTTCACCATTGTCGCCACCGGCGGCACGGCGCGTCTTCTCCAGCAAAACGGCCTGGCGGTGCAGTTCGTCAACAAGCTGCAGGAGGGACGGCCGAACAGCGTGGACATGATCAAGAACGGCGAGATCCAGATGGTCATCAACACGCCGAAGGGGATGATCCCGCGCCACGACGAAAACGCCATCCGCGCCGCGGCCATCGCCAACTCGGTCTGCATCATGACGACACTCACCGGGGCGCAGGCCGCGCTCGGTGGCATCCGCGCCCTGAAGCAGAAACGGGTGGATGTGCGCCCGCTGCAGCAATACAAGGACAGTGTCGTGCCGATGTAATTTCCGCCGATGATCGCTCCCGCCACCCTCGTTGCACTCCTGCACGGCCCGGACCAGCCGGGCTTGGTGGCCCGGGCTGCAGGGTGGATTTTCCAGAACGGCGGCAACATTCTCCACGCCGACCAGCACCGCGACGAGGGAGCGGGGGTGTTTTTCCAGCGCCTCGAATGGGTGCCGCCGGCGGGCACACGGCCCGCCGCGGAGGAGAAGGCTTTTCTCAAGTTTGCGCGCGACGAGTTGAAGATGCACGCCGTCGTGACGGATTCGGTGCACCGGCCGCGGGTGGCGCTCTTCGTGTCGAAAGCCGACCACTGTTTCCACGATCTGGTGCTGCGGTGGCGGGCGGGTGAATTCCCCTGCGAAGTCTCCGCCGTCGTCTCGAATCATCCCGACCTGGGGGCGGCGGCCAGGGGCTACGGGCTGCCGTTTCATCTCGTGCCGATGAAGGCGCAGGGCAAGGCCGCGGTCGAGGCCCGCCAGCTCGCCTTGCTGAAGAAGCGGCGCATCGAACTGGTCATCCTCGCGCGTTACATGCAGATCCTGTCGGAGGATTTCCTGAAGAAATTCGGGCGGCCGGTCATCAACATCCATCATTCATTCCTGCCGGCCTTCGCGGGCGGCCGGCCCTACCACCAGGCGCACGAGCGCGGGGTGAAACTCATCGGCGCCACGGCGCACTACGCAACCGCAGTGCTCGATGACGGTCCCATCATCCAGCAAGATGTCGCGCGGGTGACGCACCGGCACGACGTGGGGGATCTCATCCGGAAGGGGCGCGACCTCGAAAAATCGGTGCTGGCGCAGGCCGTGCGCTGGCATTTGGAGAACCGGATCCTCGTCTACGGTAATAAGACGGTGGTTTTTGACTGAGGCCTAGTGGGTTGCAAGAGACACCCCGTGGTCGGGCCGCCCGCTATTTCCGGCATTTACAGGAGACGGGGCTTTTGCTCTCTTCTGCAGTTCCATGAGTCAACTTACGCCTGCCGATCACAAACCCCACAGTGCCGACCCCGCCGCCCCGGTGATTGAGCCCGGCTTTGAAGTGGCCCTGCACGCCTTTTGGGAGCGGAATCGCAATCTGGTCCTTATCGCTTGCGCCGCCGCTCTGCTGGTCATCGTGGGGCGCGAAAGCCTGCAATATTTCGCCGCCCGGCGTGAACAGGGCATCCAGGCGGAGTTCGCGAAGATTTCCGACCAACCGGCCAGACTCGCGGCCTTCGCCGAAGCCAACTCCGGCCACGCGCTCGCAGGCGTTGCCCTGCTGCAGCTGGCAGACGACAAGTTTTCCACCGGGGATTATGTCGCGGCCGCCGCGGGTTACCAGAAAGCGGCCGCCGTCCTGAAGAACCAGGCGCTGCTCGGCCGGGCCAGGCTCGGCGCCGCCTTCAGCCAAGTCAGCGGCGGTGACAAGGCGGCGGGCGAGGCCGCGCTCCGGGCCATCAGCGCCGACACCGCGCTGTCGAAGGGGGTCCGCGCCGAGGCCACCTATCATCTCGCGTCGCTTGCACTCGAAGCGGGTAACCCCGACGAGGTCCGGCTGCTCGCCGACCAGGTCAGCCGCATCGACGCCACCGGCACCTGGGCCCAGCGGGCCACGGTCCTCCTCGCGACACTGCCGCCCACGGGCAAACCCGCCGTGAGCCCGGTGACGCCGGCGGTCAGCTTCAAGCCCGGCAAGTAAGTGGCGGTTCATTTTCCTAGCAAAGCAGCCCGCCCGATCTGGCGGGCTGCTTTGTTTGAAGATAAGCGGTTGCTCAAACCGCATGCCGCGACGGGCGTTTGCGAAGAATTTGGCCGATGACTGCCGCCGCACAGGCCGTTTGAACCGTGACACGAGGAACATTGACAGTCGGGGCAGGGCAGCCTCCCATGACCGAGTGTCTCGGGGTGTAGCTTAGCCTGGTAGAGCGCCTGGTTTGGGACCAGGAGGTCGCAGGTTCGAATCCTGTCGCCCCGACCATCTTTATGATTAGTTCCGACTGGGTCGCCCTTACAGCGGGCGGGCCAGAATGGCCCAAAAACTGCTGATAAATGCTTCTTGCCTCACCGGTGGGCGCTCCCATATATACGTCCCCTCAATCTCTTAACCAAATGGATACTCTTTCTCGCGACAGCAACAGCTCCAGCAGCGTCCTTCCTCTCGTAGGCGTGATCGCCGGCGCCCTCGCCTTGGTTCTCTCGGCCACGGCGCTCTTCAAACTTTCCACGCTCCAAAAGACCGTGACGGCCCACGACGAGGCCATCAACACCAAGCTCCCGGCCCTTGAGTCGACCGTCAACGCCGCCTCGGCAAAGACGGAAGCCGACATCAAGAGCCTGCGCACCGGTGTCCAGAGCGCGCTCGACCAGGTCGGCGGCGAGATCGGCACGATCAATGCCAAGCTCGCCAAGATGGAGGAGGCCATGAAGAAGCCCGCCCCGGCGGCGGCTGGCGGCAAGGGTGGGAAGGGTGTCGTGACCGGCACAGTTGACGCCGATGGCAATTATTCCGTGGCCCCGGGCGACACGCTCGCCAAGATTGCGCGCAAGTTCGCCACTAAGATCGACTCACTTGAGACGGAGAACCCCGGCCTCGATCCGACCAAGCTGAAGGTCGGCCAGAAGATCAAGATCCCGAAGAAGTAACCCGTCGCCAAAACACTTTCATGCCTCCCCGGACCTTGGGTCGTGGAGGCATTTTTATTTCCCCATGTCCGGGCAACCGCCTCCACCACAGCGCTGGCAGAAACTCCGCTCCGAACCGCATGCGACGACGCGCATCTTTGATGTCACACGCGCGATCTACCGGCATCCGCACCGGAGCAAAGAACAGGATTTCTTCGTTATCAACGCGCCGGACTGGGTGAACGTGGTGGCATTGACGCCGGAGCGACACCTCGTGCTCGTGCGGCAGTTCCGCTTCGGCATAAATGATTTCTCCTTGGAGATCCCCGGCGGCGTGATGGAGGAGGGCGAGGATGCGATCACGGCTGGCCTGCGCGAACTGCGGGAGGAGACGGGCTACACCGGCACCAAGACGCGGCTGCTCGGCAGCGTCCACCCCAATCCGGCGATGCAGAGCAACCGCTGCCACCTTGTGCTGGTGGAGGAGGCGCGGCAGGACGCGAAGCTCGACTGGGATCCGGACGAGGAGTTCGAAATCATGACGAAACCGGTGGACGAGGTCTACACGCTGGCCCAGCGCGGAGGCATCACGCACGCGATGGTGCTGGATGCGCTGCTGCTGTTCGCCCCCGTGTGGGCGGAGCTGCGGCAGGGGGTCGTTTGACTTTGGGCGGGCCCGGAATTTAGTCCCCCACCCGATGGAAACCGCTTCGCCCGCCACTGTCTTTGCCAATGCCCCGGAGGCGTTGGGTCACGGGACCGCGTCGGACGTCCCGGCCCGGTTGGAACAGGAAATCCGCGCCATCTACCGGCGCAGCCCGCTTTATGGCCGACGTTTCCCGCTGCACAACGAACCGCTGCAATGGTCCTGCTATCGGGAGATTCCGGTGCTGACGAAGAAAGAAATCCTGGAGCGCGGGCACACCGCATTTTTCGCCGACTACGCGGAGATCGAGCGCGGCCTGCAACAGAAGAAATACGAATACGAGCACACCTCAGGTTCCACGGCGCAGCCCATGACCGTGGTGATGGAGGACGGCTGGTGGAACGCGCAGCTGCGCCGCGCCTACCTTGCCCATCCGCAGCTCGCGCAGTATGTCGACCGGCCCTACCGCAAGGCGGTGCTCGCACCCATCGGCTGCTCAAGCAACCTCTGCCCCTACGAGGACCATCCCTTTCCGCACCGCTATTTCGACGGCACGGTCTACCTGAACCTGTCGAGCGATCCGTTTGTCTTTGCCGAGGCGGAGTGGGATCGCATCGTGCTGGAATTGCAGGCGCTCAAGCCGGAGGTGATCGAGGGTGAACCGGTCTATCTCTCGCTGCTGGCGCGGGCCGTGAGGAAACGTCGCGTGAGCGTGCCAAGCGTGCGCACGGTCATCCTCACCTACGGCAAGGCCAGCCGACAACACAGCCGGCGCATCGCCGAGGCCTTCCCCGCCGTGCAGGTGGACCTCTACGGCTCGACCGAGGCCGGCTATATTTTCGTGGGCGATGCCTTCGCTGACAATCTGCGGGCGATCGACGGCAACGCCTTCGTCGAGCTCGTGCCATGGCGGGCGGAACTGCCGGACGTTTTCCAGATCAACGTGACGACGCGCGACCGCGAGGCGATGCCATTGCTGCGCTACTTCACCGGCGACATCGTGCGGCGCACGCCGGCGGGCTACCGGATACTCGGTCGCGAGCGGGACCTGTATTTCAGCACGGACGGACGGGTGGTGTCGGCGTCCGAGATTGATGCAGCGCTGCCGGAGAATTTCACCTGCTGGCACTGGAGCCTCGTCCAGGGTTCGGACAATCGGTGGGACTTCCAGTACGTGGCGGATGAAGTCGCGCCCCAGGCGCTGGAACTGGCCCTCGGAGCGGCGCTGGGTGCGGGAGTGCGGGTGAATCTTTTCCGCCGGAAATTCATCCAACCGGCGGCGAGCGGTAAATTCTCGCTGCTCAAGCCGCTCGCGCGTTAAACTCTCGCGGTCTCGGCCCCCGACCCGGGCGGGCGCCGGGCAGGAGAAGGCGCCCCGATCCGGACCGGAGGCGTTGCTTCTCGGCTGATTTAGGCTCCCTAATTATTCTGCGGCAGGTTTCGTCGCGGCCTTTACATTGAATGCGGCCGTTGGTTTATCTGTTCCCGCCCGCTGGTTCCACCGCCGGCGCCTTACTCCCACGTTTCCACGCGATGAATCTACTTGGTTCGCTTTTCCAGTCGTCCATTGGCAAGAAATTCCTGATGGCTATCACGGGGCTCGTCCTGTTCGGCTTTGTGACCGGACATTTGCTGGGCAACATGCAGATCTTCCTGCCCCCCCAGAAGATCAACGCTTACGGTCACATGCTGGAATCCCTCGGCGCCGCGCTTTGGCTTATTCGCCTGTTCCTGCTGGCCTGCCTGGTGATTCACGTCTGGGTTGCGATCCAGCTGACCAAGGAGAACCTGGCGGCGCGGCCGACCGGCTATGTCGTTGATCACGTCAATCGCGCCACGCTGGCCTCGCGCGTCATGGCGCGCACCGGCATCGTGGTGCTGGCGTTCCTGGTCTACCACCTGCTCGATTTCACGCTCCGCGTGCAGCACCCCGAGTGGGGCGCGCGCACCTTTGCTCTCGCCGACGGCACGCTGGTGCGCGACGTGCACACGATGATGGTGCAGGGCTTCAGCCGCGCCGGCGTGTCGTTCTTCTATATCCTCGCCGTCGGGCTCCTGAGCTATCACCTCAGTCACGGCATCGTGAGCCTCGTGCAGACCCTCGGCCTGAAGAATGAACGATGGACGCGCGGGCTGGAGCTGTTCTCCCGTGCCTACTGCTGGATCTATTTCCTGCTCAACGCCGCCATTCCGCTCGCCATCCTCGGCGGCCTGGTCAAAGCCCACGCCTGATTTTTCCCGCCATGGCCAAACTCGATTCCAAGATTCCCTCGGGTCCGCTCGCCGACAAGTGGCAGAAGCACAAGACCGAGATCAAGCTCGTCAATCCGGCCAACAAGCGGAAATACGAGGTCATTGTCGTTGGGGCGGGACTCGCGGGCTCCTCCGCGGCCGCCACGCTGGCCGAGCTTGGCTACAAGGTGAAGAATTTCGTGTTTCACGACAGTCCGCGCCGCGCCCATTCCATCGCCGCGCAGGGCGGCATCAACGCCGCCAAGAATTACCAGAACGACGGCGACTCCGTGCACCGGCTGTTCTACGACACGCTCAAGGGCGGCGACTACCGCGCCCGGGAGGCCAATGTCCACCGCCTGGCCGAGGTCTCGGTCAACATCATCGACCAGTGCGCGGCGCAGGGCGTGCCGTTTGCCCGCGAATACGGCGGCTTGCTGGCCAACCGTTCCTTCGGCGGCGCCCAGGTCTCGCGCACCTTCTACGCCCGTGGCCAGACCGGCCAGCAATTGCTCCTCGGCGCCTACTCGGCATTGTCGCGCATGGTCGGACAGGGCGGGGTCGAGTTGCACACCAACGCCGAGATGCTGGACCTCGTCGTCGTCGACGGCCATGCGAAGGGCATCATCGCCCGTGATCTCGTCACCGGCGCCATCAGCCGGCACAGCGCCGACGCGGTCGTGCTCGCCACCGGCGGCTACGGCAACGTCTTCAATCTCTCCACTTACGCGCGCCAGTCCAACGCCACCGCCATCTGGCGCGCCTACAAGCGCGGCGCGTGCATGGCCAATCCTTGCTATACCCAGATCCACCCGACGTGCATTCCGGTGAGCGGCGACTACCAGTCGAAGCTGACGCTCATGTCCGAGTCGCTGCGCAACGACGGTCGCATCTGGGTGCCGAAGAGGAAGGAAGACGCGAAGAAGGCTCCCGCGTCCATTCCTGAGGCCGACCGCGATTACTACCTCGAGCGCATCTATCCGAGCTTCGGCAACCTGGCCCCGCGCGACGTGTCCTCCCGGGCCGCCATGCGCATGTGCGACGAAGGCCGCGGGGTCGGCGAAAGCGGTCTCGGCGTTTACCTCGACTTCGCCGATGCCATCCGGCGTCTCGGCGAACCCGCCGTGCGCGAACGCTACGGCAACCTCTTCGACATCTATCACGAGATCACCGCGGAGAATGCCTACCAGACGCCGATGCGCATCTTCCCGGCGGTCCACTACACGATGGGCGGCCTGTGGGTGGACTACAACCTGATGTCCAATGTCCCCGGCTTGTTCGTGCTCGGTGAGGCCAACTTCTCCGACCACGGCGCGAACCGCCTCGGCGCCTCCGCGCTCATGCAGGGTCTGGCCGACGGCTACTTTGTCATCCCGTACACCCTCGGCGATTACCTCGCCGGCCAGAAGCCCGGTTCGCGCCCGAAGACCGACGGCGCCGAGTTCACGCAGGCCGGGGAGAACGTCACCTCGATGACCCAACGGTTGCTTGCCAATCGGGGCAAGGAGCCGGTGAGTCACTTCCACAAGCGCCTCGGCAAGATCATGTGGGAGCATTGTGGCATGGCCCGCAACCGTGCGGGCCTCGAGGCTGCGCTCCAGAAAATCCCCGCCCTACGCGAGGAATTCTGGGCCAATGTCCGGGTGCCCGGCTCGGCCGACACGCTCAACCAGTCGCTGGAGCAGGCGGGCCGAGTGGCCGACTTCCTCGAACTGGGCGAGCTGCTTTGCCGCGATGCGCTGACCCGCGAGGAGTCGTGCGGCGGCCACTTCCGCGAGGAATACCAGTACCCCGACGGCGAGTGTAAACGCGACGACGAGAAGTTCGCCCATGTGGCGGCCTGGGAATACCAGGGTGAGGGCAAGACGCCGCTCCGCAACACCGAGCCGCTCAACTACGAATTCACCAAGATGAGCGTCCGCTCCTACAAATAAACCGCGAGAACCCCGTCATGGTCGCCGAAAAATCTTCCAAAAAACTTTTCTCTGTCACCCTTCGCGTCTGGCGCCAGGCCGGTCCGGCCGCACCCGGAAAATTCGTCGACTATCCGGCGACGGGCGTGAGTCCCGACATGTCCTTCCTCGAGCTGCTCGACGTCGTGAATGACGGTCTGACGGTGCAGGGCGAGGAGCCGATCGCGTTCGCGCATGATTGCCGCGAGGGCATCTGTGGCACCTGCTCGTGCACCATCAACGGCAAGCCCCACGGTCCCGGCCACGCCATCGCGACCTGCCAGCTCTACATGCGCAGTTTTCACGAGGGGGATGTGATCGTGGTCGAGCCCTTCCGTGCGCGCGCTTTTCCATTGGTCAAGGATCTCATCAGCGATCGCAGCGCCTTCGACCGGATCCAGCAGGCGGGCGGGTTCATCTCGGTCCGCACCGGCGCCGCGCCCGACGCCAATTCCATTCCGGTGCCGAAGGAGGATGCGGATCTCGCGATGGACGCGGCTGCCTGCATTGGGTGCGGCGCATGCGTCGCGGCCTGCAAGAACGCCAGCGCGATGCTCTTTGTCGCCGCCAAGGTCTCCCATCTCGGGCTCATGCCGCAGGGCCAGCCCGAGCGCGAGCGACGCGTGCTCGCCATGGTACAGACGATGGACGAGGCCGGCTTCGGCAACTGCACCAACCAGTACGAGTGCAGCGCCGTGTGCCCCAAGACCATCTCGCACGACTTCATCGCGCGCCTGAACCGCGACTACGTGGCGGCCTTGTTCAAGACGAGGTTCCGGCCCGTCTCCAACGCTGCCGGCGGCGCGGGTTGAGGGTTCGCGAGTCCGGTCGCTTTCAAGACGCGGCGCGGGCCGCGCCTGGCTGTTTTCGCCCAGGCAGTTGCGCGTTTCTGCAACTTTCAGCCGGAGGTGGTGTTTTTGAGGCAACAACCCAGCCTCCTATGAAAACCACTCTTATTTCCGTTCTCACCGCAACCTTCCTGGGGATTGCTTCCCTCGCGAGCGGTCGTCCTTTTGACGCCGCCGACTTCACCGCAATTTTGTTCACGACCGGCCTCGTGGCCTGGACCATCGAGCAATACAGTCGCGAGCCCCGCCACCTGCCCTTGAACCGGCCCATCCGGTTTCCGGTCCATCTGGGATCCGGCCGGGCCAAGCCGGCGACGAACCGGCTGGCGGCCTGAACTGGCGGGCGTGAATTCTCATCACAGGGCGGTCACGGGCACCCCGTGCCGCCCTTCTATTTACCCGTGATGGCCACCGTTCCCGAATTGGTCAGACTACCCTTCTCGATCTGGTTACCGTAGATCTGAATGACCAAGTCGGATTCCACGCGATAGTTGGCGGTTCCCGGGGCGGTGGCCAACATCTGGGCGGCGGCCGGCCCAGCCAGGACCAGCTGGCTCGCCTTGGCGGCCTGGCCGTTGGCGGGGAGGCCCATCGGGTCCCGGTCGAGTGTCGTTCCGACCAGCGTCCCATTCACAAAAATCCTGTTGGTCACTTCCGCCAGGAGATACGGCGTGACATTCGGGTTTATCAGCCGCCACGAAACGGTAACGGCGCCACCGTCCGTCCGTTCAACGCCAGTCAGCTCGACGCGCAGGCCGGTGACGATAACGGCACCCGTGTTGCTGCAGCCGCTCGCGAACAGGACGGCGCACGCCAGCAGTGCCAGGGGGGTAATGGCTTTCTTCATTGCGCCGTATCTTGCGGACGCCCGATGGCGCCGCAAGTTTACTCGTCCTTCTCCGTCGCTTTCTTTTTCTCGGCCGAGCTCCCGGACCCGAACTGGGCGAGCACCCCCACGACGCTGAGCACGAGGATGGAAGGAAGCATCCACGCATGGCTGCCGATCAAGGCGGGGATCTGCTGCGGCTGCTGGTAATAATACAGCCAGTCCAGCTGCTTCGTGAAATAGCACAAGGCCACCAGGGCGCGAAACGAACCGAGGAGCGCGGTCGAAAGGATCAGCAGCACCCGTTGCAGTTTCACCGCCAGGAAGCCGCCGACCAGCCCCAGCACGCAGCCACCGAGGAGCGCGACCATCTGATGCAGATTGGCGAGCAGCAGGACGCCCAGGGTCGCCCCGAACAGGAATCCGGCCACGAACACCGCGGCGATGTAGAGCAGAAACATCAGACCGGCGCCGAGCAGACCGCCCACGACCAAGCCGCCGATCTCGCCGGCATGGCCGAGGCCCAACGCCGCCCCCGCTGCCTGACCGAAGACCACGCCGATCAGACCGCCGAGCACCGCCAAGGTAATCTTGAAAATGCGGTAGCCGAAAAAACAATCCAGCAACCCCCAGGCGATGGCCCCGGCGGAAATCCACGGGTAGAGCTCGGCGGTTGGATGCACGTCTGGAACTAAAGCGCACCACACGGAGCTGGCAATCTGCTTCGCACGTACCGGCGGGACGGGCCGGCACAGTTCCGCAAAAATAGCTCTTCCTTTCAGGGGGATTCTGGCTATCTCGACTGCTTCCACGCCCGCCTCCTCCCGATGCATCATTTTCACTATCACGGCCAGAATCTCCACTGTGAATCGGTCGACCTCGCCGCCGTGGCGCAGCTCCACGGCACGCCGACCTACGTCTACAGCGCACAAACCATCACCGACAACTACCGGCGCCTGACCGCGAGCCTGGCCGGCCTCGACGTGCAACTGTGCTTCGCCATGAAGGCGAACTCCAACCTCGCCGTCCTGCGGCTGTTCTCAAATCTGGGCGCGGCTTTTGATCTCGTGAGCGGCGGCGAACTCCGCCGGGTGCTGGCCGCGGGCGGCAGCGCCTCGCGCAGCGTGTTTGCCGGTGTAGGCAAGACCGAGGCCGAGATCCGGTTCGCGCTCGAGGCGGGGGTCTTCGGCTTCCACGTGGAGAGCGAGCCCGAGCTGGCCCGCATCAACCACGTCGCAGGCCAGCTGGGCCGCAAGGCGCCCATCGCCATCCGCATCAACCCCGACGTCGATGCCAAGACCCATGCCAAGATCACCACCGGCAAGAGCGAGAACAAGTTCGGCATCCCGCTCAAGTACGCCGCTGCCGCCTACGAGGCCGCGGCCCAATACCCGCACCTCTCGATCCAGGGCGTGCAGATGCACATCGGATCGCAGCTCACCTCCGCCGCACCTTTCGTCGAGGCGGTCAAGAAGGTCATTCCGTTCGCGATCCAGCTGAAGAGGCTCTATGGCATCACGTATTTCAGCATCGGGGGCGGCATCGGCATCGTCTATCAGGATGCTCTGGCCAGCGGTGACGCCGCATGGTGGGACGCGAGATCCGAGGGGGAGCGCCCGCTGACGCCCGAGGCCTACGGCGCCGCGCTGCAGCCGCTCCTCGCGCCGCTCGGCCTCAAGATTCTCCTCGAGCCCGGCCGTTTCCTGGTGGGCAACGCCGGCGTGCTTCTCTCTCGCGTCGAATACCTGAAGCGCGGTTCAGGCAAGAACTTCCTCGTGCTCGACGCCGCGATGAACGACCTCGTGCGGCCCGCGATGTATGAGGCCTACCATGAGCTCGTGCCGCTGCTCCGCGACACCTCGCGCCCGGCGCTGACGGCCGACCTCGTGGGCCCCATCTGCGAATCGGGCGACTGCTTTGCCAAGGATCGCACGCTCCAGACCCTGGGCGAGGGGGAGCTGGTCGCCTTCATGAGCGCCGGCGCCTACGGCTACACGATGGCGAGCCGCTACAACACCCGCGCGATGGCCGCGGAGGTACTGGTGTCCGGCAGCCGATTCGAGCTGGTCAACGCCCGCGAGAATTTCGATGCTATGCTCGTTGGGGAAAGAATCCCCAGCTTCCTCAAATCCTGATGGTTCCTCTCATGCCCGAGCAGCGCCCCCTCAATTTTGCCGTCATTGGTGCGGGCGCGTGGGGCACCGCGATGGCGGTCCATCTGGCGCGCCGCGGCCAGCACACGACCCTCGTCGCACGCCGGTCCGAGCACGCCGGGTCCCTGCGGGCTGAGCGCGAAAATCACGATTACCTCCCTGGGATCAAACTGCCCGATCCCCTCATCGTGACCCATGATCTGCGCACCGCCCTGGTCGAGGCCGACGTGGCGCTCATCGCCTGCCCGTCGCAATCAGTCCGAGCCTGGTGCGAGCTGATGCGCGCCGTGCTGCACGACACCTCCCGGTTGCAGCTTTTCCTTAGTCTGGTGAAGGGCCTCGAAATCGGCACGCACCTCCGCCCGAGCGAGATGATGGCGCAGATCCTGCCGGGCCTGAACTGCGGCACGCTGACCGGCCCGACCAATGCCGCCGAAGTGGCTCGCGGTCTCCCGGCCGCCATGGTGATGGCCGCACAGCGCGCCGACTCGTTCGCGCCCAAGGTGCAGGCGGCCATGAGCGGATCCACCCTGCGCATCTACACGAGCGATGATCTTGCCGGCGCGGAATACGGCGCCGGCCTCAAGAACATCTATGCCATCGCCGCCGGCTTTTGCGACGGGCTGGGGCTCGGTGACAACTCCAAGGCGGCCCTGTTGACCCGGGCGTTGACCGAGATGGTACGGGTCGGCCAGGCACTCGGCGCCAAGCCCGAGACCTTCTATGGTCTCAGCGGCTTCGGCGACCTCGTGGCCACGAGCCATGGGGCGTGGAGCCGCAACCGCGAATTCGGCGAAAAGATCGGCGCGGGCAAGTCCGTCGCCGAGCTGCTGGCCGGCCGCAAGACGGTGGTCGAAGGGCACCGCACGACCGAGGCGCTCCACGGTCTTTGTCGGGAACGTGGCATCACCGCGCCGATTCTGGCGGAGGTATACGCGATTCTCTACGAGGGGAAGAAGCCCGCCGACGCCTTGACGGCGCTGATGACTCGCGAGCTCAAGCGCGAGACGCAAACCCCTTGGCCGAAGAAGTAAGCGCGGCCGGAGAATCCATCGGCGCTTTCCCCCTCGGTTATCACCCCACCAGCGATGTCCTGGACGCAGAACTACACCCCGTTGTTTGACAGTCTCGGTGCCTCCACGCTGGTCGCGGTGGCGCCGGCGGTCGTGTTGCTCTGCCTGCTGGCGTTCTGCGGGGTGCGGGCGCATTGGGCGGCGTTGGCCGGCCTGGCCGTGGTGCTGGGTGCAGCGATCCTGGTCTACCACATGCCGGCCCCGCTGGCGTTGGCCGCCGCCGGTTACGGTGCGCTTTACGGCCTGCTGCCCATCGGGTGGATCGTGCTTCATGTGGTCTTCCTTTACGATATCACAGTCAAGACGGGCCAGTTCGACATCGTGAAGCGATCCATCGCCGGCCTTTCGGCCGACCGCCGCATCCAGGCTCTGCTGATCGCGTTCAGCTTCGGGGCATTCATCGAGGGCGCGGCGGGCTTCGGCGCGCCCGTGGCGATCTCGGCGGCGATGTTGATCGGCATCGGGTTCCGGCCGTTGCTGGCCGCCTCGCTGGCATTGATCGGCAACACCGCGCCGGTCGCCTTCGGCTCGCTCGGCATCCCCATCGTCTCGCTCGCGCAGGTGACGGGCCTGCCGCTGCAAGAGCTGAGTGCCATGACCGGGCGACAGTTGCCGTTTCTCAGTCTGCTGATACCCTTCTGGCTGGTGGCGGCGATGGCGGGCTGGCGGTCGATGGTGCAGGTCTGGCCGGCCTGCATGGTCGCGGGCGCAAGCTTTGCGGGCGTGCAGTTTCTGGTGAGCAACCTGCACGGGCCCTGGCTGGTGGACACGGCGAGTGCACTGGTCTCGATTGGCGCCCTGCTGCTGCTCCTGCGTCTCTGGCAGCCGCGCACCGTCTGGCGGTTTCCAGATGAGGTCGCCGTCTCATCGGACCCGGTTCCGGAGCAAGTGGCGGGCACGCCGCAGGCCGGAGTCGTTTTTCGCGCCTGGTCGCCGTGGTTGATCCTGACCGTGGTGGTCTTCGTCTGGGCGCTGCCGGGCACAAAGGCGGCCCTCAATCACCTCTGGGAAAGGAGCTATCCCGTGGCGCCCCTTGACGGGGCGGTATTGAAGGCACCGCCGCTCGTCCCTCAGCCGCGGGCGGAGAGCGCGATCTACACGCTCAATCTGCTCTCGGCGACCGGCACCGCCCCGCTGCTGACGGCGTTGCTCGCGGGCCTGCTCCTGGGCCTGCGGCCGCGGGACCTCCTGCGGACCTACCTGCACACGGTCTGGCGGGTGCGGTGGTCGCTGCTCACGATCTCCACGATGCTGGCGCTTGCGTTCACCTCGCGCTACGCGGGACTCGACTCGACGCTGGGTCTGGCCTTCGCCAGCACCGGCGCGTTATTCCCGTTTTTCTCACCACTGCTCGGCTGGCTCGGCGTGGCACTGACGGGCAGCGACACCGCCTCGAATGTGCTTTTCGGCAACCTGCAGCAGGTCACCGCCCACCAAGTGGGCATCTCCCCGGTGCTCGCAGCGGCGGCAAACAGCACCGGCGGCGTGATGGGCAAGATGATCGACGCGCAGAGCATCGTCGTGGCCGGTGTCGCCACGGGACAAGCGGGGCAGGAGGGACAGATCCTGCGCTCGGTCTTCTGGCACAGCCTGGCGCTGGCGTCGCTCGTCGGCGTGCTGGTGCTGCTGCAGGCCTACGTTTTCCCCGGCGTGGTGCCGTGACCGGGAGCGGCCAAGGGTGCCAACATCAAGACACAGTTGAATTGCGGATGCATCCCTCGCTCGACGAAGCCGAGCGAGCGATAGAGGGCGATCGCGCGGGCGTTGTCGGGAAAAACATAGAGCGAGTAGCCCTTGATGGGGTGAAGCCGGGGAGCCTCCTGCATCAACGCCGCGCAAAGCGCGCGCCCGAGACCAAGGCCGCGGTGACTGGGGGACACAATGATCCGTGCGAGATGGCCGTAGGTCTGTTCCCGGTATCTCACTTGTCCGAAACCAACAAGACCGTGCTTCACCGACTCGAAGGCGAAGCTCGTGGCGTCAGTATTGTTGAGGTCCGCCCACAGCGACTCCGGCGTGGCCGGCCAGCGCGTGCTCGGTCCCGCCCAACGACGCAGCGCGTCCTCTTCCGGCGTCCACGCCAGGGTGATGGCCACATCGGCCGGGAGGGCGGGACGGAGCGAAGCGGATGGGGTCCGGCTCATGTCGTGCATTCGGCGAAGCGGGGTTGGGCTGCAGCGTGCCGCCGGTGCACATCGGCGTAGACCTCGTCGATCATGGCGTCGATGGCGGCCGGGAGCATGAACTTCTTCGTGAACCCGGGAATGGTCTCGTCAATCGTAGCGCGCGCCGCCTCGAGGAAGTCGCCGATAAGTTCGCGCGGTGACTCGTCGCCGACGGAGATGCGGATGGTGGTCGGCGTAATGCCGGCCTCCTTGAGTGCCTCGGGGCTGAGTTCACTATGCGAGGTCAGCGCGGGGCAGAGCACGAGGGTGTTGCTCTGGCCGAGCGACACCATGTGCCCGAACATCGGGGCGAGGGAATCGAAGAAACGCTCGAGGGTGACGCGCGAGACCTTCGCGCGCTCGAAGTTGATCGTGAACAGTGGTGCCGGCAGCCCAAGATAGGAAAGCCGGGTGGCGGTGGCGTGGTTGGGGTCGGCGGGATTGGCCGGACCGTTGACCGTGACAAGCGGGTTCGAGGCGAGCCAGTGGGTGAAAACAAGGGTATTGATACACTTCTTGAGCATGCGGAGCTCGAGTGTCTTCATGCCGGTGAGTACCTCGAAGGCCTTGTCGGAGTCGAGGAACGCGCCCTTGATGTAGTAGACGTTCCAGAAAAGCGTGTCGTGCCAGCTCTTGCCGCCGGGTGCGGTGTCGCCCTTCGGCAGGAACATGTCCTCGTTGCGACCGATGACGACCCCGGCGGTGGTGGTGCCATGGCCGGTCAGATCCTTCGTGTAACTGTGGATGATGTAATCGGGGCGCTCGGCCGGATTCTTCTGCTGCAGCGGACGGACGAGGAAGGGCGTGCCAACCGTGCAATCGCAGATGACGGTGAGCCCGGCGGCGTGCGCGGCGGCGCAGATGGCGGGCACGTCGAGGAACACCCCGTGCGGATTGCAGGGACTCTCGAGATAGACATACACCTTGCGGCCGGCGGCGAGGCGGCCGGCGTAGGTCTTTTTCACGCCGGCCAGGGCTTGGGTGAAGTCGGCGGCCGCGAAGCCGTCGAAGAAGAAGACGCCGACGTCGAGGTTCGAGCGCTTGCCGAACCAATCGTGCAGCAGCTGGTAGGCGCCCCCGTAGATGTTGCGCGAGGAAAGGACGACGTCCTGGTAGCCGACCACGTGCGAAAGCGCGGCGTCGATGGCGCCCATGCCGGAGTTGAAGTTCCACGCCATGTATTCGCCCGCCATGGGCCCGGCCTCGATGTCCACGATGTGGTTCGCAAGCGAGATCGAGGTCGGGTTCATCAGGCGCGAGTAGATCTCGTGCAGGAACTCGCGGCCCTGGAACGCGTCGTCGATCCACTCAGAACAGGCGTAGAGGTAGGTCGCGGTGCGCGTGATGACGGGGGTCGCGGAAAAGATGGCCGTGACGTTGTCGAAGACCGGGTAGGGGCCCTTGGCCAGCATCGTGCTGTTCGAGTAGTGCAGTGACTGGTGGGTCTTGCGCGAGGGGTTTTGCAGCGTGTCGAGGAGCTTCGCCAGTTGGAACGAGAGGAATTTCTTCGCGTTGAACAGCGCGAGACGATCCTGGCGCGGCAGGCGGCCGAGTTCGCGCGTAGTCGCCGCCCACAGGTCCATCACATCGCCGTGCGCGCAATAAAGCTTCTCGGCCAGCGCCAGCAGCGGCCGGCCGGCCGGGCTTTGCGGGTCGATGTGGAAATGTTCGAGTTGCTCGAGGGCCAGCTCGTGCGGCGTGGCGGCCTGCGTGGTCTTGCGGCGGGGTGACAGAATGCGGGCCGCGGGTGGCTCCGGTCGGGCGCTTTTCCGGGTAAACGTGGAGGTCTTTTGCATGGGACGAACATGCCGTGTCATAAACCGCGGCGCAAGCAGCCGATGCTGCCTGATCCACCCGGCGTATACCGCGTCGAAGATTGTTCACTGCAGCCTTTTACCGCCGCGGGCTTTCCGCTAGGCTGGGAACATGACAACGCAGCAGGCCCACGTCGAAAACGTCCGGCAGTCAGCCGGAAAGATCATTGCCGCCCTCGGCGGCTTGAAACCGAAGATCGCGATCATCCTCGGCTCCGGTTTGGGCGGACTCGCGGGCCGGATTGAAAAATCGGTCACCATCGCCTACAAGGATCTCCCCGGCTTCCCGGTGCTGACCGTGATGGGACATGTCGGAGAGCTGCTCGCCGGGCAGTTGAACGGGGTGCCGGTCATCGTGCTGAAGGGGCGCAAGCATTTCTACGAGACGAACGACGCTTACCCGCTCAAGACGATGATCCGTTCGGTCCACGCGGCGGGAGCGGAGACGCTGTTCCTGTCCAATGCAGCCGGCAGCCTCCGGCCGCACATCAAGGTCAGCGAGCTCATGCTGATCACCGACCACATCAATTTCCTCGGTCTCAATCCGCTCACCGGGCCGAACGACGACACCTTCGGACCGAGGTTTTTTCCCGTCAGCGACGCGTGGGACAAGACGCTGGGGGCCCAGGTCAAGGCGGTGGCGAAACAGGAGGGCATCACGCTGCACGAGGGTGTTTACGTGGCCTTCCGCGGCCCGTCGTTCGAGACGCCGGCTGAAATCCGCATGGCGCAGGGCTGGGGCGGCGATGCGGTGGGCATGTCGAGCGTGCCCGATTGCCTGATCGCCCGGCACTGTGGCATGAAGGTCGTCGGTGTCTCCTGCATCACCAACATGGGGGCGGGCCTGTCCGATGAACACCTGACCCACGCTCACACCCTGGCGAACGCTGCCCGGGGTGCCACCGCCTTCGAGAAACTGGTGGCCTCGTCCGTGGGGGTGCTGTGAAGCGGGCCGAAGTCAACCGGCTCTGCCGGCTGCTCTGCCGTCTGCAGGAGGCCATTCGCGATTCCGTCCGCGCGGCGCAGTTGCGCGGCAGCCGACGGATGGCGCGGGTCGCTGCGATCACTTCGGCCGACACCATTTACGCCATCGACAAGGTCGGGGAGAACGCGGTGCGGGTGTGGTTTGAAACCCACTGGCCGAAATCCTGGCCGGTGGAACTGGTGATGGAAGGTTTCGAGGAGAAAAACGGGGCGGTGACCTGTCCCCGCGGCACGCCGGTGGCGCAGACGCGCCTCAAGTGCATTCTCGATCCCATCGACGGCACGCGCGGGCTGATGTACGACAAGCGCTCCGCCTGGAGCCTGGCGGCGCTCGCGCCGCAGCGCGGGGTGAAAACCAACCTGCGCGACATCGTCGTCGCCGTGATGACCGAGCTGCCCGTCACCAAGCAGGGCGTGGCGGACCAGCTGAGCGTCGTGCGGGGCGGCCGGGTCCGGGCCGAGCGACTGGATTTGCGCACCGGGCGACGGGTGAAGTTCGCACCGCGCCCGTCCCACGCCCGCGAACTTACCGGAGGCTTTGCGTCCTTCGCCAAGTTCTTCCCGCCGGGGAGGGCGTGGTTGGCCGAGCGCGAGTGCGCCCTGTTCCGCCGGCTCGGCGACGGGATGGACATCTTCGACGACCAATACCTGAGCAGCGGTGGACAGATCTACGAGCTGGCGATGGGCCACGACCGCTTCATCGCCGACCTGCGCCCGCTGGCGTTCGCGAAGCTGAAGCTTCACTCGGCGCTGGCGTGCCATCCCTACGACATTTGCACGGCGTTGATCGCGCAGGAACTGGGCTGCGTCATCACCGCGCCGGACGGCGGGCCGTTGCGTGCGCCGCTCGACACCACCACCCCGGTGGCGTGGACCGGCTATGCGAACCCGACGCTGGCGCGGCGGATCGGGCCCAAGCTGCGGCGGGTGCTGCGCTAGTCCTTCGCCTGCTCGATGACGGCAGCCTTGCCGTCCTTGAAGACGACGCGGATGCGCTCTTCCCGGTCCTCGCGATAGGTCCGGGCAAAGACGGGATGGGAATACACACGGTAGGTCTTGAGAAAGGGGTCGAAATAAACGCCCCGCTCATAGTCGAACGCGGTGGCGCCGTCATAGCGCGTATAATAGGTGTTGTAGATCCAGATGGTGGACTTGCCCTTTTCACTGATGGCTTCGCGTTTTTGGTCGGGAGTGCCGAGGGCGAGATAGACCATGTCCTCCGTATAGCCGAGGTCGATGATGCCCTGTTTGATCTTGTCCTGCGTGGCCTTGTCGATCTGCGCGAAGACCTCGGGCTTCTCTTTGATGCGGTGCTCGACGGTCTGGCAGCCCGCGAGAAAACCCAGGCTGGCGGCGAGCATTAAGGTGGTTACGAGTCGGCGGTTCATGGATGGTCAGACCACCGTAGTCCCGCAAAGTTTCATCGGGCAGCAGCCACCGGTCGCCGCCGATGACGCTAGCGTCCGCCTGAGGGCTGGGCTTCGGCACAGGCCACAGTCGGACGGGCCGGAGCGGCGGGGGTCCTCTTCTTCGCGGTCGTAATGATCGCAACGCCGGCGATGATGATGGCCGAAGCCACGAAGATCCGGGGGCTCACCGGCTCGTGCAGGACCAGCCAGCCGAGGAAGACCGCCACGATCGGGTTGACGTAGGCGTAGGTGGAAACACGGGCGGGGGTGCTGTGCTTCATCAACCAGACGAAGGTCGTGAAACCGATCAGCGAACCGAAGACCACCAGGTAACCCCACGCGATCACCGAGTGCGGGCTGATGCCGCCGAGGTTCACCCGAGCCGGTTCGCCGCACAGCACGCTGACCAGCAGCAGCCACGCCCCGCCCGTGAGCATCTGGATCCCGGCGCCGGTGAACGATTCCACGGGATCATGCGCATACTTGGTGTAGATCATGCCGACGCCCCAGAACAGGCACGCGCCGATCAGGCCCAGCACGCTCCAGCCGTCCAACCCGCCCGCGCCCCGCCGGAGGACATCGGGACCGACGAGCACGACGAGGCCGGCGAAGCCCAGGGCCAAGCCGACAAACGTCAGGCGCGTGGGGCGCGTGCCGCGGCGGTTGTCCTTGAAGATGGCGTGCGCGGCCCAGTCGAGCAGCACGATGAAAAGCGGTCCCACCGAGATGATGAGGGTGGCGATGCCGGAAGGGATTTTCTGTTCGGACCAACACACGAGGCCGTTGCCGCCGAGGCAAAGGAAGCCGCCGATGATGGCGTTGTCGCGCCACTGGTGGGGCCGGGCCCTGAAGCCGCGGGTGAGTGCGATGTAGGCGGCGATAATGGCGCCGGCGGTGAAGAAACGCAGGCTGGCCATCAGGAACGGCGGGATGGTCTCGACCACGACCCGGATGCCGAGATAGGTGGATCCCCAGATGATGTAGATGGCGGCGAAGCCGGCGATAAGCGCGGCCTTGGCGGGAGTCTTGTCAGGGTTGGTCACGGTGTTTTCTCAGCAGGATTGAAGGTAAGGTCGGCAGGCTCCGCCCGTCACGGGCGGAGATCGCGCAGGGAATCGGTCGCCGGGTTACAGCTGCTTTTTGACGAGCTCGCCGAGCTGGCTCAGCGCCGCCCCGACCTCGTCGGACCAAGGCAGGCCGCAGCTCATGCGCAGGCAGTTATTGTAGCGGTCCTTCACCGAAAAGAGCGCGCCGGGGGCGGTGTTGATACGGTGCTTGAGTGCCTCGTGGTAGAGCTTGAGCGTGTCCACGCCGGCCGGGAACTCGACCCAGATGACGTTGCCGCCCTGGGGCCGACTGTAGCGCGTGCCCTCGGGAAAGTGACGCTGCATCGTCTGGGCGAAAAGGTGCAGTTGCTGATGATACGCCCGCCGCAGCGAGCGCAGGTGATGGTCGTAACCGCCGTCGCGCAGGAATTCCGCGAGCGTCTTCTGCAGGATGACGGGCGTGCCCATGGTGTTGGTGAACTTGAGCCGGCGCACGCGCTCGAGGTAGCGGCCGGGCGCGGTCCAGCCGACGCGGAAGCTCGGCGCGAGCGACTTGCCGAAGGAGGAGCAGAGCATGACGCGGCCGTCGCGGTCCCAGGCCTTGAGGGGCTTGGGGCGCACCTCGCCGAAATGTGTGTCGGCATAGATGTCGTCCTCGATGGCGGGCAGGTCGTATTCGCACAGCAGATCGTAGAGCCGCTTCTTCTTTTCGTCAGGCATGAGGCTGCCCAGCGGGTTGTGGAAGTTGGGCATCACGAGCACCGCCTTGACGTCGTTCTGCTCGATCGCATCACGCAGGGCGTCCAGGCAGATGCCCTCGCGGGACGAGGTCGGGATCTCCAGGGCGCGGAGGTTGAGGCTCTGGATCATCTCGAGGAAACCGAAATAGGCGGGGGTCTCGATCGCGATCGTGTCGCCGGGCTTGGTGACGGCGCGCAGGCACAGGTTCAGCGCCTCGGAACAGCCGATGGTGACGACGAGTTCGTCGTGGGCTAGCGGCACGCCGCCCTGCAGGTAGCGGCGGGAGATTTCGCGGGTCAGGGGTTCGTAGCCCCAGTTCATGACGTGGCGGCTGATGAGCGACGGATCACGGCGGGCCACGGAACCGAGGAGCCGCGCGAGCTTCTTGTTTGGGAAGAGACTATGGTGCGGGCAGGCGGCCCCAAACGGGATGAAGTCGGAGCTGGCCGAGCGCTCCATGATCTCGGTGGTGAGGTCCTTGACGCCCACGTAGGACGGCTTGGCCATTGGTCTGGCCATGCGCGGCTCGGGGCTGAGAAAGGGCGGACGCGGGCGGACATAATAGCCGGATTGGGGGCGCGCCTCGAGATAGCCGCGGTTTTCCAGCACGGTGTAGGCCTGCAGCACGGTGGCGATACTCACGTCGCGCTGCAGCGACATGCGGCGTACGGACGGCACGCGGTGTCCCGGGCGCAGCGTGCCCTGCTCGATCAACGTCTGAAGGGAACCGGCCAACTCGGCGTAGAGCGGCTGTGACAGCACCGCTAGGGCGGACTTCGTGGCAGGTGAGGGTAACGTCTGGATCATGGCGTGGAAAAAGTGGGCCGGAAGATAGGGGAAATCGGGCGGGCAGGACAGCAGCAGCGAGGATCAATTGATACCAGCACAGTGCCAAATACCGGGTGCTGTGACCATGACAATTATCCGACCGCTAGGCGCCGGGTCGCGCCCGGCAGCATGGCCTTGGCGGGCAAGTTGCTGGCGTTCCTAGATATCGATCTCGCCCCGCAGGTAGAGGACGGCGTGGCCGGCCAGGCCCACGCGGTCGCCCCGCATCACGCAGAACAGCTCACCGCCGCGGGCCGATGCCTGGCGGGCATGAAGCCTGGTCTTGCCGAGGCGGCCAGCCCAGTAGGGCACCAAGGTGCAGTGGGCTGAACCGGTGACCGGGTCCTCATTCACGCCGGCACGGGGCGCGAAGAAGCGCGAAACGAAATCGCAATCTTGGCCGGGGGCGGTGGCAATGACCGCGAAGGTGTCGAGCCTGGCGATGGCGGTGAAGTCGGGCCGGAGGGCCCGCACGTCCTCCTCGTGGGCGAAGACGCAAAGGGTATCGCGGGCGAAGGCCACCTGCTCCGGTGCGGCGCCAAGCGCGCGCACCAGCTCGTCAGAGGCCCCAGTCGGACGGGCCGGGCGGCTGGGGAAGTCGAGTTCTAGCAGGTCGCCTCCTTGGCGCAGGACCACGAGTGGCCCGCTGCGCGAATCGAAAGTCACGCAGTCTCCTGGCTGAGAGAGCTGGGTGAAGAGGGCAAAGGCGCTGGCTAGTGTAGCGTGGCCACAGAGATCCATCTCGACAGTCGGCGTAAACCAGCGGAGATGGAACCGGTCGGGACCGGTGCGGACAAAGAACGCGGATTCGGCGAGACCGTTCTCGAAGGCAATGTGCTGCATGACGTGGCCGGGCAGCCAGCTTTCCAAGGGCACGACGGCGGCCGGGTTGCCGCGAAAAACCTTGTCCGTGAAGGCATCGATCCAGTACAGCGGAAGTTTCATGGGCGCAGTCTAGCAGAACCGCCGCGGCCTGCGCAGGAGCAGTCGGGCGCATGTGATCCGTTACAGCGGGGCGTTGTATCAGGCATATTGCGCCAGGGCTGCACCGGTGAGGCGCATTACGCGCCAGTCATCGAGCGGCACGGCGCCGAGCTTCTTGTAGAAGCCCTTAGCGGGTTCGTTCCAATCGAGCACCGCCCATTCCATGCGCCCGCAGCCGCGGGCATTGGCGATTCTGGCCAGGTGCAACAACAGGGCCTTGCCCGTGCCGTTGCCGCGAAACTCGGGTTTGACGAAAAGGTCCTCCAGATACAGGCCGGGCTTGGCTAGGAAAGTGGAAAAGTTGAAGAAATAGAGCGCGAAGCCGGCCGGCTGACCTATGACTTCGGCGATGACCACATGCGCGGCGGGCGCTTTGCCGAACAGGGTTTGCTGCAGGGTCTCCTCAGTGGCAACGACGTCGGGCAGCAGTTGCTCGTAGGTGGCCAGGTCGCGGATGAAGGCGAGGATGAGCGGCACGTCGGCGATGGTAGCGGAGCGGATGATGCAGGACATGGCGGAACGAATATAAGCTACTGGGCCGGAGGCGAGTGCTTGTCAGCCGGTTTCCGCCAATGCGACGTAAAAACAAGGCGACATTGTTTTACGGCATTGCGGGAGCCACGTCGTTCTGTTGGGGTCTGAGCAGCATGAAACAAAATCCTTCTTCGGCCTTGGTTACCGTGCGGCGTTTGTTAGTGGCGGTCTGGCTGGGCGCGTGCCTCGCCGCCCTGTCCGGCTGCATCGTGGCGGCGGCCGGCGCTGGTGCCAGTGCGGTGGCTTATGTTCGCGGGGATCTCGAGGCCAACCTGAACAGCGACTACAACAAGGTGGTTGATTCGGCCCGCTCGTCGATCAAGGAGCTGGAATTCGCCAGAGTCAGTGAAAACAAGGACGCGCTGAAGGCCGTGCTGGTAGCCCGCACCGCCATGGACAAGAAGGTCGAGATCACCCTCACCAACTCCGGCAAGAAACTGACCAACATCAAGATTCGCGTTGGGCTGTTCGGCGACGAGGCGCTGTCCATGTCCATTCTGGACAAGATCAAGGCCGGCCTTTGAGCCGGTGGGGTTCCGGGTTGAGATGAGGGATTGCAATGCACCCCGACGGGCCTGATACCTTGGCCCTAATTTTCCATGCTCCGTAAGCTCATTTCAAGAATCCGGCAGTCCTTCCGCAAGGACGCAAAGCACCCCGAGGCCAAGCCGGCCCACAAGACCAGCAAGCCCGCACCCAAGAGCGGTCCGCAGCGCCCCGAAAGGCGCGGCGGTGGTCAGCCCCCCCGGTCTGGTGACGCCCACCGGCAGCCGGCCCATGTGCAGCCCCGGCCGACCCATTCGCCCCGTCCGACGGCGCCCGCCGCGCCGCACACGCCCCGGGCGGCGCAACCGCCGAAGCCTTTGCCCGAGGTCCCGAAGCTCGACACGGTATTCACGGCCCTGGGCCTGAACGACCGGCTCGCCTACGCCGTGCAGCAAATGGGCTATGAAACGCCCACGCCCATCCAGGTGCAGGCGATTCCGCAGGTTCTCGCGGGCAAGGACGTCATCGGCTCCGCCCAGACGGGCACGGGCAAGACCGCGGCGTTTGCGCTGCCCATCCTGCACAAGCTGGAGAAACACGGCGCCATGCGCGTGCTCATCCTCGAGCCCACGCGCGAGCTTGCCGTGCAGGTCGAGGAGGCTTTCAAGGGTTTCGCCAAATACACCGACCTTCGCGTGACGGTGGTCTACGGCGGCGTCGGTTACGGCAAGCAGCGCGAGGATCTCGCGCACGGCATGGATGTGCTGGCCGCCACCCCGGGCCGGTTGCTCGACTTCATGGAGCAGGGCGAGGTGCGCCTCGATCATATCGACATCCTCGTGCTCGACGAAGTGGACCGGATGCTCGACATGGGCTTCCTGCCCGACGTGAAGCGCATCGTCGCCAAGGTGCCGAAGAACCGCCAGACGCTGTTCTTCACCGCCACCCTGCCGCCGGAGATCGAGCAGCTTGCCGCCTGGGCGCTGCGCGATCCGTTCAAGAT
>CAZZDB010000028.1:0-26811 GCA_964652485.1 uncultured Oleiharenicola sp.
AGTGGCTGCGCTTCCTCAAGGGCGTCGTCGACAGCGAGGACCTGCCGCTCAACATCTCGCGCGAGACGATGCAGGACAAGGCCCTCATCGAGAAGCTGAACAAGGTCATCACCAAACGCTTCCTAAAGTTCCTCGACGAGGAGGCGACCCAGCGGCCTGACTCCTACCTCAAGTTCTACGCCAACTTCGGCATCTTCCTCAAGGAGGGCGCCGCCCTCGACTTCACCCACAAGGAACAGCTCATGAAGCTGCTCCGCTTCGAGTCATCGCTGACCGACAAGACCAAGTCCACCTCCCTCGCCGACTACGTCTCGCGCATGGGCCCGGAACAGAAGGAGATCTATTACCTGGTCGGCGCCAACCGGGCGACGATCGAGAGCGGTCCCTATCTCGAGGCCTTCAAGGCCCGCAACCTCGAGGTGCTCTTCTGCTATGAACCCGTCGACGAATACGTGATGAACAACGTCCGCGAGTTCGACGGCAAGAAGCTGATTGCCGCCGATCACGGCGACGTGAAGCTCTCCGACATCCCCAAGCCCGAGGGCGCCCTCAGCGAGGCCGACACGAAAACGCTCACCACCTGGCTCAAGTCGACGCTCGGCGACCGCGTCGGCGAGGTCAAGGCCAGCGACCGGCTGGTGGACTCGCCCGCGCTCGCGATCAATGCCGACAAGTTCATGTCCGCCCACATGCGCCGCATGCTGAAGGCCATGAACAAGGAGGGCTCCGATCTCCCGCAGAAGGTCAACCTCGAGATCAACCCGCGGTCCGCGGTGATGAAACGCCTGTTTGAGACGCACACGGCGACGCCGGAGAAGGCCAAACTTGTCGCCGAGCAGATCCTCGACAATGCGCTCATCTCCGCCGGCATGCTCGAGGACGCGACCCCGATGGTCGCCCGTCTCTACAAATTACTGGAGACCGTTTGAGCGTCCCGCTTGCCCCAAGCCTCGCCGCAGCCTTGGCGAAGGCGGGCAAGCTGCTCGAGTCGGTCTGAGCCGCCGGTTGTCACCACGAATTGCACTGGTCAACCGACGGGGAACAGCGGGCGAAGCATCCGTCGCGTTGCCCCGTTGCCGGGCTGGAACCGTCTGACCCGTCCGGGCGCATATTTCCGACAACCCAGTTGAATATTTCGGCGCGCTGACTTAACTCCCGCCCGATGGATCCATCCACGTGGGGTCGGAAGTTTCTTGTAATTGTGGCGGCAGGACTGGCTTTGGGCCTGGCCGGCGGGTGCGGCAAGCGCGCGGAACCGGTCCCCACCCCCGTGGACGTCCAGGTGGTAGCGGTGGTGCAGAAGGATGTGCCGGTGGTGCGCGAATGGATCGGCACGCTGGATGGATCCGTCAACGCACAGATCCGCGCCCAAGTCAGCGGTTACCTGCTCAAGCAGAACTACCAGGAAGGGGCAACCGTCGCAAAGGGCGACCCGCTCTTTGAGATCGACCCGCGGTCGTTTGCGGCGGCGCTGGCGCAGGCCGAGGGACTGCTGGGCCAGGCACAGGCGCAGCTCGGCAAGGCCGAACTGGACGTCAAGCGCGACACGCCGCTCGCCGCCGACAAGGCCATCAGCCAGGAAGAGCTCGACAACGCCCAGCAGGCCAGGCTGATCGCCGCCGCCCAGGTGGCGTCGGCCGAGGCCGCGGTCGCGCAGGCCCGCTTGAATCTTGATTTCACCCACATCGTCTCCCCCGTCGACGGGATCGCCGGTTTGGTCCAGGCGCAGATCGGTGATCTGGTGGGACCGGCCACGGGCATCCTGACCACGGTTTCCACCGTCGATCCGATCAAGGCCAATTTTTCCATCAGCGAGCAGGCGTACCTTGAATTCCGCCGGCGCGAACCCGATGCCCCCGGCATCCCGAAGGGCATGGCGTTCGACCTGGTGCTCTCGGACGGCACGACCTATCCGCAGCAGGGAACCTTCTTCGCCCTCGACCGCCACGTGGACGGCAATACCGGTACGCTGCGCGTGGTGGCCCTTTTCCCCAATCCGCAGGGACTCCTCCGGCCCGGCCAGTTCGCGCGCGTGCGGGCGGTGGTGAGCGTGGAAAAGAACGCTCTCCTCGTGCCGTCGCGCGCGCTGAGCGAACTTCAAGGCAGCTATCAGGCGGCCACCGTTGATCCGGAGAACCATGTCCATATCGTCACGGTGAAGGCGGGCCCGCAAATCGGCACGTTGCGCGTGGTCGAAGCGGGCCTGCACCCTGGCGACCGCGTGGTCGCGGAGGGCCTGCAAAAGGTCCGCGAGGGCTCGGTCGTCAATCCGCTGCCGTTCACCGCCGCGGAGGCCGCAAGGTAGCCGCGCCGTGTCGAGGTTCTTCATCAACCGCCCGATCGTCGCGATCGTCATCGCCATCCTCACGGTGATCGTGGGCGTGGTCGCGTTCCTCGGCCTGCCGATCGCCCAGTTCCCTAAGATCGTCCCGCCCGAGGCGCGCATCACCACGACCTTTGTCGGGGCCGACGCGCAGACGGTCGAGCAGTCCGTCGCCACGCCGATCGAGCAGCAGCTGAGCGGCGTCGACAACATGAACTACATGTATTCGATCAACGGCAGCGACGGCTCGCTGCGGTTGACGGCCAACTTCGACGTCGCCACGGATCCCAACACCGACCTGATCCTGACGCAGATGCGGGTCACACAGTCCAACCCGCAGCTGCCTGCCGACGTGGCCACTTTCGGCGTCACGGTACAGAAACAGCTGACCGCCCCGCTCATGCTGATCGCGCTGTATTCGCCGACGGATGCGTACGACAGCACGTTCCTAGCGAATTACGCCTACATCAACCTCAACGACCAGCTCACCCGCGTGCCCGGCATCGCCAGCGCGGCGGTCTTCGGCGCCGGGCAATACGCGATGCGCTACTGGGTCAAGCCCGACCAGCTCGCCAAGCTGAACATCACGGTGCCCGAGATCCTCCAGGCCATCCAGAGCCAGAACACGGTCAATCCGGCCGGCCTCATCGGCGGCGAGCCGGCGCCCAAGGGCCAGGACTTCACCTACTCGGTCCGGGCGCAGGGTCGCCTGAGCTCGCCGGAGGAGTTCGGCGCGATCGTGATCCGCGCCAATCCCGACGGCTCGACCGTCCGCCTGCGCGACGTGGCCCGCGTCGAGCTCGGCGCGCAGGTCTACAACGTGATGGGCCGGTTCAACGGCAAACCGGCCGCCAACCTCGCGATCTACCAGCTCCCGGGCTCCAATGCCCTCGATTGCGCCAACGGCGTGAAAAAGGTGATGGAACAGCTCAAGCAGCGCTTTCCACCGGGCCTCGATTACCAAATCGGCCTCGACACGACGCTGGCCGTGTCCGAGGGCGTCCACGAAATCTCCAACACGCTCTGGCAGGCGCTGCTGCTGGTCATCCTCGTCGTATTCGTCTTCCTGCAGGGCTGGCGGCCCACACTGATCCCCTTGCTGGCCGTGCCGGTGTCACTGATCGGCACGTTCATGTTTTTCCCATTGTTCGGGTTTTCCGTGAACACCCTTTCGCTCTTCGGCCTGGTGCTGGCCATCGGGCTGGTGGTGGATGACGCCATCGTCGTCGTCGAGGCGGTCGAGCACCATATCGAGGAAGGCCTCACGCCGCGGGCCGCGACGATCAAGGCGATGGAGGAGGTGGGCGGACCGGTCGTGGCGATCGCCATCATCCTGGCCGCGGTGTTCATCCCCACCGCGTTCATCCCCGGCATCACCGGGCGGCTCTACCAGCAGTTTGCACTGACGATCGCCATCTCGGTGATCATCTCCGCCTTCAACGCGCTGTCGCTCAGCCCGGCGCTCTGCGCGATGCTGCTGCGCCCGAGGGAAAAGGCGCGCGGTCCGCTGGGCGCCTTCTTCGGCTGGTTCAACCGCGCCTTCGGCCGCGGGACCGACGCCTACGTGAACATCTCGCGCCATCTGATCCGCAAGAGCGCGGTCAGCTTCCTCATTCTCGCCTGCTTCGCGCTGGTGGCGTTCGGGTTTGGCAAGCGCCTGCCCTCGTCGTTCCTGCCGGAGGAGGACCAAGGCTATATCTACGTCGGTTTGCAGCTGCCCAACGCCTCCTCGCTGCAGCGGACCAGCGAGGCCGCCCGCAAGGTCGAGGAAATCCTGAAAAACACCCCGGGCGTGAAGAGCTACACGGCGGTCATCGGGTTCAGCCTGCTCAGCACGGTCTACAACACCTACAGCGGCTTCTTCTTTGTCAACTTCAAGCCCTGGTCGGAGCGCACGCAGCCGGCCGAACGCTTCGAGGCGATCCGCGCCCACCTGAACCAGGAACTGCGCAAGCTTCCCGAGGGAACCGCGTTTGCCTTTTCGCCTCCCTCGATTCCCGGCGTCGGCACGGCTGGCGGGTTCACCTTCGTCCTCGAGGATCGCGCCGGACGGGACATCGGTTTCCTCGCCGGCAACGTCGCCGCGTTTTTGGATGCGGCGCGCAAGCGTCCGGAACTGGCGGGGCTGACCACGACCTTCCTCCCCACGGTTCCGCAGATCTTCGTCAACGTGGACCGCGACAAGGTGCTGAAGCAGGGCGTCGCGCTGGCGGACGTCTACAAGACGCTGCAGACCTTCATGGGCGGGGCGTTCGTGAACTACTTCAACCGCTTCGGCCGCCAGTGGCAGGTTTATGTCGAGGCGGAGGGCGAGTATCGCGACACACCGGATAAACTCGGGAGCTACTATGTCCGCAACCGCGACGGCGCGATGGTACCGCTTTCGGCGCTGACCACCGTGGAGCACCGGGTGGGCCCCGAATTCACCATGCGCTACAACCTCTACCGCAGTGCCCAGATCAACGGCGCAGCCGCCCCGGGTTACAGCTCGGACCAGGCCAGCAAGGCCCTCGAGGAGGTCTTCGCCCGGACCATGCCGCGGGAGATGGGCTTCGACTACATCGGCATGTCGTATCAGGAAAAGAAGGCCAAGGAGGGCGTGCCGCCCGCCGCCATCTTCGGACTGTCGGTGCTCTTTGTCTTCCTGATCCTGGCCGCGCTGTACGAAAGCTGGTCGCTGCCGTTCAGCGTGCTGCTCGGCGTGCCCGTCGCCGTATTCGGCGCCTATGCCGCGTTGCTGTCGCGGCAGATGGAAAACAATGTCTTCGCCCAGATCGGCCTCGTCATGCTGATCGGCCTCTCGGCGAAAAACGCCATCTTGATCGTGGAGTTCGCCCGGACGCGCTATGAGCACGGCGTGCCGCTGCTGGAGGCCGCCCTGGAAGGCGCCAAGGTCCGCCTGCGCCCCATCCTGATGACGTCCCTGGCCTTTATTTTCGGGTGCATTCCCCTCTGGCTGGCCGACGGCTCGGGCGCCGTGGCGCGCCGGGTGATGGGGACGGCGGTGATCGGCGGCATGCTCGCGGCCAGCGCCCTCGCCATCTTCCTCATTCCCGTCACCTTCTATGTGATCGAAATGTGGGCAACCAAGGGCCGCCCGCACAGCCTGCACGCCTCGCCCCTGCATCCGGTCGTCGAGGGTGGCACCAGCGTATCCGGGGACGATCCGGGGGAATCGGGGGGAATCTGACGCGTCATGAATCGCCTCCCGCTCACCTGCGCGGTCATCGCCCTGCCTTTCCTCGCCGGTTGCGCCGTTGGGCCCGACTACCGGCGCCCCGCCGTCGAGGCACCGGCCTCCTTCCGGGACCAAGCCGCGAACACGGGCGAGCGGGCGCCGGCCGATGTCGCGTGGTGGGATCTTTGTAGGGATGAGCGGCTGAGGGAGCTGATCCGCGCCGCGCTGGCGGATGGATACGACGCCCGGATCGCCGCTGCCCGGGTCGAGCAGTCGCGGGCCGTGGCGGCCCAGGTCCACGGGCAATTGTTCCCCGCGGCCGGCTACACGGCCAACGCCGACCGCGGCCGCAACGCCCAGTTGGGCAACGCTTACACCCAGGGCGGCGGAGCCATCGCGAGCGGATTCGACGGTTACCTCGGCGTTGCGTGGGAATTCGACCTGTGGGGCCGCGTCCGCCGACTCGACGAGGCGGCCCGCGCGCAATACCTCGCCAGCGAGGAGGCCCGGCGCGGCGTCCTCCTCAGCCTGGTCAGCGAGGTCGCCACGGCTTACTTCGAACTGCTGGAGCTGGATGATGAACTGGCCATCGCCCATCACGCCACCGAGTCTTTTGGCGACAGCCTGAAACTGTTCAACCAGCGGCTGGAAGGAGGGATCGCCTCCCGCCTGGAAAGCTCCAGCGCCGAGGCGGCGGCGGCGGCGAACGCGGCCCGCGTGCCGGCACTGGAACGGCAGATCGCGATCAAGGAAAACCAGATCAGTCTCCTGCTTGGCCGCAATCCCGGTGCCATCACCCGGGGCGCGCCTCTCGGGGAGCAGACGATTCCACCCGCCATCCCCACGGGCCTGCCCTCGGAGCTGCTGGAGCGCCGGCCGGATATCCGGCAGGCCGAGGCCGCCGCCCGCGCGGCCAACGCCAACGTGGGGATCACCGTGGGCGGTTTTCTGCCCCGCATCGGCCTGAGCGCGATCCTCGGCGCCGTGAGCCCGCAGCTTGAAGACATCACTTCGCGGCGGGCCGGCTTGTGGTCTGCGGGCGCCCAGATCACCGGTCCGCTGTTCCAGGGTGGCGGCCTTCGCGGACGTTATCACGAGGTCAAAGAGGCCTGGGAGGAAGCAAAGCTGCGCTACCAGCAAACCGCGCTCAACGCCTTCGCCGAGGTGGCCAATGCCCTGGTCTCCGTCCAAAAACTGGCCGAGGTCCGGGAACAGCAGGCGCGGGCGGTTCGCGCCTACGAGGAGGCCGTCCGGATTTCCACCCAGCGTTACGTCTCGGGCAACGCGGGTTATTATGAGGTACTGCAGGCGCAGCAGCAGCTTTTCCCGGCGCAAGCGGCGCTGGCCCAGACCAAGCGCGACGAACTCACCGCCCGTGTTCAACTCTACAAGGCGCTTGGCGGTGGCTGGAGTCTGTCCGATGCCGCAGCTTGGGTCGGACCCAAATAGTCCCGCCTTTTCTCCACTCTGATCGGCGTGCGACGGCGCCAGATGAACCCGACCGGTCTTGGATGGGCCACCATCGGCCCAATCCAGGAAGATCCAGCGCCCGGCAGCCGGGCACTACTTCTTGATACCGACGTAGTCGAGGAAGGGCTGCTGCGAACGCGGGCGACCGAGGAACTTCTCAACCGATTCGGCCACGTCGCGCGTGTGCCCGACGCCGTAGACCTCATCACGCAGGCGGCGGCCGACATTTTCATCCAGGAAGCCGCCGGGGGCCGCCTTGAAGACGCTCGCCATGTCGATCGCCATGACCTTGGCCCAAAGGTACCCATAATAGCCGGCGTCGTATCCGGCGAGGTGCCCGATGTACGCGGCCCAGAAGGTGTCGGGCGGCGGTGCGATCGCCACCCGCGTGGTCACGTCATTAGTGAGCTTCACCACGTCGGCCTGCCAGGCGGCGTCGGGTGAAAGGGTGTGCAGGCCGAGGTCGAGCAACCCGATCGACAGCTGGCGGCGGGTGGCATAGCCCTCGGTGGCCTGCCGGGCCGCGACGATGGCGGCAATGGTCTCGGCTGGGATCTTCTTCTCCGGGTTGCGGTAATCGGCGGCGAAGGTGTCGAGAACCGCCTTGTCCCACACCCAATTCTCGAGCATCTGCGACGGGGCCTCGACAAAATCCTGCGGTACGTTGAAACCGCCCTGGGCGACGAAGCGCGAGCGGCTGAGCATGCCGTGCATCACATGGCCGAACTCGTGGAAGAGGGTGACGACGTCGGCCTGCTTGAGGAGCGAGGGCTTGTCGGCGGACGGCGCGGGAAAATTGCAGAGCAGCGCCGCCACGGGCAGGTCATAGCGACCGTCGGCCATCACGCCGCCCGCCTTCTGCGGGAAGCAGGCGAAATGGTTGAACTTCCCGTCGCGCGGGAACATGTCGAGGTAGAACGCGCCCATCGGCACGCCGGTGGTGGAGTCATGCACCACGTAGAGTTGCACGCCCGGCGCCCAGACATAGGGAGCCGCGACCTCGGTGAACTTCAGGCCGAAGATCTTCTGGTAGATGGCGAACATGCCGCCAAGCGTCGCCTGATAGGGAAAATAGACGCGCAGGGCCTCGGTATCGACGGCATACTTGTCCTTGAGCAGTTTGTTGGTGTAGTAGCTGATGTCCCACGACTCGAGCTTCGCGTCCGCCTTTCCGGTGTCCTTCGCCTTCAACTGGCGCAGGGCCTCCATCTCGGCGTCGAACTTCGGCTGCAGGCCGGCTACGAGGTCCTCCTCGAACTTGAGCGCGGTCGCGCCGTTCTTGGCCATGCGGGTCTCGATCTGATAATCCGCCCAGGTGGCATAGCCCAGGCGGTGGGCGATGTCCGCGCGCAGCACGACCAGCTTGCTGAGCACGGCGGTGTTGGTCTCGCGGGCCAGTTGGAAACGGGCGGTCTGCACCCGTCGGCGCGTCTCGGGGTTGTCGGCGTTCTCCGCGATAGCCACGGCGTGCCAGGTGATGTTGGCCATCACCCGGTAGCGGCCGTCGGGCTGCAAGACGCCGGGGCTGTCGAGGAAACTCTGGGGCACGCCGGTGAGGTCGGCCGCGGTGAAATCGAGCGGGGCGCGCGCGGCGTTGATGTTCACGGCAAACTGGGTGTTCAGGGCGGCCAGGTCCTTGCGGAGCCGCTCAACCTCGGCGCGTTCGGCGGCGGGCAGGGCGAGGCCGGCGCGGCGGTAATTGCGCATCTGCTCGTCCACCAGGCGCTGTTGTTCGCGGTCGATCGCCGGTTTGCGGTCGGCGAAAGCCTTCAGGACGCGATAGAGGTCCTGCCGGTAGTCGAGGCCCACACTCCATTCCTGCAGCTTCACCGTCATCTCATTGGCGGCATCGCGCATGGCCTTGTCGGTGCTGGATTCGGCGACGGTGCCGAGGATCAGGTAGGCGTCGGTGACCTTGCCGGTGATGGCATCGTAGGCCCCGAAGGTATTGGCGAAGGAAAGCCTCGCCAGGTCCTGTGCGGTGAGCGCGGCCAGGGCCGAGTCGGCGGTCTTGATGGCGTTTTCCGCCTGCGCCCGCACCTCGTCGGAGGTCAGCGGGTAAACCGGCAGGACAAGGTTGCCCTTCGCTTGCGCGGCCTGCGCCTGGAAGTCAGCCAGGCTGGCGGCATGGGCCGGGGCCAGCCCCAGCAGGGCCAGCGACATTGACAATGCGAGCACCGGGCAAAGGAGTCGGGAAGGAATGCGCATGGGGGAATGTTTGACCAAAAGTCAGGCGCAGCCGCCGTCCCGGCTCAATCCTTAAGCGGGCGGAACGCGGCAGGCCGGAACGGAATCAGCCGCCTTGGTTCGGCCCGGCCCCGAACGGCGGGGTCGTGACGGCCTGCTGGATCTCGCGCTCGAAGATCGTCTGCAGACGGTGGGAGGAAATCCGCAGCCGTAAAACCGTGCGCAACAGGCCACGGTTCTTCGGATGGTAGTGAAACTCCGCGGCCTCATTGCGGAACTCCCGCCGGCTGCGCAACTCCCCCACTCCGCGGACAAACTCGAAGTCCGGCGACGAATAATCGCGGTTGAGCCAGAACAGCCAATAGAACGGCCGGGCTTGCCAGTGCAGGGATCGCCAGAGCAGGGACCGTTCGAATTGCTGCGACGCGATGCCGTGGCGTTCACAATAGACTTCGCGGAAGGTTTTCACGTGGGCCGTCAAGACGAGCAAGAAGGATGCCGCACTCCGGACTGAATCTGCAAGGCGGGAAATGCCCCGGACTCCCCGCTGGGAGCGACCGGTAAGACTGGCGGAGAGGGAGGGATTCGAACCCCCGGAACCCTCACGGGCTCACCTGATTTCGAGTCAGGCGCGATCGACCACTCTGCCACCTCTCCGTGACAAGGGGGCGGAACGTAGAGCGCCGGCCCAAAAACGGAAGCCGAAATTTTTCCCGCCGGTCGATTCGTTCACCGGGGAAGATCAGACGTTTTCATCCTCAGTACCGGCCAGGGCCCGGCGGTTGACGAGCAGGTGCTGCGGGAAGAAGGTGTAATAGAGCATGAGTTGCCAGCTCCGTGACGAGCGGTAGAGCAAGGCTGGCAGCAGGATCGACCCGCCGACGGCCAGGCCCACGGCCCAGCGCGCACCCAGCGCCCCGCCATACCACAGCAACGCCACGGGCACGAGGCAGCCCACCAGCGTGACCCCGTAGTTGAGCGACATGGCGCCGAGGTAGAATCCCTCGTCCTTCTCAAATTTCAGGCCACAGTCGGAGCAGGCGTCGGCCAGCTCGAACAGTTTTCCGGGTTTGAATAGGGCATGCCCGCCGCAGTTGGGACAGCGGTTGGTGAGGCCCCGGGCGATGATCTGGCCGCGCGTGACTTTCATGGCCGGTCAATCAACCACGGATTGGACAGCGGGGCACGGAAATATTGGACGCAGGCTGACCAGTCCCAGGGGCCGTCGCCCGCGCCATCCGCCTCCCCGGCGGCCGCACCAACGATAAAAAAGGCGCCCCATTGCGGGAGCGCCTTGGCGACGGGTCGTTGGGTCGGGCTCAGGCCCCGAGTTGGAAGCGGGCGAAGCGGCGGATCTGCATGTTCTCGCCGAGCTTCGCGATCTTCTCGGTCAGGACATCCTTGATGGCCTTCTCCGGGTCCTTCACGAACGGCTGGTCGAGCAGGCAGACCTGCGAGTAATACTTCTCGAGCTTGCCCTCGACAATCTTCTGCACGGCGGCCGGCGGCTTGCCCTGCACCTGCGCGGCGGCGATGTCGCGCTCCTTGGCCAGGTCGGCCTCGGGCACGTCCTCGCGGCGGACGTAGGAGGGATTCGCCGCGGCGATCTGCAGGCACACGTCCTGGCAGAATGTCCGGAAATCGTCGGTCTTGGCGACGAAGTCGGTCTCGCAGTTGACCTCGACGAGCACGCCGACCTTGCCGCCGACGTGAATGTAGGAGTGGATCAGGCCGTCCGAGGTGGAGCGGCCGGCCTTCTTGGCGGCGGAGGCTACACCCTTCTTGCGAAGGATCGTCTCGGCCTGCTCCATGGCGCCCTTGGCTTCATCGAGGGCCTTCTTGCAATCAAGCAGACCGGCGCCGGTTTTCTCGCGGAGCTCCGCGACCATGCTGGCTGAAATGACGGACATAAATGGCGGGGGTTGGGATTAGATTTCCTCGGTGCTGACGGCACCCTTCTTGGCGCCGACGCGGCTGGTGCGCTTGCGCGGAGCCACGGCGGGTTTGTCTTCCTCGATCACGTCCTTGAGGTTGGCGGGGATGACGACCTTATCGAGGTCGACCTCGCCTGTGGCGCTGACGCCCGCGGCAGCGGCCTTGGCGTCGGCGTGGGCCACGCGGCGGGTCTCGCGGTGGGCGAGGCCGGCGGTGATCGCCGCGACGATGGTCTCGACGATGATGCGGACGGACTTCGTGGCGTCGTCGTTGCCCGGGATCGGGTAGGTGAGCTGGGTCGGGTCGGAGTTGGTGTCGACGAGCCCGATCGAGGGGATGTTCATGCGCTTGGCCTCGGCCACCGCGATCTCCTCGTAGCTGGTGTCGACCACGAACATCGCGCCGGGCAGCCCGGTGATGTTGGCGATGCCGTCGAAATTGCGGGTCATGCGGGCCATCTCGCGGCGGATGGCGGACTCCTCCTTGGAGGAGAACTTGGCGAGTTCGCCGCTGGCGTCCATCGCCTGGTATTTCTTGAACTTGGCGAGCGACTTCTTGATCGTCTCGAAATTGGTGAGCGTGCCGCCCATCCAGCGGTTGGTCACGTAGGGCATGTTGGTCGCGGCGGCGGCTTCCTTGATGAGCTCCTGCGCCTGGCGCTTGGTGCCGACGAGCAGCACGTCGTCACCGCTGGCGACGAGGTTCTCGAGGAACGCGCATGCCTTTTCCAGGTTGGCATGGGTCTTCTCGAGATCGATGATGGTGATGCCCTGCCGGTGGTCGAAAACGTAGGGCTTGGAGCGCGGGTTCCAACGCTTGGTCTGGTGACCGAGGTGGACGCCGGCATCGAGGAGGTCTTTGGGAGTGATGTTCATATGATCTATGTCGTGACGAGACACAGGTCGGCCAGACTGGGCCGCCTTGCGATCGTAACTGCTTTTAACGGTTGTAGGTTGAAGGAACGGGGAGGCTGAAAAGAGAGACCGCCCCCACCCTTGGCAAGTCCGATTCTTGGGGATTTTGCAGATACTCCGGTCCGCCGCTGGAAACCCGTCTGTTCCTCCAGCTCACTTCCGGCGCAAGAAATAGCGCTGCAACAGGATAAACACCAGGAGCAAGCCGCCAACCACGATGCGCATCCACCACGAACTGAGCCGTCCGTCGAACAGAATGGCCGCTTGGATGGTGCCGAAAATCAGCACGCCAAGGAGCGTGCCGAGCATATGACCGCGCCCGCCGGTCAGCAGCGTGCCACCGATGACGACGATCGCAATCGCGTCCAATTCGAGACCGATGCCCATGCTGGGGTTGCCCGAACCGGTGTAGAGCGTGGCCACGATGCCCGCGAGCGCGGCGCAAAACCCGTTCACGGCATAGACCGCCACCTTGGCCGGACCAAGGGGCAGGCCCATCAGGAGCGCCGACTGCTCGTTGCCGCCGATCGCGAGCAGATTGCGGCCAAAACGCGTGTGATGCGCGACGACATAACCGGCCAGCATCACCGCGAGGAGGATCAGGGCATTCGCCGGAAACACGACCGGACCAAGCGCCAGTTCGTAGCCCGAAATCCTGGCATAGAGTTCGTGACTTATGCCGGTGGACTCCGTGCTGATCCAGAATCCCGCACCTCGCGCAAGGAACATCCCGGCGAGCGTGATCAAAAATGGCGGCAGCCGGAAAAAATGGATCAATCCCCCCATGACCGCTCCGAGCCCCGCCCCGGCTGCCAGCGCCAGCATCCACGCCAGTGGCGGCGCGACGTGATGCTGCTCGATCAGCGTGGCCGTGAAGATGGAAGTAAAGCCGATGACAGCCCCGACCGAGAGGTCGATGCCGCCGGAGAAGATCACCAGCGTCATACCGACCGCGGCGATGCCCAGAAACGCGTTGTCCGACAGCAGGCCGACCAGCACGCGCGCGGAGAAGAATCCGTCGTAGAACCAGGCCGCGGTGCCAAAGAGTGCGGCGAAGATCGCGGCCGTGGCCAGCAGCGGCAGGTTGCGCCGGGCGAAACGCTGCACCGGTTTCATGCCGCCTTCCTCCCCCGGCGCAGCCCGCCCAGCCAGCGGCTGATCTTCTCCGACTGGAGCAACGAGACACCGATGATGAGCAGCGCCTTGGGCACCGGGGCGATAGCCGGCGGCACGCCGAGGTTGTACATCGTGGTCGTCAGCGTCTGGATCAGCAGCGCACCGACGGCCGTGCCCAGGATCGTGAAGCGTCCGCCGGTCAGCGCCGTGCCGCCCACCACCACCGCGAAGATGGCGTCGAGCTCCATGTTCTCGCCGGCCCGGTAGGCGTCGGCCGCCCGGATGTTCGCCGCCGCCAGCACACCGGCCAGGCCGGCGCAACCACCGCAAAAAATGTAGGCGAACGCCTTGATGCGCGCCGCCGCCAGGCCGGCGAAGCGGCTCGCCGTCTCGTTGTCGCCCACTGCCTCGATGAACAGACCCAACGCGGTGCGCCGCAGGGCAAAATGAGTCGCCGCATACAGGGCGACCACCAACAGCGGCGCAAACGGCAGGCCCAGCAGAAAGCCGTTGGCGAGGTAGTCAAAGGCGGTGCTCTTGATGATGATGACCTGTCCGTCGACGATGAACTGGGCCACGCCGCGGCCGGCCACCATCAGGATCAGCGTGGCCACGATGGGCTGCACCCCGAACCGGGCGACCAGCAGCCCGTTGGCTGAGCCGGCCAGCAGACCTGCCCCGATCGCCGCGGCCAGTGTGACGGCCAGAGCGTGCCCGCCCTGCAGCAGCACGGCGCACACGGCGCCCGCGATCGCCACCACCGAGCCGACCGACAGGTCGACGCCCGCGGTGGCAATGACCAGTGTCATGCCGAGCGCGACCAGCATCGTGCGCGAGCCCTGGGTCAGGATGTCGACCGGCACGCCATAGAGATGTCCGTCCAGCAGGGTGAGGCGGAGAAAGCCCGGATTGAAGATGGCGTTGAGCAGCAGGAGCGCCCCGAGCCCCGCGAGCGGCCACCAGATGGCGGATCTATTTTTCATGCGTACCGGCCATCAGGTGCATCAGGTTCTCGGAACTCAGCCCGGCTCCGGCCACCTCGCCGGTCTGCCGTCGTTCGCGCAGCACGAGCACGCGCGAGCAATTGCGCACCACCTCGTCGATTTCCGAGGAGATGAAAAGCACCGCCAGGCCGTCGTCCCGCAGTTGGGCGATCAGCTGCTCGATCTCCTGCTTCGCGCCGATGTCGATGCCGCGGGTGGGTTCGTCGAGGATGATCACCGCCGGCTGGGTCGCGAGCCAGCGCGCCAGGAGAACCTTCTGCTGGTTGCCGCCGGAAAGGTTCTTGACCGGGGTCTCGGCGTCGGCGGTCTTGATCCGCAGCGCCTTGATGTAATGTTCGCAAAGCCGGGTTTGCTCGGTGCGGGTCAGCGCACGCAGGGTGCCGCGTTTGCCCTGCAGGGCAAAGACGAGGTTCTCCCGCACGGACAGATTCGGCAGGATGCCCTCCCGCTTCCGATCCTCGGAGCAGAAAGCCAGCCCAAGGCGCACGGCCGCGCGGGGCGAGTCGATCGGGACCGGCGCGCCCTTGAAAGTGATAGCACCACTGTCCGCGGCATCGATGCCAAAGAGCAGCCGCGCCGTCTCCGTGCGCCCGGACCCGAGTAATCCGCCCAAGCCGACCACCTCGCCGGCGTGCAGCGCCAGGTTCACGGGCTGGATCGCACCGCGCCGGCCAAGGTCGCGGGCCGTGAGCACCGGCTGGGCCGTGCTGACCTGCGCGGCGGCGGCACCGGGCGAGAAGTCCGCCGCGCTGACCTCGCGGCCGAGCATCTTGCCGACCAGTTCGAGCCGCGAGAGGTCCGCCGTAGCGAATTCACCGACCAGCTGCCCGTTGCGCAACACCGTCAGACGGTCCGTGACGGCGTAGACTTGGTCGAGAAAATGGGTGACGAACACGATGCCGAGACCGTCGTCCCTGAGCTTGCGCATGATGCCGAACAACTCGGCCACCTCCTTTTCGTCGAGGCTGGCCGTCGGTTCGTCGAGCACGAGCAGACGCGCCGACGTGTCGAGGGCCCGGGCGATGGCGACCATCTGTTGGAGCGCGACCGACAGCGAGCCCAGCTCCGCGTCGACGTCGCACTCGACCTCGAGGCGTGCGAGCGCCGCCTGCGCGCGACGGCGGATGGCGCGCCAGTTGAGGAAGCCGCCCCGGCCGGGCTGGCGGCCCAGCGTGATGTTCTCCGCCACCGAAAGCGACGGCACGAGGTTCACCTCCTGGTACACCGTGCTGATGCCGAGCCGTTCGGCGTCCTTCGGAGCGGCGGGCTGGATAAGCTGTCCCCCCAGCCGGATTTCACCCGCGTCGGCCGGATGCACGCCCGTGAGCACCTTGATCAGCGTGGACTTGCCCGCACCATTCTCGCCGAGCAGCGCGTGGATTTCGCCGGCGCGCACCGTGAAATCGACGCCCGCCAGCGCCACGACGCCGGGAAAACTCTTCCGGACGCCGCGAAGTTCAAGCAGGGCGGGCATCGCAGCAGCGGAAGCTTCTCAATACTGTCGCGAGCCGATCGCCGCGGCGGCATTCGCCGAGTCGAACAGCTCATCCTTGTTGTAGGACTTGCGCTCGACCTTCTCCCCGGCAAGGACCTTGGCGACCGTGTCGTAGACCTTCGGCCCGAACAGCGGGTTGCACTCCACCGTGCAGTTGATCCGGCCGTCGATGACCGCCTGGACCGCCTCCTTGATGGCATCAATGCTCACAATGATAATGTCACGGCCGGGCTTGAGACCGGCCTCCTCGATCGCCTGCGCCGCGCCCAGGGCCATGTCGTCGTTGTGCGCGTAGACGATGTCGATGTCGCGGCCGTGCTTCTTGATGAAGGCCTCCATGACTTCCTTGCCGCCGGTGCGGCGGAAGTCGCCGCTCTGGGCGTCGACGATCTTCAGGTCCGGGTATTGGGCGATGGCCTCGGCGAAGGCCTTGCGGCGCTCGTTGGCGGGGGCGGAGCCCGGCGTGCCCTGGATCTCGACGATGCGGCCCCGGCCGTTGACCTTCTTCGCCAGCCAGTCGGCGGCCATCCGACCCTCCGCGTAAAAATCAGAGCCGATGAAACAGCTGTAGAGGGACTCGTCGGCCGTCTGGATGGTGCGGTCGGTGATGATCACCGGGATGCCGGCGCGCTTGGCCTCGCGCAGCACGGGGTCCCATCCGGTCTCGACGAGCGGAGCGAGCACGATGGCGTCGACCCGCTGGGTGACGAACGAACGGATGGCACGGATCTGATTCTCCTGCTTGCCCTGGCCGTCGGCAAACTTGAGGTCGATGCCGCGTTTCGCCGCCTCCGATTTCATCGACTCGGAGTTGGCGGTGCGCCAGGCGCTCTCCGCCCCGGTCTGGGCAAAGCCGATCTTCAGCGGCTTGGCCTGGGCCGAAACCAAGCCGAGGGCGGCCGCGACGGTGACGAGGAATAATTGGTGGAAGAGGTTTCGTTTCATGAGGGTTTCGGGGTGGAGCCGCCGGGTTCGGGGAAACATTCGGACGACTGAGCAAAGACTATTTTGTTCCCGCCGGAAAGCCACAATCTTCACCGGATGTGACAGTCATATCCGTCCCCCGGAAAACTCCTTTCTGGCAATCACCGCGAATCTTCCTACGTTGCCCGTTTTCCCCGACCCATGAAAAAACCATCATTCCTCCGGATCATCCTGACCCTGCTTCTCGTCCTCCCGACCGCCTCCGTCCTGCGCGCACAGCAAAAGCACGAACACAAGGAACCGGAGACCGAACTCGGACAGAACATGGAGAAACTCAACGGCGCGTGGCGCAAACTCCGCAAGCAGGTGGCCGATCCCGCGAGCAATGCCTCTTCCTTGGAACTGACCGCGACGATCAAGGCCGGCATGGAAAAGGCCCTGACGTTCACCCCGGTCCGGGCCCAGGATGTGCCGGAGGCCGACCGCGCCAAATACGTCGAGTCCTATCGGACCAAGCTGAAGGAATTCATCGGGTTGGTGGACGAACTCGAGGCCAAGCTCAAGGCCGGCGACAACGCCGCGGCCGACGCCCTGGTCCAGAAGATGGGCAGCACGCAGCGGGAGGATCACAAGGAGTTCCGTCGGCCCGATGAGTGAGCCGCGGCTCGGGCGGTGGCGCCACGCATCGGCCGCACCATGGTTTTTCTGGTGGCGCCGGACCGACATATGACTGTAAACCATCCGGGTTGTTTCCAATCCCGGAAGCGCAGTCCAGATATCCATCCGTGTATACCCTCGGCCTAGATTACGGCACCAACTCGGTGCGCGCGCTCGTGGTCCGTTGCGCCGACGGCGCCGAACTCGGCAGCTGCGTCGTTCCTTACCCCAGCGGCAAGGAAGGCGTGCTGCTCGATCCGCGTGACCACCATCTCGCCCGCCAGCATCCGGGCGACTACCTGTTCGGCCTGGAGAAAAGCGTCCGCGGCGCCCTCGCCGCCGCCCGCCGGACCCGCGGGTTCACCCCCGCACAGATCGTCGGCATCGGCGTCGACACCACCGGCTCCAGCCCGATCCCCGTCGACGCCCGCAACGTGCCGCTCGCGCTCTCGCCCAAGTGGAAAAAGAACCTCCACGCCCAATGCTGGCTCTGGAAGGACCACACCAGCCATCACGAGGCCGCCCGCATCACGGCCCTGGCGGCGCAGCACCGGCCGCAGTTCATCGCCAAGTGCGGCAACACCTATTCGTCCGAGTGGTTCTGGTCGAAGATCTGGCACTGCCGGCAGGTGGCGCCCACGGTGTTTGCCGCCGCGCACTCCTGGGTCGAGCTATGCGACTGGATCCCGGCGGTCCTCGCCGGCGTCACCGACCCGCTGCAGGTGAAGCGCGGCATCTGCGCCGCCGGGCACAAGGCGCTCTATTCCGAAGACTGGGGCGGCCTGCCGGACAAGGAATTTCTCGCCTTGCTCGATCCCGCGCTGGCCGCACTGCGCGACCGGCTCTATGCCAAGGCGCACGATGCCACTGCCAGCTCCGGTTCGCTTTCCGCCGCGTGGGCCGCGAAACTCGGCCTGCCCGCGGGCATCCCGATCGCCATCGGCGAATTCGACGTGCACTACGGCGCCATCGGCTGCGGCGTGGCCGAGGGCACGCTGGTCAAGGTCATCGGCACCTCCACCTGCGACTGCGGTGTGGTGTCCGCCAGCAAGACCGTGCCGGATATCCCGGGCATCTGCGGCATCGTGCCGGGGGCGATCCTGCCCGGGTTCTATGGCCTCGAAGCCGGCCAGTCCGCGGTCGGTGATATCTTCAAGTGGTGGGTTGAGACCGTGTGCGAGGGCGATGCCGCCCGCCATGCCCGCCTGACGAAGGAAGCCGCGAAGCAAAAGCCCGGTGCCAGCGGCGTGCTCGCCCTCGACTGGCAGAACGGCAACCGTACCATCCTCGTGGATCCGCTGCTCACGGGCCTCATCGTCGGCTGCACCCTGCACACCACGCAGGCGGAGATCTACCGCGCGTTGATCGAGGCGACGGCCTTCGGCGCGCGCGCCATCATCGAACGCTTCAAGGAATACGGCGTGCCCATCAACCGCGTCGTGTGCGCCGGCGGCATCGCGGAGAAGAACCCGCTGCTGATGCAGATCTACGCCGACGTCACGGGCTGCACGATGCTCGTGTCCGGTTCCAGCCAGGCCTGTGCCCTCGGGTCCGCGGTCTCGGCCGCCGTGCTCGCCGGGGCCCATCCCGATTTTCCCACGGCCCAGCGCAAGATGACCTCGCTGAAGAAGATCGCCTACCGGCCGCGCCCCGCGGCGCAGCAGACCTACGACCGCCTCTACGCGCTTTACCGCCAGCTGCATGACTCGCTGGGCGGACTGAACAAATCCGCGGACCTCTCGCGCGTCATGAAAGATCTCCTCGCCATCAAGGCGTGAGGAGGTTCGCCCCGTCCGCCTCACCCTTCTCGCATGAATACCCCTGTCTCCCGTTCCGTCCGGCTCCGGCTGGGCCTCGGCCTCCTGTGGCTCGCCGCCACACCGTTCGCGCGGGCGACCGAACCCACCGCCTCGCTCACGATCCACGCCGATCAGCGTGGCCCGCTCATTCACAAGGAAATCTATGGCCAGTTCGCCGAGCACCTCGGCCATTGCATCTACGGCGGCCTCTGGGTCGGCCCCGACTCGCCGATCCCCAACACCAAGGGCTACCGCAACGACGTACTCGCGGCGCTCAAGCAGCTCCACGTACCCCAGCTGCGCTGGCCGGGCGGCTGCTTCGCCGACGAGTACCACTGGAAGGACGGCATCGGGCCGCGCGAAAAGCGGCCGGCGATGTATAACTCCCACTGGGGCGGCGTCGTGGAGAACAACCATTTCGGCACTCACGAGTTTCTCGACCTCTGCGAGATGCTTGGCATCGAACCCTACATCTGCCTCAACGTCGGCAGCGGCACCGTGCAGGAGGCGATGGAATGGGTCGAGTACATGACCTCCCCCGCGAGTTCGCCGATGGCCAACATGCGCCGCGCCGACGGGCGCGACCAGCCGTGGAACGTGCCGTTCGTCGCGGTGGGCAACGAGAGCTGGGGCTGCGGCGGTTCGATGAGACCGTCGTTCTACGCCGACAACTTCAGGCGCTACAACACGTTCATCAAGAACTACAGCCGCACGACCCGCATCCAGCGCATCGCCTGCGGGCCCAACGAGGATAACTACGAGTGGACCGAGACCCTGATGAAGGAGGCCGGCCACAACATGGACGGCCTCGCATTGCACTACTACACGATTCCGAGCGGCAGCTGGAAGAACAAGGGTTCCGCGACGAACTTCGATGAAGCGCAGTATTTCTCGACCTTGCGCCACACACTGAAGATGGAGGAGCTGATCAGCAAGCACTCGGCGATCATGGACAAGTACGACCCCCAGAAGCGCGTCGGGCTCGTGGTCGACGAGTGGGGCGTCTGGACCGACGTCGAACCCGGCACCAACCCAGGCTTCCTCTTCCAGCAGAACTCGCTGCGCGACGCCATCCTCGCCGCGGTCAACCTGCACCTGTTCCAGGCTCACGCGGACCGGGTGACGATGGCCAACATCGCCCAGATGATCAATGTGCTCCAGGCGATGATCCTGACCGATGAAAACAAGATGGTGCTAACGCCGACCTATCATGTTTTTGAGATGCTCAACGTGCATCAGGGCGCCACCGCCCTGCCGCTGGCGCTCACCTCGCCGGACTACACGCTCGACGACCAGAAGATTCCCGCCGTCAGCGCCTCCGCCTCGCGCGACGCGACCGGCGTGATCCACCTCTCCTTCGCCAACGCCAATCCGCACGAAGCCATCGCCCTCAGCTGTGTGCTCGCGGGCGTGACGGCCAAGTCGGTGTCGGGTCGCATCCTCACGGCGCCGGCCATCACCAGCCACAACACCTTCGAGGCACCCCATGCGGTCGAACCGGCCGTGTTCAGCGGCGCCCGGCTGGCCGGCGGCAGCCTCAGCGTCGAACTGCCCGCCAAGTCCGTCGTCGTGCTAACCCTGGAATAATCCGTGCGCCCGCTCCTCCTGATCGCCTGCGCCGCCCTGCCCTGGGCCAGCCTGTACGCGACCGAACCGGCCGTGTTCCACCGGGTCAGCGACGCCCTCGAGCCGATGCAAACAGGCCGGTTCGATCCGACCTGGGAATCGCTGGCCCAATATCAGGCCCCGGAATGGTTCCGCGATGCCAAGTTTGGCATCTGGGCGCACTGGGGCCCGCAATGCGAACCGGAGCAGGGCGACTGGTATGCCCGGAACATGTATGTGGAGGGCCAGCGACAGAACCGATACCATGTGGAGCACTATGGGCCGCCGTCGAAGTTCGGTTTCAAGGACATCATTCACCGCTGGAAGGCGGAGCACTGGGATCCGGACAAGCTGGTGGCACTCTACAAGCGGGCGGGCGCGCAATACTTCTTCGCGCTGGCGAACCACCACGATAACCTTGATCTCTGGGATTCCAAATACCAGCCGTGGAACTCGGTCCGCACCGGCCCGGAAAAGGATCTCATCGCCGGCTGGGCCCACGCCGCCCATGCCCAGGGCTTGCGCTTTGGCGTTAGTGTACACGCGGCGCACGCGTGGAGCTGGTATGAGGTCGCCCAAGGCGCCGACAAGACCGGCCCGGAGGCCGGCGTGCCCTACGACGGCAAGCTCACCCGGGCCGACGGCCGGGGCCAGTGGTGGGACGGCCTCGATCCGCAGGATCTCTACGAACAGCGGCACGCGCCGGGCGAGAATTTCCAGCGAGCCGACTCCATCCACAAGCGCTGGAACTGGAGCAACGGCATCAGCGTCCCCGACCAGGCCTACTGCGAGAAATTCTACAACCGCACCATCGACCTCATCAATAAATACCAGCCCGACCTGGTGTACTTCGACGACACCGCCCTGCCCCTCTGGCCGGTCAGCGACGCGGGGCTGAAGATTGCCGCACACTTCTACAACGCCAACATGCGGGCTCACGGCGGCCGGCTGGAGGCCGTCCTCTTCGGCAAGGTGCTCGACGAGCAGCAGCGCCGCTGCATGGTGTGGGACATCGAGCGCGGCCAGAGCAATGTCATCGAACCCCAGCCCTGGCAGACCGACACCTGCCTCGGCGACTGGCACTACAAACGCTCGATCTTCGAACAACACCGCTACAAGAGCACGAAGACCGTCATCCAGACCCTGGCCGACATCGTGAGCAAGAACGGCAACCTCCTCCTCAACGTGCCCGTTCGCGGCGACGGCACGATCGACGACGACGAACTCGCGGTGGTCGAAGGCATCGCCGCCTGGATGGACGTGAACAAGGAAGCCATCTTCGGCACGCGCCCCTGGAAGGTTTTCGGGGAAGGCCCGGCCTCCGAGGGAGTCCTGATCAAGGCGCAGGGTTTCAACGAGGGCAAGGGCAAGCCCTTCACGGCCGAGGACATTCGCTTCACTGCCAAGGCTGCCCGTGCCGGAGCCGAAGGCGGCGGAACCCTCTATGCCATCGTGCTCGGCCAACCGGCCGGACCGGTTCGCGTCAAATCGCTTGGCCTGGGCGCCGCCCTGCTCGACCGTCCCGTGCGACAGATCGAGCAACTGGGATCCGGCCAAGTCGACTGGACCCGGACCGGCGACGCCTTGATCATCACCCCCGCCTCCGCGCCGGAAACCCCGGCCACGGTTTTCAAACTCACCCTGCAATGAAAAATCTCGCTCCTTCTGAAATCTGGTTCGTTTGCGGTTCGCAGCACCTCTACGGCCCCGGCCCGCTCAAGCAGGTCGCCGCCAACGCCCGCACCGTCGCCGCCGCGCTCGATGCCTCGAAGCACCAACCGGTCAGGATCGTCTTCAAGGCCCTCCTGACCACGCCCGACGAAATCACGCGGCTCTGCCTCGACGCCAACGCCGATGACAAATGCGCCGGGCTCATATTGTGGATGCACACGTTCTCCCCCTCGAAGATGTGGATCCGCGGCCTCACCGCGCTCCGGAAACCGTTCTGCCATCTGCACACGCAGTTCAACCGCGACCTGCCGTGGGCCGGCATCGACATGGATTTCATGAACCTCAACCAGGCGGCGCACGGCGACCGCGAGGCCGGGTTCATCCACACGCGCCTGCGCCTGGGCCGCAAGGTCATCGTCGGCCATTGGAGCGACGGCGAGGTCCAGCAGCGCCTCGGCGCGTGGGCCCGTGTCGCCCGCGCCTGGCACGACTGGCAGGGCGCGAAGTTCGTCCGCTTCGGCGACAACATGCGGCAGGTCGCCGTCACCGAGGGCGACAAGGTCGCGGCGGAAATACGCTTCGGCTTCGCGGTCAACGGCCACGGCGTCGGCGATCTGGTCGCGAAGATCTCCGAGGTCGGCATCGACGATGGGCCCGTCGACGCCCTCTGCGCCGAATACGAGGATCGTTACCGGGTCGCCAAGGAGCTCCGCAAGGGCGGGGCCCGCCACGAATCGCTCCGCTACGGGGCGCGCGTCGAGCTCGGCCTGCGCGCCTTCCTCGAGGAGGGCGGTTTCAAGGGTTTCACCACGACCTTCGAGGATCTCCACGGCCTGCGCCAGCTGCCGGGCCTTGCCGTTCAGCGGCTCATGGCCGAGGGCTACGGTTTCGGTGCCGAGGGTGACTGGAAGACCGCCGCGTTGCTCCGCGCGATGAAGGTCATCGGCGACGGGCTGCCCGGCGGCACGTCGTTCATGGAGGACTACACCTACCATCTCGCGCCCACCGGGCACCAGGTGCTCGGCGCGCACATGCTGGAGATCTGCGAGTCCATCGCCGCGGGCAAGCCATCGCTTGAAATTCATCCGCTGGGCATCGGCGGCAAGGAGGACCCGGTGCGGCTCGTGTTCGACGCGCCGGCGGGACCGGCCATCAATGCCTCGCTGGTGGACATGGGCAGCCGCTTCCGGCTCATCGTCAACGAGGTCACGGCGGTGAAGACCCCGAAGCTGCCGAAGCTGCCCGTCGCCCGCGCCGTCTGGGAGTGCAAGCCGGACTTCAAGACCGCGTGCGCGGCGTGGATCTACGCCGGCGGCGCCCACCACACGGGCTACAGCTACAGCGTCACCACCGAGCACATGGAGGACTTTGCCGAGATCGCCGGCATCGAGCTGGCGGTCATCGACGGCGGCACGAAGCTCCGCGACTTCAAGCAACAGCTCCGGCAGGGCGACCTTTACTACGCCCTCGCCCAGGGCCTGCGGGTCTGACAACCTTCCGCCGTGCTTAACGAACTCAAACGCGAGGCCTACGAGGCCAACCTGCTGCTGCCCCGGCACGGACTCATCAACCTGACCTTTGGCAATGCCAGTGCGCTCGACCGCGCGAAGGGCATCTTCGCCATCAAGCCCAGCGGCGTCGACTATGCCGTGCTCAAGGCCACGGACATGGTGCTGGTCGACCTCGAGGGTAAAAAGGTCGAGGGCCGGCTCAACCCCTCTTCCGACACGCCGACGCACCGCCGGCTCTACCTTGGTTTCCCGGCGATCGGCGGGATCGTGCACACGCACAGCTCATGTGCCACCGCCTTCGCCCAGGCCGGCCGCCAGATTCCGATCTTCGGGACGACACACGCCGACTACTTTAACGGCGACGTTCCCGTCACCCGGAAGATGACGGCGAAAGAAATCGGCGGCGGCGCCTACGAATGGAAAACGGGGAACGTCATCCTGGAGCGATTCGGGAAACTCGACCCGGCCGATTTTCCGGCTGTCCTCGTCAACCGCCATGCCCCCTTCACCTGGGGCAGATCGGTAGCCAAGGCCGTCGAGGTGGCCGTCGCCGTCGAGTGCATCGCCCATATGGCCCTGATGTCTCTCTCCCTCGATCCGCACCTGAAGACGATCGAGCCCGCGCTGCTGGCCAAGCACTTCAAGCGCAAGCACGGCCCCCAAGCCTATTACGGCCAGGCGGACCATCACGGCCGATAACCACTCGGGTGCGGCCCTGCTCACCCGCGGGCTTCGGTCCACGCTTCTGGCGAACCCGGCCAACATTTCACCCCCCATGCTCCCCTCATCTGGTTCCAGCGCCGTCCCGTCCCGCCCGTTTGGCACCGTCGACGGCGAGACCGTCCAGCTCTACACCCTGCGCAACGCCTCCGGTGCCGAGGCCACGATCACCAACTACGGTGGCACCGTGGTCTCGCTCCACATGCCCGATCGCGAAGGCCGGCTCGTTGACGTCGTCGCCGGCTTCGACCGCGCCGAGGCCTACGTCAGGAGCAGCCCATTTTTCGGCGCGCTGATCGGGCGCTATGGCAACCGGATCGCCCGCGGCAGGTTCACACTGGACGGAAGGACCTATGCTCTGGCGGTCAACCACCCCCCGAACGCGCTGCACGGCGGCGCGAAGGGGTTCGACAAGGTCATCTGGCGGGCCCGGCCGGTCGATGGCAAGAATGGCGCGGGGCTTGAGCTCACCTACCTCAGCCGGGACGGCGAGGAAGGCTATCCGGGCAACCTGAACGTGACCGCCCTCTACACGCTGGCGGCAAGGAACGAGCTCCGGCTCGAATTCACCGCCACGACCGACCAAGCCACTGTCGTCAACCTCACCAACCACTCGTATTTCAACCTCGACGGCGACGGCGACATTCTCGACCACTTGGTCACCATCAATGCCGATCGGTTCACGCCGGTGGACCAGACCCTGATCCCCACCGGGGAACTGCGCCCGGTGGAGGGCACGCCATTCGATTTCCGGCAGCCCGCCGTCATCGGCGCCCGGATCAAAGCGGACGACGCGCAGATCAGAATCGCCGGCGGCTTTGACCATAACTGGGTGGTCAACCAAAACAAGCCGGGAGAATTCGGCCTGCAGGCACGGATGGTGTCCCCCCGTTCCGGCATCGTACTCGAGGTGCTGTCCACCGAGCCCGGCGTCCAGTTCTACACCGGCAATTTCCTCGATGGCACGGCCGTCGGCAAGAACGGGCGGGCTTATCCGTGTCGCGCGGCCTGCTGCTTTGAATCGCAGCATTTCCCGGACTCGCCGAACCAGCCGGCCTTCCCTTCCACCGTGTTGCGCCCGGGCCAAACCCTGCGCGGAACGATTGTCTACCGGTTCAGCACTGCGCCCTGAGCCCCGGTCTGGCCGGGGTCATTTTGCCTTCCGGCGCGAGAGCCAGAGCATCCAGGCTCCGAAGAGCGCGAAGATCGAACCCCAGAGCAGGTTCACGTTCTGTCCGAGCGAGTGCTGGACGTAGATGGCGTGATCGGAAATGAAACCATAGACGACCAGGATGATCCCGAGCAGGAGGAAGAGAAGCCCCATGGGCAGACGGATATCGAGTTGCATGAGCGGCAGGGGTTGGGGTTACCAAAAGAGGATGTTGAGACCGAGGGTCGCGGCGAGGACGACCAGGGCGAGCGGCATCGGCCGCGCATACCAGGCGGAACCCGGCACGTCCGTTTGTTTCTCGGTGAGGGAGTAGACCAGGCCGCGCAGCTGGTCGTCGGTGCGATTGGGCGCGGTGGCGAGTGAGATGAAGAGCGTGCCGAGGAAGCAGCCGCTGAACGCGAAGATCGCCATCCAGAAATTCTGGGCCATCGAGCTGGCGAAGGTGTGCTGGACCCCGAGCCAGCCGCCCTTGAGCAGGCTGACCGATTCACCGACCGGCAGTGTGCTGCCCTGGAAGATGGCGGCGGCAAGCGTGCCGAGCATCAGGCCGAAGAACGCACCGTGTCCGGTGGCCCGACGCCAGAACATGCCGAGGAGAAAGATGGCGAAGAGCGGCGCATTGACGAAGCCGAACACCAGCTGGAGCATGTCCATGATGTTGTTGAATTTTGCCGCGGCGTAGGCGCAGCACGCACTGAGGAGCAGGCCGACCACCGTGGTCACGCGGCCGACCCGAATGAGGTGGGCGTCGGACGCGTCGTGGTTGATCCAGCGCTGGTAGAGATCGTAGGTCCAGACCGTGTTGAAGGCCGTGACATTGCCCGCCATGCCAGACATGAACGAGGCCATCAGAGCCGTGAGGCCGATGCCGAGCATGCCATTCGGGAAATATTTCGCCAGCATGGCCGGCACGACCATGTTGTAGTCGGGGTTGCCGTCGGCGCCGGTCGGGAGCGCTATGTTGGCCGTGCCGCCCTTGTGGTAAAGTGCGATGGCCAGCATGCCCGGCAGGATCACGAGGGCCGGGAACATCATCTTCGGGATGGCCGCGAGCAGCGGTGTGCGGCGGGCCGCGTTCATGTCCTTCGCCGCCATCGCGCGCTGGATGACGAGGAAGTCCGTGCACCAGTA
>CAZZDB010000029.1:0-25648 GCA_964652485.1 uncultured Oleiharenicola sp.
GCGCCGATCTGCCCTTCCTACACGGCTACGCGTCCGGCTGGCACACGCATCTCGCGCAACTCATCGCTCTGCTCGAAGGCGCGCCGCGTCCGCCGTTCTGGCCGATGCACGCCAAGCTCAAAGGGGCATACCAAGAATCCCGCGCCGCGGCTCCGAAGAGCTAACCCGTTTGAAAATTCCCGGCGGAAAGGCTCCTCAAGCCGCTCCGCCGTTCCCGGTCATACCCAACCAAGGCCGCTGCCTTGCCCGCAACCAGCCAGTCCTGAATCCAACCACCGAACCGTCACCGTCGTCATCCTCCCACCGCCCATGAAAACCAACTCGTTCAAGAACCCGGCCGTCGTCTCCCCCGAGAAGTGGCTCGCCGCTCGCAAGAAGCTCCTCCGTGAGGAAAAGAAATACACCCGCCAGGGCGACCGCCTGGCCGAGCGCCGCCGCGCACTCCCGTGGGTGAAGATGACCAAGCCCTACGTCTTCGATTCCCCCCGCGGCCCGGCCACCCTGGCCGACCTCTTCGAGGGCCGCAGCCAGCTCATGGTGCAGCATTTCATGCTGGGGCCGGGCTGGGAGGAAGGCTGCAAGGCCTGCTCCTTCATGATGGACCACTTCAACCCGACGGTGCCGCACCTGAAGGCGCGCGACGTTTCCTTCGCCGCGATCTCCCACGCGCCGCTGAAGGAAATCGTGCCTTTCAAGAAACGGATGGGCTGGACGGTCAACTGGGTCTCGTCCCATGGCACCAGCTTCAATCAAGATTTCCATGTCTCCTTCACCGAGGAGGAGATCGCCGGTGGTGGCGTGCCCTACAACTACGGCAAAATGGATTTCCCCCAGACCGAGGCGCCCGGCATCAGCGTCTTTGTCCGCGATGCCGCCGGTGACGTGTACCACACCTACTCGACCTACGGCCGCGGAGTGGAGGTGATCATGACCACCTACGACCTGCTGGACCTCGTCCCCAAGGGCCGGGACGAGGACGAGAACGCCATGCAATGGCTCCGTCACCACGATCGCTATGAACATGCGTCCGCGGCTCGCTGAACGCCTCCGCCCGCGGCGCGGCTGGCTGATTCCGGCCGCGCTGCTCGTCCTGGCGCCCAAATGCGCGCTGTGCCTGCTGGCCTACGCGGGCCTGGGCGCCGCGCTCGGGATCGGCGGCCCGGAACTCTGCGGTGCATCGGGTGATGCGACCCGGCCCGGGACGATCTGGCTGGCTGTCCTCGGCGGTGCACTTGGCGCCGCAGCCCTCCTTGTGCCCGCGGCCAAGCGAAGGAGCCGGCCGGAGCCATTTCAACCGAGCCAGCCGAGGTCGGAATGATCGAGCAACAGCTCCACCGCGGTCTGGAGGCCGGCGGCATCTTCCTGATCGAACCGCGCCAGCCGGGGACTGTCGAGATCGAGGACACCCCATAACCGGCCACCGCGGACCAGCGGCACAACTATCTCCTAACGCGAGGCGGAGTCGCAGGCGATATGTCCCGGGAACGCATGCACATCGGGCACGATGACGGTCTCACGGCGCGTGGCGGCCGTGCCGCATACGCCCCGGCCGAGCTTGATCCGCACGCAGGCCACCTTGCCCTGGAACGGTCCGAGCACGAGCTCACTGCCGTGCAGGAAATAAAACCCGGCCCAGTTCAGGTCCGGCAGTCCTTGGTAGAGCAGCGCGGCCATGTTGGCCGTGTTGGCGAGGCCGTCGCGCTCACCGGCCAGCACCGCCGCCAGCTGCTGGTTCAGCTCAGCATAGGCGGCCGGCTTCGGGAGTCCGGCGGTGGATGAGATGTCATGCATGGGGCGGTCGTCGGTTCCGACCCATCTTCCGGCGGCGACGGGATACAGGTCAAGTGGGTAGAAAATCCAAAGGCGGGCTTTTGCAAACCTTCAGCCGCGCCGACGGCGGAAGACCGCGAGCGACACGCCGCCAAGCACCAGCAGCGACGCCAGCACCAGCCGGGCGGAAATCGTCTCGTGCAGGAACACCACGCCACCAAGAGCGGCGAGCACCGGCACCGTCAGTTGCAGGGTGGCGGCGCGGGTGGCGGTCAGTCGCGGCAAAATGGCATACCATACGGCGTAGCCGGCGCCCGAGGCCAACGCACCGGACAACACCGCCCAGCCGAGGCCGGCAGTCGACAAGAAGGGCGTGTCCGGATCCGCCGCGAAAAGAACCACACCAAGTGGAACCGCCCAGAGAAAATTCGCGGCGGTGGTCTGCAGTGGATGGTTGCCCAGCTTCCGGCCACGCAGCGAATACACCCCCCACGCCACGCCGGCCAGCGCCATCAGGGCCGCACCGAACGGCGGCGGGGCCGTGAGTCCGGGTGCCACCAGCCAGCCGAGTCCGGCCAGTGCGATGACGAGACCGGACCACTCGACGGCGGCCGGACGCTCGCCGCGGAACAGGCCCGTGCCGATCATCGTCGCCTGCACCGCGCCGAATAGGATAAGCGCGCCCGTGCCGGCGGTGAGCTCGCGGTAGGCGAACGAGAGGGCCGCCGCATATGTGAAAAGCGCGATGGCCGACCGCACGTCCAGCCGAACCGCCGGGCGGCCGGTCTGGCCCCGCACTGCGCAGATGAGTTGCAGCGCCACCGCCGCGGACGCGAGCCTGAGCAAGGTAAAACTCGCGGCATCGATCGCCACATGGCCGAGCGCCAGCCGGCAGAACACGGAGTTGGCCGCGAAGGCCAGCATGGCGGCCGCCAGACCGAACAGGTCGGCCGGCGCGAGGGGCGTGGATCGAGGGGGATTGATGCCGGCACGGTGCACGCTGCGACAACCCGTGTAAGTCCGGATCGCGGCGGGCGGAGCGGCCACCTGGATCCCCTGAAGAATTCCGGTAACCTTGGTGATTGCCGGCGGTTTTGATGGGCGACATCCTGGCATCCCGCATCGGGTGCGAACCCGCACGCACATGAACCACCTCGCCCAAGACATCCGCTACGGCTGCCGGACGTTGTTGAAAAGCCCCGGCTTCGCCCTCGTCGCCATCGCCACGCTCGCGCTCAGCCTCGGCGCCAACACCGCCATCTTCAGCTTCGTCAACGCCGTCCTCCTCAAGCCCCTGCCCTACGCCGAACCCGAGCGCATCGTGCGCGTGCTCGAGGCGCCCCCGGGTGGCGGGCGCAACGGCATCTCCACCCTCAATTTCCTCGACTGGCAGAAGCAGAATACCTGCTTCGATTTCATGGCGGCGGAGACCGGTGGCTCGGCCTCGCTCACGGGGATCGATGAGCCGATGGAACTCCCAGGCTCGCGCGTGTCCGCGCACTATTTTGACATCTACGGCGTGCGTGCCGCACTGGGCCGGACGTTTGTCGAGGGTGAGGACCAGGCGGGGAAGGACCATGTCGTCGTCCTGAGCCATGCCCTCTGGCAAACGCAGTTCGGCGGCGACCCCAAGCTTGTCGGCCGTTCCATCCGGCTCGAAGGCGAGCCTTACACCGTGATCGGCGTGCTGCCCAAGGGCTCGCCATTCGAGCGTGGCTGGCCCCGGATGTGGCGGCCTTTGGTTTTCAAGCCCGAGAACATGACGCGCAACTTCCATTGGTTCGGCTCGGTGGCCCGGTTGAAGCAGGGCGTCACCTTGGATCAAGCCCGGGCGCAGATGGACACCATTGGCAAGCGCATCGCCCGGGATTTCCCGGACTCCAACAAGGATTGGAGTGTCGGCGTCGACCTCTTGGCTGAAACCATCGTCGGCAGCCAGCTGCGCTCCTCGCTCTATGTGCTGCTCTCCGCCGTCGGCATGGTCCTCCTCATCGCCTGCGCCAATCTCGCCAACCTCTCCTTGATGCGGGTGGTGGGCCGCGAGCGGGAAATTGCCATCCGGGTCGCGCTCGGGGCCGGTCGGTGGACGCTCGCGCGCCAGTTCCTGACCGAAAGCCTGCTCATCTCGTTCGCGGGGGGAGCGCTCGGCGTTTTGCTCGGTCAATTGGCGATGAGTGGACTCAAGGCAGTAATGCCGCAATATGCCTTGCCCTCCGAGGCGAACGTGACCCTCGATGGCCGCGTGTTGCTGTTCTCGTTCGCTCTCACGGTTCTGACCGGCCTGGTTGTCGGCCTTTTCCCTGCGGTGAAGGCCACCCGGCCCAATCTCACCCAGTCCCTGAAACAGGGCGGTCTCGGGAGCAGCGCCGGCGCCCATTCACGCGTGCACAGCAGCCTGGTGGTAATCGAAATCGCACTGGCCTTCGTGTTGCTGACCGGGGCGGGCCTGCTGATTCGGAGTCTCGGGAAAATCAGCAACGTCGATCCGGGCTTCGACTCGACCAACGTCCTGACCTTCAACCTGCCGGTCTCCGACGAGCGCTTCCCCGACCCGGTCGGACTCAACACCTTCCTTGGTCAGCTCGACGCGCGTCTCCGGGCCCTGCCGGGCGTGACCGACGTGGCGCTGACGTCCGCCCTGCCCATGCAGGGCTGGGGCTATGGCATGCCGTTCCAAGTCGCTGACCAGAAGGTGATCGACCGCGCCAACCGCAAAGCCTGCTTCTTCAAGATGGTCAGCCCTTCCTACTTCCAGACGCTGAAGATGCGCCTGCTCAAGGGCCGCCGGCTGGCCGATACCGACTTTCACGGCGCCCCGCCCGTCACCGTCATCAACGAAACCATGGCTAAGCAGTCCTTCGGCGGTACCGATCCGATCGGGAAACGGATCCTCGTCCAGGAAATCGTACCCGGAAAGACCCAGCTCGGGAACGAAATCCCCTGGGAAATCGTCGGCGTGGTGGCGGATGAAAAGGTCGGTGGTCTCGACAATACCTACGAAGCCCAGGGCATGTATGTGTCCAACACGCAAAGCCCCGTCTATTACCAGTCGGTCTTGATCCGCAGCTCCATCGACACCGGATTGCTGCGCGAGGCGACCAAGAAGGCCGTGCATGAATTCAGCGCCGACCAGGCCCTGCCGAATATGAAGACGCTCGACACCATCAAGGCCGAGTCACTCGGCGACAACCGCTTTCGGGCGATGCTGCTCGGCTCCTTCGCCGGCGTCTCGCTCCTGCTTTCGGCCATCGGCATCTACGGCGTCATCTCCTACTCGGTCACGCAGCGCACCCGCGAGATCGGCATCCGCGCCGCGCTCGGCGCCAGCCGCGGGGACGTGCTGGGCCTCGTGTTGCGTGACGGCATGGGGCTGGCCGTGCTGGGACTGCTGCTCGGGGTAGGCGGCACTTTCGGGCTGACCCGGCTCATGCAAAGCCTGCTGTTTGGCATCGGCAACCGCGACCCCGTCACGCTTGCGACCGTCTTTTTGGTTCTCGGCCTGGTTGCGCTGATCGCCTGCCTGATACCGGCCCGACGTGCCGCCGGCGTTGATCCAATCATCGCTCTCCGCTCAGAATAGATCCCTTGCCGCGCCGCGGTTTTGGCAAAGGCGAGTCGGCTTGGTCGCGCTGGTCGCCTGCCTGCTGCCCGGCGCAGGGCGACCAAGGTTGACCCGGTGATGGCCGATCGCATTGCGGGCGGACTGGCTCGGCTTCGCGGCGTCACGGCCGGGAACCGCACACCGCAGCCCTTTTTAAGCATTTTTTTGCAGAACCTTGGCCGGATTCGTGCGTCACAAGGAGGAGCTCCTTCCACCGCATGCCCGCAACCTTATCTGCCTCGCTCCCGCCTGCCTCCACCGTCTGGCCGCTGCACATCCTCTATGCTGATGACATGCCGGAACTGTGTGAACTCATGCGCGACCGGCTCGCCCTCGACGGTCACAAGGTGGACACCGCCGCCGATGGCGGTGAGGCCCTGGCCCGACTGACCCGGACGCCCGACGCCTACCACCTGATAATCGCCGACCACAATATGCCCCGGATCGACGGGCTTGATCTGGTCTGGCACATCCGGAAGCTGCCCTACGCGGGCCAGATCATCATCCTGACCTCGGAGCTCAGTCCTGCCATCCATGAAAGATATCGCCGGTTCGGGGTTAATCTCCTCCTCACCAAGCCGATTTTCCCCCCGACTTTCTGCCAGAAGTTGCGCCAGTTGTTTCCTGCGCCACCGCCCGTGGACCCCTTGACCCGAGAGACGGAGCCGGGCCCCGCCCGCCACCACCGGGCCGTCCGGGGTTGAGCACGGTGCGCGGCCGACCACGCGACCGGAAATTCAAGGTTTTTTTGCAGAACCTAGTCCGGCGTGAGGCGTCATAGTCTTCGGTGCCATTGCTGAATGTGACCACGCCCATTCCCGCATCTTCCAATCCGCGCCCGCCTGCCAGCTGGCCGCTGAACATCCTCTATGCCGATGACATGCCGGAACTCCGGCGGCTCATGCGCCACATGCTCGCGCTCGACGGTCACACGATGGAAGGCGTCGCCGACGGCCAGGCAGCTCTGGCGCGCGTGACCGAGGCGTTCGCCTCATTCAATCTGATCATCACGGACCATCATATGCCCGGAGTCGATGGCCTCGAGCTCGTGTGGCACGTCCGGAAGCTGCCCTTCGCGGGCAAGGTCGTCGTGTTCAGCTCCGAGCTCAGCCCGGAAGTGAACGACCGTTACCGCCAGCTCGGCGTGGACCTGATTCTGGCCAAACCGATCTTCCCCTCCGTTTTCCGCCAGGAGCTCCGGCAACTCTTCGGCCACGGGCAGCCCGATCACCCGTTGCCCGCCGGCGCCGGTCAATGACTCAAGGCAGGTGCAAGGCCTGCGCGCCACCGCGCAGCTCAACGCTCCGCCCCGCCCAGACGAAGGTGCCGGTAACGCCTTCGGGCAGGCTGATGTCCGCGGCGACTCCGGCGCCCTCACGCCGCAGGGCGACGGCGATCTCGCCGCGCGGATGTGGCATCCGGGCCGTGACCTCCTTCAGGTGCCCGAGATGGGGCTCGATGCGGACCGTGGCAAAGCCGGGCGCGGCCGGCTCGATGCCGCATACCGTTGCCAGCAGTTCATAATCCGGCGAGGCGCTCCACGCGTGGCAGTCGGATCGGGTGGGGTCGGGCTTCTCCGCAAAGGTGGTGAGGCCGAGCTTGAGCATCTCACGCCACGGGCCGAGGCGCGCGAGGTATTGGTCGCCCAGTCCCGCCGCCTTCATGGCGCGGAGCAGGTAGAACCGGAAATAGGTCGTGGCCTGGATGAGCGACGTGTCGTCCGCCGTGCGCTGGATGAGATCACGCGCGGCTTCGCCGGTGACCGCCCCGGCGAGCACAGCCATGACGTTGGCGTGCTGGCTGAACGATTTGCGGGCCGGCGTGTCGGCGTAGCAACGGCGGCCCTCGTCCCAGCAGTGGCGGTTCACGGCGGCGCACAGTCCGGCGGCGATCTCCTCGTAGTGTCCGGCAAGGTCGGAGCGTCCGAGAGCCCGGCAGAGTTCGGCGGCGCGCCGGAGCGTACCCGCGTATTGGAGCGTCACGACGCTGGAGCCCCCGGTATGCGCGCCCGGCGGCTCACCGCCGATGCCCACCGCGTCGTTCCAAGGCCATTGGTCGGCCCAGTCGACGAACGTCCAGTAAGGCAGCGGCCCGAGCAGGCCGGTCGACGGGTCGAGCCGGGCCTCGAACCAGGCAAGCGCGGACTGCAGGCCGGTCAGCCGCGCGCGCAAGAACGCGTCGTCGGCGCGGTGCCGCCAGTAATCGTGCAGCATGTCCACCCAGAACAGGGAAAACGTGTTGATGATCTGCGGGCTCGATGACGGATAGCGGCTCTGCGTGAGTCCCTCGGGCAGGCGCGAGCGGTCGAAGAGCTCGATGGCGTTGCGCAGCAGCCGGTCGTCGCCGGAAACATAGAGCGAGATCAGGCCCTGGATGCGCGTGTCCCCGATATATTGCAGCTGCTCATAATAGGGGCAATCGACGTAGGTCTCGAGCGCACAGAGGCGGGCCGTCCGCCAGCCGACAGCCCAGATGCGGGATAATTCCGGATCATCGCTCGTAAACGCGGCGTTTTCCTTGAAGGGATAGCCGGTGAATACACCGTGCAGGTCCTCGATGACGAGTGGTTCGGCGCCGGTCGTGATGTCGAGTTGCAGGTAGCGGAAGGTACGAAAATCGAGCGGGGCGAACAACCGGTGCCCGCCACCGTCGGGCAAGAATTCATCCCCCAGCCCGAGGATGTCGCGGGCCACGGTGGCATCGCGATTCCCCTTGCGCCCCGCCTGGTCGAACAGGGCCTCAGCGTAGCGCAGCGTCACGCGCGCCCCGCGACCACCGCTGACAGTGAGCTGCGGAAAGGCGTTCGTCTCGTGCCCTTGGTCGAGCAGCACCGTGCTCACCGTGCCGGCCGGCACGGTGAGCACGGCGCGGCCTGCCGCAAAATCGGCCGGCACGTCCACGCCGACAGCGCGCACCACGAGGGCCAGCCGCTCGGGCGTTTCCTCCATCAAGGGGATGGAGCGCGGCACGAGCCAGTAATTCACGTCGGTGCCCCAGCCGCGCGGCAGGCCGTTGCCGAGCACGCGCGGTACGGACCACCGGCTGTCGTCAAAGCCGCGCAGCTGCCAGCCCCAAGGGTGCTGCCCGGCGTCGAGCTGTTCGCCGGGGCCGACGACGACAAAGGTGTGCAGCTTCTCGCGGTCGGCCTGGAAGGGCCGGATACCCGCCGCGTGAAAAACCTTCCAGCCCGCGCCTGTGTCCACGGCCTGCTCCGCGGCGGTGTCGCCCTGCAGGAGGAAGGACGTGCGCTGCCCCATGCTCGCGTAGGGCGCAAGGTCGCCGTAGCCGATCACCTCGGCCGCAAGCACGTTCGCGCCGGGCTCCAGCCAGGGTGCGAGGTCGAGGCTTTCGTAAGGCCAGGCCATCGGATCACCACGCTGCGGACCGTAGCACACCGAACGGCCGTTGACCCACAGCCGGTAGCGCGCGTCGCCCGTGACATGCACGACGAAGCGGCCGGGCCGGGCCGGCAGGTCGAAGACCCGGCGGAAAAGATAAACGCCGTAGTCCGACTTCGGCGCGGCGGGATGGGTGATCCAATGCGCCGGCCATCGGTTCGCCCGCAGAGCCTCGGCGGTGGCCGGCAGCCCGCTGCCCGCCCCCGGCGGCATCACCGCCGGCGCGGCCGACAGCATGGCCGTCAGCAGACCGGAGATTGAAACAATGCGCCACATTGCGCGCATGACGCGAAACCGGGGACGGGGTGACATTCCATCCGCATGCCACGCAGCGGGCGCGATGACAAGTCCGGGCGTGCCGCCCGCCCCGCGCGCGTCAGAAGCCCAGGGCTTTCTTGCGCGCCTCGGCGGTGGGCAGCGGATCCTTCCGCGCCGTGATCGCGGGCGTGCCGGCGTCCTTCACCAGCCGGGCCTGCGCGGCGTTGAAGTCGGTGTTATCGGCGAACTCCGCCGGGACGTTCTGGTCCGAATAGATCGCCTGCACCGGGCAAACGTCGACGCACGCCGTGCAGTCGATGCAGTCATCCGGGTGGATCACGACCTGGTGGTCCAGTTCATAGAAGCAGGCCACGGGGCATACTTCGACACAGTCGGTGAACTTGCATCCGTTGCATTTGTTGGTGACGACGTGGGCCATCGGGAAGCGGGGGGTTGAAGGCTGCGGGGAAAGCGTTCGGCGGACACCCCAAACAACCCGAGGAAACCATTCCCGTCAAATCCCGTTTCATCCCCGGCCGCGCGTTGGTTCCCGCCGCGCCCGGCCTGTTCCCTTCAATCGTCCCTAGCTTGAGACCCTTCGTCGCTGCCGCGGTGTAGGGAACCTCGCTGCGCCGGCCTCGCCTTCCGGCCGGCCGACGCCGTGCGCACCGGCCCAGCGATCACCGCTGTCACGACCCCGTCGCCCTTCTCGGCCGCGCCCGCCTCAGGGCTTGGCTTCAGGCGACGGATTGACGGCGAGCAGTTCGACCTCGAAGATCAGACCGGAGTGCGGCGGGATCTTTCCGCTCTGCATGCCGCCGTAGCCGAGATGCGGCGGAATGTAGAACTCCGCCTTCCCCCCGGGCTTGAGCGAGGACATGCCCGCCGCCCAGCCGGCGATGAGGCGGTTGACCACGAAGTCCGACGGCTTGCCATTGCCTGCGTGGGAGTCGGCGAACACCGTGCCGTCCTTCAGCCGGCCGACGTAATGGACGAGGACATGATCCGTCAGCTGCGGAGCTTTGCCCTCGCCCGGGGTGAGGACGCGGATGCCGAGGCCGCTGGAGCGCCAGGCGATACCGGGCGTCTTGGCCAGCGCGCCGAAGTATTCCTCCCGCCAGTAGGCGGCCTCGTCGCGCTCCGGCGCGGCCGGGGGCGCCGGTTCACAACCGACGAAGGTGAGGAGCAGACCGGCCAGCAACATCAGGGGCACGCGATTCATGGGGGCGCAGCCTGCAGCACTCTCGCGCAGAAATCAGCCTGAAATTCCGGGTGTCCCGGGTCCGGCCTGGCTTGCGACCTGCGGCCGGCGCTCGTCCAGCCGGGCCAGCAGTTCCGGGAACGCCGCGCGCACGGGCGACGTGGCGAGGAACTCCTCCGCCAGCGCCTTGGCGCCGCGCGTGCGCAGGCCCGCGTAGACATGCAGCTCGAACTGCAGGCGAAGCTGTGCGGCCTCGGCGGACAAGCCCATGGCCTCCAGCACGAACAACAGCGCCTCGATGGTGGAATATTTCAGGCCCTCCTGATGCGCCCGCAACCAGTAACGGCTCTGACCCGTCATCGGCAGCCGGACCCGCCGGCCCCAATTCTCGACCACCGGCAGCATGGAGGCCGCCTCGCGCCAGCTTCCGTCGAGCAGCAGCACCTGCACCCCGGACGGCCCGGTCCCCGCCGGCATCGGCTCGCCGCGGGGATGCAGGATCCAGAATTCGCGATCGGGGTTCACGATCGCCTCGCGCCGCGGCGGGGCTTCGCGCTCGAAAACGTGGCCGCGCGACGCCGGCATCAGCCGGTTGATCAGGAGGCCCGTGCTCGTCGGCCGCCAGTATTCGCGGCGGTGGATGAGCACGTCCACCTGCAGCGGGCTGGCGATCGTCCGCCATTCTGCGCAGATGCACCACCGGGGCGCGAGCCGGCAACGCTCGCACCGCGGCGTGCTCTGAAGGATGACGCTTCGGGCCATGTGAGCCCATCCGCTGGCGCAAATCCCCGCCGGGGTCAACTCCGCCCCCATTGCGCAATAGTGCGACCCGACAACCTGTTTACTTTCACCGCCGGCTGGCTACGTTCAAGCGATCATGGAGCAACGCACCCTCGGGAAGAACGGCCCCCGTGTATCCGCCCTCGGCCTCGGCTGCATGGGCATGTCGGAATTCTACGGCCCGCGCGACGAGACGGAATCGCTGGCCACGCTCAATCACGCGCTGGACCGCGGCGTCACGTTTCTCGACACGGCCGACATGTATGGCAGCGGCCACAACGAGGAACTGCTCGCCCAGGTGCTGAAGACGCGCCGGCGCGAGGTGTTTCTCGCCACGAAGTTCGGCTTCGTGCGCGACCCCGCCAACCCGCAGGCGCGCGTGGTCAACGGCAAGCCCGACTATGTGCGCGCGGCGTGCGACGCCTGCCTGCGCCGGCTGGGCACCGACACCATCGACCTGCTCTACCTTCACCGGATAGCCCCCGATACGCCAATCGAGGAGACCGTCGGGGCGATGGCGGGGCTCGTCCACGCCGGCAAGGTCAGGTATCTGGGCCTGTCCGAGGCCGCGCCGGCCAGCCTCCACCGCGCCCATGCGGTCCATGCGATCACGGCACTGCAGAGCGAGTATTCCCTCTGGACCCGCGATCCGGAGTCCGGCCCGCTCGCCGCGTGCCGCGAATTGGGCATCGGGTTCGTGCCCTACAGTCCGCTGGGGCGCGGTTTTCTCACGGGACAGATCAAGCGCTTCGACGATTTCGCACCCGACGACCAGCGGCGCACGCAACCGCGTTTCCAGGGCGGTAATTTTGCCCGCAACCTCGCGCTGGTGCAGCGCATCGGCGAACTCGCCGCCCGGCGGGGCTGCACGCCGGCCCAGCTGGCCCTGGCCTGGGTGCTGGCCCAGGGTCCGGACATCATTCCCATCCCTGGCACGCGGCGCATCCGCAACCTCGAGGAAAACCTCGGCGCTCTCGCTGTGAAGCTGACCCCCGCCGAGGCGGCCGAGATCAGCGCGGTGTTTCCGGTTGCGGCCGTGGCGGGCACGCGCTACCCCGAACGGATGATGGCGCTGCTCGACCGCTGACCCGCGACCCTATCGGTTCGACACTCACACGCTTGCCCGGAAACATCCTCCCCATGCCCACCAAACGGATCATCGTCACCGGCGGCAGCGGCAAGGCCGGCCACTGGATCGTGCAGCGCCTCGTCGAGGAAGGCTACGAAGTCATCAACGTCGATTCGCGACCGCCGAAGGTTGAACTGTGCCGGACCATCACCGCCGACCTGACACAGCTCGGACAGGTGGTCACGGTTTTCTCGCCGTTCGGCACCGGCGACCGCCGGCCCTACGACGGGGTCATCCACATGGCGGCGATCCCCCGCGCCCACCTGGCGCCGAACGACGAGATCTTCCGCGTCAACACGCTCAGCACCTACAATGTCCTCGAGGCCTGCGCCGTGCTCAACATCCGCAAGGTCGTGCTCGCCTCCAGCGAGTCCTCCTACGGCCTCTGTTTCGCCACGGAATTTTTCGAACCGAAGTACCTGCCGGTCGACGAGGCCCACCCGCAGCTCCCCGAGGACAGCTACGGCCTCTCCAAGGTGGTCAACGAGGTAACCGCGGACTGTTTCCACCGGCGCACCGGCATGCAGATCATCTCCCTGCGCCTCGGCAACATCCTCTGTCCCGAGGACCACGCACCGGTCCGCGCGACCTTTCCGCAGCCGGAGAAACGCCTGCGCAACTTGTGGTCGTACATCGATTCGCGCGACGTCGCCATCGCGTGCCGCCTCGGCATCGAACGGGACGGCCTCGGCTGCCACCCCGTCATCCTCTCGGCCGACGACACCTCCTCCGACCGTCCGTCGGCCGAGCTGATCAAGCAGTTCCTGCCCGGGGTGAAGGAGTTCAAGACCCCGCTCACCGGCCGCCAGGGCCTGCTCGCCAACCAGCGCGCCAAGTCCCTTCTGGGTTGGAAACAGAAATACTTCCTGCTCTGACTACGCTCTCCCAAAAAACAAAAGGATAACTCCGATGAAAAAACACCTGCTCGCTTTCCTCACCCTAGGCCTGCTCACGCTCGGCGCCAGTGTCGCCTCCGCCGAGACCGCGCCCAAATCCGTCATCCACGTCGTGACTGTCGCATGGAAGGCTGACGCCACGCCCGCGCAAATCCAGGCCGCGCTCGACGGCGTGCAGGCCCTGCCCGCCGCCTACCCCGGCCTCACGCATGTCTGGACCAAGTCCATCAAGGTCCAGAACGCACCGGGTGCGAAGCTCAACAAGACCCACGTGTTCGTGATGGAATTCGCCGACGAGGCCGCCTTCAAGGCCTATACGGACAGCCCGGCGCAGAAGGAATGGTACAAGGCCTACCTGCCGATCCGCGAGCAGAGCACCACGTTCGACATCACGAACTGAACCGCTCCGCCCTGCCCCGCCCCAAGGCCGCCCACGGGCGGCCTTTTGCTTTCCCGGGCTTGGGTCCGTCGGCCTAACGCATCATTTCGGTGAGCAGCGGGCGCATCGCGTCCGCCCAAAGCTGGTAGCCGGCCGCGCTCGGGTGGAGCTGGTCGGGCATGATGGCCTTGGGAATCTTTCCGTCCTGGCCGAGGAACTTTTCGTTGATGTCGAGAAACCGGACATTCACCCCGTCATCGAGCTTCGCCAGCCCGGCGTTCACCTCGTTGATGATGCTCATAAAATGCTCGGCGGTGGCGACCGTGCCGCTGCGGCCCTTCCACGCCCCGCGGGGAAAGACCGCCAGCAACAGCACCTTGGTCTCGGGGATTTTGGCGCGGATGAGCTCCACGATCCTCTTGTCCGCGGCGATGATCTCTTCGGCGGTGTAGCCGCCCGTGTTGTTCGTGCCGATCATCAGCACGGTGACCTTGGGATGGATCCCATCGAGCTCGCCGTTCTCGATGCGCCAGATGACGTGCTGGGTCAGGTCGCCGCCGATGCCAAAGTTGGCCGGCTGGTATTCGTCGTAATACGCTTTCCAGATGTGCGGCGCCTTCTTCCACCCCTCGGTGATCGAGTCGCCGAGGAACAGCAGACCGACCGGGCCGGCCTTCCCGCGTTCCAAAAACGACTCGTGGCGCTTAAGGAAGGTGCCGTTGTCCTTCTTCGGGCTCGGCGACGAGGCATCGACCCGGACGGGAGGTTCAACCGGAGAAGCGGCGGGCGGCGGGGTGGCCGTGGCGGACGGAGCCGCCGGGGCGGCCGTCTGGGCCAGCGTGAGAGGGGCGAGCGCGACCAGCGCGAGGCAGGACAAGACAGCGGGGTATTTCTTCATGATGGGGGCGGCGGGTTCGGGCAATCAAGCCGACCCACGCAACGGGTCAAGCCGCCGTTGACACCATCGACTGGTTCGGGGCTTGAGCCGGGCGGTGCCGCTGCCAGATTGCGGCCAAATGAAGATTCCCCGCCTTCTGCTCACCCTGTTCCTCTGCGCCGCCGGCCTCCGCGCCGCCCCGGCCAGAACCGCCGCCGACACGGCGTTCGAATCCGCCGCCAAGGCCTGCCTCGACGATTATCTCCGCCTCAACCCCGAAACCGCCACCAGCCTCGGCGACCACCGGTTCGACGGCCTGCTGACCGACTACAGCCCCGCCGGCATCCAAGGCCAGGTCGACACCATGCACCGGCACCTCGCGGTTCTCGCGGGGATCGACGCCGCCCGGCTGACCGGCCCGAACCGGGTCGACGCGCAGATTCTCCAGCTGAATCTGGAAGCCCAGGTCTTCACCCTCACTGAGTTGAAGGCGCAGGACTGGGACCCGCTGTCCTACAATACCAGCCTCGCGAATTCAATCTACCTGCTGACCGCGCGCGATTTCGCGCCCGCCGCCGACCGGCTGCGCGACGCGGCGATGCGCCTCATGGCCATCCCCTCGGTCATCGCCCAGGCCAAGGCCAATCTGCGCAATCCACCCGAGATCTACACCCAGACCGCCATCAAGCAGGTGAACGGCGCGATCGGCCTCGTGCGCGACGGACTCGAAGACCTCCTGAAACAGGCACCGGGCATGCGCGCCGAGCTGGCTCCCCTGCAGGAAAAGGCGGCGGCCGCCCTCACCGACTACAAGCAATGGCTGGAAAAGGATCTCCTGCCGCGTTCCGAGGGCGACTTCCGCATCGGCGCCGACCTCTACCGCAAGTGCCTGCGCTACACCCTGAACTCCGACCTGACCCCCGAGGAAATACTCGCCCGGGCCGAGCGGGAAATGGACTCCACCACTGCGGCGCTCTACGCGACGGCTCTGCCCCTGTACAAGAAATATTTCCCCACCGCCGACGCCGCGAAGGCCGGCCAGCGCACCGTGATCAAGGCCGTGCTCGACCACCTCGCGCAGGAGCATCCGGACAACTCCACTGTCGTCGCCTACGGCACGCAGACGCTGCAGCTCGCGACGGACTTCGTGCGCTCGCACCAGATCGTCACCGTGCCCGACACCCCGGTGAAGCTGATCGTCACACCCGAATTCAAGCGTGGCCGCGGCATCGCCTATTGTGATTCGCCCGGCGCGCTCGAGCCGAACGGCGAGACCTTCGTCGCCCTCGAGCCGACACCCGGCGACTGGCCGGAGTCGCGCACGGTCTCATTCTTCCGCGAATACAACAATTTCATGATGCGCGACCTCCTCGTGCACGAGGCGATGCCCGGCCACTATCTCCAGCTTGCCCATTCCAACCAATTCAAGGCGCCGACGCTGGTGCGCGCCATTTTCCAGAGCGGCAGCTTCATCGAGGGCTGGGCGGTCTACACCGAGCGCGTGATGGCCGAGGCCGGCTTCGGCGGGCCCGAGACCCGCATGCAGCAGCTCAAGATGCGCCTGCGCGTCCTCTGCAACGCCATCCTCGACCAGAAAATCCACATGGCGGGCATGACCAAGGAACAGGGGCTCGAGCTGATGATGCAGCGGGGCTTCCAGGAGGAGGGCGAGGCCGTCGCCAAGTGGCAGCGTGCGCAGCTCTCGTACACCCAGCTCGCCACCTACCTCGTCGGGGCCTTCGAGCACGACGACATGCGCGCCGCCGCCGAGAAGAAGCTGGGCGCGGCGTTCGACCTGAAACAATACCACGACCTGGTCCTCTCCGTCGGCAGCCCGGCGGTGAAATTCGTCCGGCAGGAAGTCGGCCTGTGACGGCACCATGAATCCTGGCCGGAAACTGCTGGGCGCGGGGGACGGTCTTCTCGACCGTGCCCTGTGCGTGCTCGGCGCGGTGCTGTTTTCCCAGGTCCCGGAGTTCATGCAGCAATATCTCCAGCGCCTCGGCGGCCATCTCGACGAGGCACGGCGGCAGTTACAGCAATTCCAGGACACGGCCGCGCAATCGGGGCTGACCCTGGACGCCTTCATCGCCCGGACGACGGCCAACGCCGAACCCGCGGTCGCCAAGCTCGGCGGGGTGATGACCGGAACCGTCACGCGCGTGGCCGATCTCACGGCGGCGCAGGTGGCGCTCCAACACGCCACGATCTGGTCGCGACCCTTTGTTTTTGTCGCCCGGCTCGACCTGCCCATCGCGCGCGCAACCTGGGGGGTGTTCAAGCCGGCCGTGCCGACGACGCTCGAGGGACTGGCCTACGCGCTGGCGGGCATGCTCGTGCTGCTCGCCCTCTACCACCTCGGGCTCAAGCCCGCGGTGGCGCGCCTCTTCCGGCGCGCGCCCAAGCACGCTCCCGCCGCGGCCTGAGCCGCGGCGGACTCATGGTTTGGGGAGGGCGAACGCGACATAGGCATCGCCGCTGGGCCGGCCCATCTTGCCGCCACCGCAGGCAATGACGACATACTGGCGTCCGCCGGCCTCGTAGGTCGCCGGGCTGGCGAAGCCACCCGCGGGCAGTTGGGTGCGCCAAAGCTCGCGACCCGTCTTCCGGTCGAAAGCTCGGAACATCTCGTCCTTCGTCGCGCCGATGAAAATGAGGCCGCCGGACGTGACGAGCGGACCGCCGTAATTCTCGGTGCCGGTCGGCGGCAGGCCGCGCGCGACCAGCTCGGGATACTCACCGAGCGGCACGCGCCAGAGGTATTCGCCGGTGTTGAGATCAATGGCGTTCAGCGTGCCCCAAGGCGGCTTGACCGCCGGGTAGCCGTCGGGATCAAGCCAGCGATTGTATCCCGTATGCGTGTAGGGCGGCGGTGCGGCCTGGCGGACATCGGGCACGTAGGTGACCCATTCCGACTTTCCGCCGCGGCTCTCCGGCGTCTCGGACTCGCCGAGGAGGAAACCGACGACGGCCTCGCGCTGGGCCTCGCTGAGGAAGCCCCACGGCGGCATCACGGCGCGGCCTTTGGTGACGACCTCAACCGCCTGCTCGCGCGTCATCCGCTGCTTCAGGTCGACCAGCGAGGGAATGTTGGCGGCGGGGTTGCCGCGCCGGTCGGCGCCGTGACAACCCACGCAATTCTGCAGGAAGACCTGCTGGCCGGGCGAGGTGCTCCCGCTGGTCTCGATCATGCTCAGGACCCATGCCATCTCGTTGCCGTTCACATACAGGATGCCGGACGGGTCGGCCGCCGCCCCGCCCCACTCGCCGCCGCCGTCAAAGCCCGGGAAGATGATCGTGCCCTCGCGGCTCGGGGGCGCGAACGGCGCATGCGCGCGCAGCCGCACGAAACGCTCCAGGACGGCGCGGTGCGCGGCCGGCGTGCGGTCGGTGATCTCGGCGGCGGTGAACACCTGGCGGGCGAACGGCGCAGGCCTGACCGGCAGCGGCTGCGTGGGCGCCGTGACCTCGCCCGCGAGGTCAGAGGTCGGCACTGCCACGTCCTCAACCGGGAAGAGCGGCGCGCCGGTCACTCGATTGAAGACCCACACGTGACCGGACTTTGTGATCTGCGCCACGGCGGGAATGTCCTGCCCGTCGCGGCGCACGGTCAGGAGGTTCGGCGGCGCCGGCGGGTCGCGGTCCCAGAGATCATGGTGGGTGAACTGAAAATGCCAGACACGCTTGCCCGTCGCCGCATCGAGTGCGACAAGGCAGTCGGCATAAAGGTCGTCGCCGTGCCGGTCGCCGCCCCAGAAATCGAAGGTGGCGGAGCCGATGGGGCAGAACACGAGGCCGCGCGCCTCGTCGACGGTCATGCCGGTCCAGACGTTCACGCCGCCGACGTGCTGCCAGGCGTCCGGCGGCCAGGTCTCGTAGCCGGGCTCGCCCGGCTGCGGGATAGTGTTGAACCGCCAGACCATCTTCCCGGTGCGCACATCATACGCGCGGATGTGGCCGGGCGCGGCGGGCGCCGGACCCTCACCAACGCGCATGCCCATGATAATGAGGTTGTGGTAGATGACACCCGGGGTGTTTGCCTGCAGCGCCAGCCCGGTCACATCGCGCCCGAGGTCTTGGGACAAGTCGACGCGCCCGTGGTCACCGAAGCTGTCGATCAGCCGGCCCGTGCGGGCGTCGACCGCGTTCAACCAATGGCTCGTGCCAAACAGGATGCGGCGGTCCGGGCCCTCGGACCAGAACGCGAGTCCGCGGTTGACCCCGTTCGCCTCGGCCGGCTCGAAGCGCCAGAGCTCGCGTCCGGTGGCGGCGTCGAGGGCGAACAGCCGGAGCTGCGGCGTCGTGCCATAGAGCACCCCGTCGATGATGAGCGGGTTGCACTGGATCTGCGTGCTGCTGCCGCGCGCGTCGCCCGCGTGCCAGGTCCAGGCAACCTCAAGCTGCGTCACGTTGGCCGCCGTGATCTGCTTGAGCTCGGAATAGTGACTGGCGGCCTTGTCGCCCAGATAGACCGGCCAATCACGGCTGGCGGACGCGAACAACAGGGCAGGCGCAAGCAGGAACAGGGCGTGGAGGGGTAGGCGCATGCCGGGAGTTGAACAGCCCCGGCCGCACTTGCCAAGCGGAGAGCCAGCGGGCAGGAAAATATCGTGTCCTCTCCCCCCGAGTCCAAGCCAACGGCGCTGCACGCGTGGGCGGTGAGCGTCGCGTTGTTCGCCGGCACGATGCTGCTGTTCGGACGGGCGCTCGACTATGGGTTCACGAACTACGACGACCCTTCCTACGTGACGGACAACGCCATGGTGCAGGCGGGGCTGGCCCGCGACAGCCTGGTCTGGGCGTTCACCGCAAAAACCGACTACTGGCACCCGCTGACGTGGCTCTCTCACATGCTCGACTGGCAGCTCTATGGCGCGAGTGCCACCGGTCACCACCTGACCAGCGTGCTGTGGCACGCGCTCAACGCCGTGCTGGCATTTCAGGTGCTCCGGCGGCTGACGGGCGCCTTCTGGACCAGCGCGTTCGCCGCGGCGTTGTTTGCGTGGCATCCCCTCCGCGTGGAGTCGGTCGTGTGGATCACTGAGCGCAAGGACGTGATGAGCGGCTGCTTTTTCCTGCTGACGTTGTGGGCCTACGCCGCGTACGCGGAACGGCGGCGTGAGCGACAGCCCGCGGCCGGCCCCTACCTGCTCACGCTGGGCCTGTTTGCGCTGGGCCTGATGTGCAAGCCGATGCTCGTGTCGCTGCCGGCCGTCCTGCTGCTGCTTGATTTCTGGCCGCTGCGGCGGGTCGGGGTCGGGGCCGGCGCGCTGCCGGCGTGGCGCAGTCTCATCGTCGAAAAGCTTCCCTTCATCGCGCTGGCGGCGGCGGCGGCGGTCCTCACGGTGGCGCTGCAGCGGCAAGCGGGCGCGTTCGTCCTGGACATCCCGCCCGACGCCCGGATCGGCAACGCCTTGGTTTCCGTAGTGCGCTACACCGGAAAGTTCCTCTGGCCCTTCAATCTCGCCGTCTGTTATCCGCACCCGGGGCACTGGCCGGTGCCGGCGGTCGCCGGGGCGGCGCTATTCGCGATTGTCCTCACGGTGGCGGCCTGGTGGCAGCGGTTGCGCCGACCCTGGCTGCTGGTGGGCTGGATGTGGTTTCTCGTCATGCTGCTGCCTGCGATCGGCCTCGTGCAGGTCGGCTTCCAGGCCATGGCTGACCGTTACACCTACCTGCCCGTCCTGGGGCTGGAGCTTGCGGCGTTGTGGACCTTGGGGGACTGGCCGCCACTCCGGTCAAGACCCATCGTGGCAGCAGTGGCCGGCGCCCTCCTGCTCCTCGGTTGCGTGGCGCGCACCTGGGACCAGGAGGCGGTCTGGCGCGATACGGTGTCGCTGTTCACCCATGCCATCGCCGTGACCGGCGACAACGACCCCGCCGAGGCCTTCCTCGGTTACACCCTCGAGGGCGACAACCGGAACGACGAGGCGGCCGCGCATTGCGAGCGGTCGCTACGGCTCAATCCGCGGAACCGTCTGGCCCTCTTCGGCCTTGGCCGGGTGCGCGAGAAACAGGGCCGTCTCGAGGAGGCCATCACGTGCTATCGTACGGCGCTCCAGCTGGACCCGGAAGACGCGGCGAGCGAATACCGTCTCGGCCGGACACTGTTGCGCACGCGGCACCCGGACCTGGCCCTGCCGCACATGATCGCGGCGGTGCGCCAACGCGCGGACCTCCGGGCGACGAACCTGCGGGTCGCGATTGCGGAGTCCCGCCGCGGCCACCCGGCGAACGCGCTCACCTATTTCACCGCAGCGCTCGCCTCCGCTCCGGACGATGTCGATGCCAATTTCGAACTGGGCCTGACGCTCGTCGGACTCGACCGCCTCGACGAGGCACTGGCCCGGTACCGCACCGTGCTGAAACTGCAGCCGGACCACGCCGGGGCGCATACGGAGATCGGCCTGATCCTGGTGAAACGAGGGGAGACCCGCGAGGCGCTGGAACAGTTCCGCGCCGCGGTCGCCAGCGATCCGAAGCTGGGCGTCGCCCAGCTCGGTCTGGCCCGCGCGGCGGAACAACTGACCCGGCCGGCCGAAGCCGACGCGGCGTTTGCACTCGCGCGCGAGTCCCTGCGGGACGACCCCGTGGTCGAGAGTGCCTGGGCCGAGGCGCTCGCGCGCCGCGGCCGCTTTGCCGACGCGGTGCCGCACTACCAACGGGCCGTGCAACTCCGGCCGGACGACGCAGGCGTCCATGCGGCGCTAGGTTACGTGCTCTACCTGGCCGGGCGCCCCGCCGAGGCGGCGACCGAGTGGGAGGAGACGCTGCGACTCGCTCCGGCTTTCCCCGGGCTGCGCGAACGTCTGCAGCGTGTTCGCGCCGAAACCGGCCACTGAACCGCACTGGCCAGGCGTCATACACGCCACGCCGGGCCAGCCGACCCAAAATCAAGAAGGAAAGAAACATCCGCAGGACGGCTCGCAAAATGGGGAGGTACCCTGAAAACCGGGCGTGCAATTCCTCATTTTCCCAACATACATATTTTTGCATGAGCGATACGGCTTCCAACCTGAGCCAAACCAGTCCTTCCCCGCGGAAGGCGCTTCGCGTCATGCATGTCGACGACATGCGGCAGTTGTGCGAGATCGTACGGCAATCCCTGGGGCGCGACGGACACACGGTGGAGAGCTTCGCCGACGGTGCGTCGGCCCTGGCCAGGATCAAGGAGGACCCGGCGGCCTTCGATCTTTTCGTCAGCGACCACCACATGCCGAAAATGAACGGCCTGGAGGTCGTGCGGGAGCTCCGCCGGATCAATTTCGGTGGAAAGATCTTCATCTACAGTTCGGAAATCGACGAAGATGTGAATGCGATCTATCTGACACTGAAGGTCGACATGGTCCTCCCCAAGCCGATCGTCCTGCCCGAGTTGAAGCAGTTGCTGGCGGAGTTTTGATCCGGCCGCGGCCGGCCGGGCGGGCCACGCGGCTTCCCTCCTTTGGGTGAACGCCACAGCCTTGCCAAGAGTCACCACGCCCGATGTGCTGCGGGGCACCATCCTCATGACCATCCTGACGACTCCGTGCCGTGCGTCCGTCGTGACGCTCTCCCTCATCGGTCTCTGCCTCGCCACCCCGCGGGCCGTGGCGCAGACGCCCGCCGCCGTGCCGGACAATCCGCTGCTGACCGAGAGCACCCTGCCCTACCACCTGCCGCCCTTTGACCAGATCAAGGATGAGCACTTCGCCCCTGCCTACGAACAGGGCCTGGCCGAGGACCTCCGGGAAAATGAAGCCATCGCAAACAATCCCGCTGCACCCACGTTCGAGAACACCATCGTCGCCATGGAGCGTGCCGGCGCGCTGCTCGACCGCACCAGCACCGCCTTCGGCATTCTCACCGCCTCGCTCACCAACCCCACCCTGCAGACGCTGGAGGCCGAGCTGTCGCCGAAACTCGCCGCGCACCGGGACGCCATCCGGCTGAATTCCGCCTTGTTCGCCCGGGTGCAGCAGCTCTATGACACCCGCGACACGCTCGGCCTGGATGCCGAGTCGAAGCGTGTCCTGTGGCGCTACTACAAGGATTTCGTCCGCGCCGGCGCCCGGCTGAACGAGAGCGACAAGAACAAGCTCAAAGCTCTCAACGCCGAGCTCGCCGTCCTCTCGACCAGGTTCTCCCAGGGCGTGCTGAAGGAAGTCGCCGCCTCCGCCGTCCTCGTCGACACCCGCGAGGAGCTCGCCGGGCTGACCGATGCCCAGATCACCGCCATGGCCACCGCCGCCAAGGCCGCGGGACATGACGGCAAGTTCCTCATCCGCCTCCAGAACACCACCGGGCAGGCGCCGCTCGAAGCGCTCACCAACCGGGCGCTGCGCCAACGGATCATGGAAGCCTCGCTGGCCCGCGGCAGCCGCGGCGGCGAGTTCGACGCTCGCGAGACGGTCGCCAAGATCGCCCGGCTTCGGGCGGAACGCGCCAACCTCCTCGGCTATCCCACCCACGCCGCCTTTCAGCTGGACGAGCAGACCGCGGGTTCGGTCGAGGTGGTGAACAAACTGCTCGCCCAGCTCGCCCCGCCCGCAGTCGCCAACGCCCGCAGGGAGGCCGCCGCCATGCAGGCCATCGTCGAGGCCGAGAAGGGCGGATTCCAGATCGCCGCCTGGGACTGGGATTTCTACGCCGAGAAGGTCCGGAAGGAGCGCTATGCCTTCGACGAATCCCAGCTCAAGCCGTACTTCGAGCTCCGCCGCGTGCTGGTGGACGTGGTGTTTTACGCCGCGACCAAGCTCTATGGCATCACTTTCAAGGAGCGCACCGACCTGCACGGCTACAGCCCCGACATGCTCGTCTTCGAAGTGTTCAACGAGGACGGCACCCCGCTCGCCCTTTTCCTCGGCGACTACTACGCCCGCCCGAACAAGCGCGGCGGCGCCTGGATGAACGCCTACGTGTCGCAGAACGGCCTGACCGGCGACAAGCCCGTCGTCGCCAACCACCTCAACATCCCGAAGCCGCCCGCCGGCGAACCGACCCTGCTGACCCTGGACGAGGTGAGGACCTGCTTCCACGAGTTCGGCCACGCCCTTCACGGCATGTTCTCCAACGTGAAGTACCCGCGCTTTGCCGGCACCGCCGTGCCGCGCGATTTCGTCGAGTATCCGTCGCAGGTGAACGAGATGTGGCGTGACTGGCCCGAGGTGCTCGCGCACTACGCCCGGCACTACCAGACCGGCGCCCCGCTCCCGGTGGAGCTGCTCGACAAGGTCGCGGCCGCCGCGAAGTTCAACCAGGGCTACATGACCACCGAGCTCGTCGCGGCCAATGTCATCGACCAGGCGTGGCACCAGCTGGCCCCCGCCGACGTCCCCGGCGCCGACGGCGTGGTGGCCTTCGAGACCGCCGCCTTGAAGAAGGCCGGCGTGGACTTCGCCCCGGTGCCCCCCCGCTACCGCAGCACGTATTTCTCGCATTCGATGGGCGGCTACTCGGCCGGATACTATTCCTACTTCTGGAGCGAGGTGCTCGATGCCGACACGGTTGACTGGATCAAGACCCACGGCGGCCTCACCCGGGCCAACGGCGACCGTTTCCGCACCATGCTGCTCTCCCGCGGCGGCAGCGACGAAGCGATGAATCTCTTCCGGAACTTCACAGGCGGGGAACCGGACATCAGGCCGCTGCTGGCCCGCCGCGGCCTCGACCAGCCCGCACCATAGGGAGACCGCCTGCCTCGCGCCCTGCTGCCTCGCGGTTCAGCGACAGCGGGATTTGCCACTTTTTCACAGAACATTCCTCGGCAAACGGCGTCAGGAATGCTAGTGAATGATACCCATCAAGCAATGACCTCGCCCGCCTCCCCGTCACCAACGCCCGTTCCGGCCAAGCGGACGTTGCGTATTCTCTACGCCGAGGATGTGCGCCAGCTGCGCGATTTGCTGAGCATCGTGCTGACCAAGGAGGGGCATACCGTGGAATGCGTGGTCGACGGCCTGCAAGCCTTGGAAAAGATCACGGCGGATCCGACCGGCTACGACCTTCTGATCACCGATCATCACATGCCCAACATGAACGGCCTCGACCTGGTCACGCATCTGCGCGCCCAGTCGTTCCCCGGCAAGATCATTGTTTTCAGTTCCGAGTTGAGCCCGGCCGTGAGCTTCGCCTACCGCCAGCTGAAGGTGGAATACCTGCTCCCCAAGCCGATATTCCCGGTCACGCTGCGGGCCGTGCTTGCCACGCTCTGATCACGCGGACCGCACGCCTTGCGCGGCTGCACCCCCGGAGCCGGGTCCGAACCCAGCCCGGGCGAAAGTAGCCGCGGGAGAGCACCTACAGGCGCCAATATCCCCGGATGTAGACTTGTACCGAGCCGCGCCGCTCCCAGTGCGGCGGGACATAGGTGTGATAACGCGGCGGCGGGACCTGCCAAAAGCCGTCCACCCAATAGTAGCCGCGACCGTCAAATTCCCAGTGACCCGGAATCCACACCGCTTCGCGCGAGCTGCGCTCGACGATGACTTCCCGCGGCCGGGGCGGCGGGGGCGGCGGGGGGCTCTCCATCTGGACCTGGGTGGTCGCCTCCTGTTGGGAGCCGTAAATCGTACCGCGCGCATGGTCCTGCGCGTTGCCGAGGGTGCCACCAGCAATCGCACCGGCGGCCGCCCCGATCAGGGCGCCACTGGCCCCGTTGTGGCTGCCGGAATTATTGCCGATGATGCCGCCGGCGATGGCGCCCAGCAGGCCGCCAGCCACCGCCCCGTTCTGGGTGTTGGGGCCGGTGCCCACGCACCCGGTGCAGAGCAGGGTGATCGCTAGCGAGAGTATGGTGGTTGCTTTTGGATTCATGGTGAAACTGGTGTTGTTCTTGAGATTATTGCGGGTGCCTGAAAATGCAAGAGGCCGAAGCTTCGTCCCACAGGCCAAATGACCCTCTTCCGCTTTGTTCGTTCCATGTTCCATCCGGGCACTGTGCCATTCCCGGGCTTGACGGCTGGAACCGGCCGGTTCAGGCAGGGTCGGAATCCCCATGCCCTTTCCTCGCCGAGCGCTATCCACCGCCCTGCGTGCCGCAGTTGCGGGCGGCCTGCTGCTGGCGACCTCCCTGTTGCGCGCCGCCGATGGAGGCTTTACCTCGACCCTGTCGGCCGACCAACAGACGGCAGCAGGCCTGACGGGGCTCTCGCCGGCGGAGCAAGCCGCTCTCGACCGGTTCGTCGCTGCGGAAGCGGAGGAGCTGCGGCTGGCCGGGGGCATGGTCCTGTCCGGCACGTTTGTCAGCCGCCGCACCGAGGCCGAATGCCAGACGACCGGCCTGAACCGGCTGACCGCTGCCGAACTGGCCAAGCTCAATGAGTTGGTCGCGAACGCCGCGCCTTCCCGCCTCAAGCCTAAGGAACGCCCCCGGCTGAAG
>CAZZDB010000030.1:0-25386 GCA_964652485.1 uncultured Oleiharenicola sp.
CGGGCGTGCAGTAGCCGCATTGCGAGCCGTAGTGCTCGACCATCGCGGCCTGCACCGGGTGCAGCTGTTGGTGGTCGGTCCCGCAACGCGCCAGGCCCTCGACCGTCACGATCTCCCGGCCGGCGAACATCGGCAGCAGCGCGATGCAGCTGTTGAAGGCGCGGTAGGCGGGCCGGCCCGCGGCGTCGCGGTCCACGAGCGCCACGCTGCACGCGCCGCAGTCACCCTCGGCGCAGCCTTCCTTGCTGCCGGTCAGCCCGTTGGCCCGCAGCCAGGCCAGCAGCGTGGTGTTCGGCGCCACGCCTGCCGCCGTGACCACCCGACCATTGACGATGATCTCGAAACTGGCGGGCGCCGACGGGTCAGATGGCCGGACGGTTGACATCCTTGTAGTAGAGATAACTCGCCGAAACCTTGCCCATGGCGACAAACCATTGCGCGCAATACGGCGCCATCCAGATGGCGTCGCCCGCCTGCACCGGATACCAGGAATCCTCCAACCGGTAGACGCCCGCGCCGTCGAGCATGATGAGCCCGTGCTCCATGACGTGTACCTCGACAAACGGCAGGTGGCCGCCGGGCTGGTAGGCAAAGATGTTGATCGCCAGGTCGAAGGCCGGCTCGTCGGGCAGCAACACCTGGAGGTTCGCGGCCGGGTCGCCGAGAAAGGGCGTGCCCTTAACCTTCGCCGCGTCGCCGATGATGGCCGTCGGTGCAGCCGTCCCGGCGAGCGGCGCGTACTTCTTCTGGAAAAGCGTGAGCTGGGTGCCGGCCTTGGGCGCGAGACTCCATGGTTGGCCGGCCGGGACATAGAAATATCCACCCGGGCCGACCTTGGCGCGGGTCGGCCCCACCGTCAGGGAACCACCACCGGCCATCACGTAGCCGAATGTCTGCTGTTCGCCCGCCGGCATCGTCGCCGCGCCGCCGGCGGCAAATGTTACCAACAACTGGGCGAACTTCGCCCCCAGCGCGTCATTGATCAGGATGACACTGGTCGCACCCGTGATACCCGGCACGGCACTGCTGACGTGGTTGTCCGGCGTGATGAGGGCGTGGCGGGCGGCGATGCGGGCGCGGGTGTGGCCGAAAAGGTCGGGCATGGTCGGTGGATTGTTTTACGTGGAGCCCGCAGTGGGCAAAACTGATGGAGATTCGGAGCGTGGCTAATTCATGATCGCGCTGTTGGTCGTAGAAAATGACCTTTCGGTGCGCCGGATGCAACCCCGCCGTCGGCCCACACCGGGCAGCCGCGGACGTAGGTGTGCGTCACACGCGCCTGGGTGGTCCGTCCGACATAGGGGCTGATCCGGTGGCGCGTCCAGAGCTCGTCCGCCTCGATCGTGTGGTCGGGGCCAAATTCCACGAGTGAGAAATCCGCATCGTGCCCCTCGGCGAGCAGACCCTTGCGGCCCTCGAGTCGGAACCGGCGGGCGACGTTGCGGGCCAGCACCGCCGCGAGCAACGGCAGGTCATTTTCCGCGGTCGTGGCGCATTCATTCAGCAACAACTGGAATCCATGCTGCACCCCCGCGATGCCGCCCCAAATGGCGAAGAAATCCTTCGCGGTCTTCATCTCCGGCGGCGCGGGCGAATGGTCGGAGCCGACGGTCTGAATGTGCCCCGCGCGCAACTCCCGCCAGAGCGCCTTGCGGCTCTGCTCGTCGCGCAGCGGCGGCGCGCACTTGGCCGGCGCACCGAGTTTCACCACATCCTTGTCGTTGAGCAGCAGATAGTGCGAACACGTCTCCGCGGTCACATCGACCCGGTTGGCCCGCGCCTCGGTGATGAGCGCGATGCCTTCGGGACTGCTTACGTGCACAATATGCAGCGCACAGCCGGTCTCGCCGGCCATCTCCAAGGCCTGGCGAATGGCCGTCAACTCCACTTCTACCGGCCGCGAGGCCAGAAAGGCGCGAGCATCGTGTTTGCCCTTCGCCTTCTGGGCCGTAGTGAATTTCGCCGCAAGCGCCTCATCCTCGGCGTGGACGGCGACCAGCATCCCGAGCTTGGCGGCTCGCTTCATGCCGGCATGGAGGGTGGCCGCATCCGTCCGCGGAAAGCTGTCGATGCCGCTGTCGCACATGAACGCCTTCAAGCCGATCGCGCCCGCGTCGCGCAGGCCCGCGAGCCGGTCCAGGTTCCCCGGAACGAGACCGCCCCAAAGTGCGAAGTCGGTGCAGGATTGCTGCTCGGCCAGGGCACGCTTCTCCCGCAAACCCGCCGCGTCCAGCACCGGCGGCTCCGAATTCAGCGGCATGTCAAAGAAGCAGGTGCCACCGCCGGCTGCGAGCGCCAGCGAGCCGTGCGCCAGCCCCTCCCACTCCGCCCGGCCGGGTTCGTTGAAGTGTACGTGGGCATCGATGATGCCCGGAAACACATAACGCCCATCAGCCTCGAGCGTGGCGTGGGTCGGATCGGTGATCTGCGGCGCAATCCTTACGATCGTGCCGTGCTGGACGCCCAGCTCGGCCTCGAGAATCCCGTCAGGTGTCACGATGCGGCCGCCGCGCACGACGAGATCAAGGTGCTCGGGCTCGGGCGGCACGAGGACGTTTTTCGAGCGACTCTTCATCCGTGATGGACCCCGGCCAGTCGCTCCAGAAAGTCGATCACCACCCGCCGCGCCATCGCCAGGTCCTTGGGCGACGCGTATTCATCGGGATGATGGCTGAGACCTGCGCGGCAGCGCACGAACAACATGGCTACCGGAGTCAGCGCCGACATCACGACGCCATCGTGTCCCGCACCGCTGACGACAGAGATGGATTTGCCCTGCACCGCTTGCACGCTGCGCGCCAGCTGCGCCGTGAGCGGCGGCGAGCAGATCACGGCGCCGTTCTCCTGCGTGCGCTGCCAAGCACGGGTGAGTTTCCGTCGAGACGCGATCCTGGTCGCAAGCCGACCAATGGCCATGAGCGCCCGGCGGCGCGCGCGGTCGTCGGCATGGCGCACATCCAAGGTGTGCACCGCCGCGCCGGGTATGACATTCGCCGCGCCGGGCGAAACCGTGAGCGAGCCGACGGTGGCCACCAGTCCCGGCGTGCGGCGCGCGATGGACTCAACGCCGAGGGCAAACTCGGCCGCCCCGGCGAGTGCGTCGCGGCGCAGGGCCATCGGCGTGGTGCCGGCGTGACCAGCTTCACCCGTCCAGGTCAACTTGAAGCGGCTTTGGCCCGCGATGGCCGAGACGACACCCACCGCCAATCTCCGCACCTCCAGCACCGGTCCCTGCTCGATATGCACCTCCACGTAGCCTAATAGATTACTAGGTCGGTGGATCGCTTTCGGCAGCCTGAACCTGCCTCCGTTGAATCTCTCCAAAACCTGTCGCACCGTGACCCCGCCGGCATCGCGCAGGTTGAGCGCGCTTGCCTTCAACCGGCCGGTATAGCCCTCGGAGCCGAGATAGGCGCTGGCGAAGCGAACCCCCTCCTCCTCGGCAAAGCCCAGCACCTCAACATGGAACGGCAAGTCCACGCCGCGGCGCTTCAGCTCCGCGAGCGCCACGATCGGCAGCAGCACCCCCAACGGACCGTCGTATTTTCCGGCGTCGCACACCGTGTCGAGGTGCGAGCCGAGCACAAGGGTCCTGGCCTTGCGGCGCTTGGACGCCAGCCGCCCGATGAGATTGCCCACAGTGTCCTCGTGCACCTTCAAGCCCACCTCGCGCATCCAGGAACCGACCAGCTTGTTGGCGCGCCGCATCGCCGGCGACAGGAACGTGCGCGTCAGCCGGCCCGGCTCGTCCGTCACCCGGCCGAGCTCGTCGAGCATCCGGACGAGCTGTTGCGCTGCATCGGCCATGCAATCAGCTTCCGCGGTAGGTGCTGTAGGCCCAGGGGGTGACGAGCAGCGGCACGTGATAGATGGCGCGGGCATCCGCGATCACAAAGCGGACCGGCACCCGGTCGAGGAAGGGACTGTCTTCCAGGTGGGCAACGAAGTAATCCTTCACGAAGAACACCAGCTCGTAGCTGCCCGCGACCACAGCCGCGGAAGCGAGCAACGGTTCGTCGGTGCGACCGTCGGGGTTTGTCGTGACGGCCTTGAGCAACGTATGCTTGCCATCGTGGTTCCAGAGTTCGATGCGCATCCCGACGGCGGGCCGGCCGGTGGTGAGATCGAGGACATGGGTGGTGAGTTTGCCGGGCATGGGAGGGAGCTTTAGACAGAATTGGCAGAATGAACAGAATGGTTTTTGATCCGAGAAAGCCTATTTCACTCCGACTTGGTTAATTTTGTTCATTCCGTCTCGGCTTTCAGGGCGTCTTGGAGCCGGAGCCAGGCAATCTTCTCGATCTCGACCAAGGCAGCGGCGTGCTCGGCCGCCGGGGTGTGCGGCAGCCGGGTCTGCATCGCCGCGAGGATGGCCGCCTTGGCGTTGAGCCGGGCGCAGATGACGAACGGAAAACCGAATTTCGCCCGGTAGGCGGCGTTGAGCCGTGTGAATTCCGCCAACTCGGCCTCGGTCAGCCGGTCCAGACCGGCGCTGGTCTGTTCGCGGGTCGACTCGGTGGTCAGCCTCTTCTGTTGCGCCAGCCGGCCGGCGAGGTCGGGGTGCGCCCGGATGAGCGCAAGCTGTTTCTCTTGGGGCGCGGCGTGCAGCGTGACGCCGAGCGCGGCGTGCAGCGTCGCCGCATCGGCAAACGGCCGCTTTGACCAACTCTCCTCCGCGACCCACGGCGAATGCTCAAACAGGTGGCCGAGCGCCGCGGTGAATGCGTCGCGGTCGGAAGCGTTGAGCGCGGCAAGCGTGGTGGACATGGACTAAGGCAGGAGTTCGTAGGCGGGAAGCGACAGGAACTCATCAAAGTCGGCACTCTTCGACATCCGCATGAAGAGCTCGACCGCCTCCTTGAAGTGCCCGGAATCGTAGCGCTCGAGCCCATAGTCAGCGCGGATCCGCTCCAGTTCATCGGCCAGCAGGCGGTCGTAGAGTCCGGCGGTGACCGGACGGCCGTCGTCGAGCGTGGCGCCGAACTTGAGCCATTGCCAGAGCTGTGAGCGCGAGATCTCGGAGGTCGCGAGATCCTCCATCAGGTTGTGGATCGGTTCGGCTCCGGAGCCGCCCAGCCACGCCTCGAGGTAGCGGACGCCCACGTGCAGGTTCCAGCGGACACCAGTCTCCGTGATCGGACCGGGCAACGGCGCGAGCAGGTCGGCCGCGGTGATCTTCACGTCGTGGATGACATGGAGCTGGTTGGGACCCTTCATGTGCTCAGCGAAGGCGTCGAGCGCGGTCGCGACCAGGCCGGGATGCGCAACCCAGGTGCCGTCGTGGCCGGCGCGGACCTCGCGGATCTTGTCGGCCCGGACCTTGGCGAGGGCGGCCGCGTTGGCCGCGGGGTCGTTCTTGATGGGAATTTGCGCGGCCATGCCGCCCATGGCGTAGGCGCCGTGGCGATGGCAGACGTTGATGACGTGCGTGACATAGCTGCGCAGGAACGGCACCTCCATGGTGATGAGCGTCCGGTCGGGAAACATGTAACCCGGGCGGTTGCGGAGCTTTTTGACCATGCTGAACATGTAGTCCCAGCGGCCGCAGTTGAGGCCGGAGGCATGTTCGCGCAACTCGTAGAGGATTTCCTCGGCCTCGAAGGCGCCGGTGATCGTCTCGATCAGCATGGTGGCGCGCACTGTGCCGCGCGGCAGGCCGAGCTCGGCCTGAGCGTGGACGAAGACATCGTTCCAAAGGCGGGCCTCTAGGTGGCTCTCCAGTTTCGGCAGGTAGAAATACGGGCCGGAGCCACGCGCGAGCAGCGCCTTGGCGTTGTGGAAAAAGTAGAGGCCCCAGTCGCAGAGGGACGCGGAGATGCGCCGGCCGTTATAGAAAATATGCTTCTCTTCCATGTGCCAGCCACGCGGCCGGGCGAGGATGACCGCGATCCTATCCTGCAGTGCGTATTTCTTCCCCTCGGGGCTGGCGTAGGTGAGCGTAAGCCGTGCAGCGTCGCGCATGTTGATCTGGCCCTCGAGGACGTTCTCCCACGTGGGCGAATTGGCGTCCTCGAAGTCGGCCAGCCAGCACTGCGCGCCCGAGTTCAGGGCGTTGATGGCCATCTTGCGGTCGACGGGGCCGGTGATCTCGGTGCGACGGTCGACCAGGTCGGGCGGGATCGGCGCCACCTTCCAGTCGCCGCCACGGATGGCGGCGGTCTCGGGCAGGAAGTCGGGCAGCCGGCCGGCATCAATGGCGTGCTGGCGCTCGATGCGCTTGGCCAGCAACCCGGCGCGACGCGGTTCGAATTTCTGCACCAAGCCGGCAAGGAAACGGCACGCCTCGGACGTGAGGATCTCGGCATAACCTGGATTCATCGGGCCACGGATTTCGAGCCCGGAAATGACTGGATAAGAACTCATACGTGGGACGCAGAGCACAACAGATGCCGCCGCAGGTGTCAGCACGATATTCCGCCGCCGGACGCAGCAGCGGCCATCTCTGGCTCGCCACTGGCCCGGTCTTTGCTTTCATGCAGGCCAATGAGCCACGACAATTTCATGCGGGAAGCCATCAAGCTGGCGGAGGATGGGATGGCATCCGGTAGCGGTGGACCGTTCGGTTGTGTGGTTGTGCGCCAAGGGAAAGTCGTCGGCCGCGGCAACAACCGTGTCACCTCCACGAATGACCCGACGGCGCATGCGGAGGTGACGGCCATTCGCGACGCCTGTGCCAACCTGCAGACCTTCCAGCTGACGGACTGCGTGCTCTACACCAGCTGCGAGCCCTGCCCCATGTGCCTGTCGGCAATTTACTGGGCACGCATCCCGGAGATTTACTTCGCCAACACCAGACAGGACGCCGCGGAGATCGGCTTTGATGACGACTTCATTTACCGGCAGATCCCGCTGCCACTGGAAGAACGCACCATCAAAATCCGCCAAGTGCTGCGCGAGGAGGGCCTCGCCACGTTCAAAGGCTGGGTGAAGAAGTCGGACAAGGTGCGTTACTGAGGCCGCAATGGACCCGTATTATCTCGATTTTTTGGGCATGCTGCTACGCTGGCTGCACGTCATCGCCGGTATCGCGTGGGTCGGTTCGTCCTTCTATTTCATCTGGCTCGACAACAGCCTGGAGGCGCCGCCGCCGGACTCCGATGCGGCGAAGAAGGGCGTGGGTGGCGAGCTCTGGGCCGTGCACGGCGGCGGCTTCTACAATCCGCAGAAATACCTGGTCGCGCCCGCCGCGCTGCCGGAAAAGCTCCATTGGTTCAAGTGGGAGGCCTACACAACCTGGCTCTCGGGCACGGCGCTGCTCGTCCTCGTCTATTGGTTGCGGGCCGGCGCGATGCTGGTGGATGCCAATGTCCGCGCCCTCACCCCGCTGCAGGCCGTCGGCCTTGGCGCGGCCAGCATGATCGGGTCGTGGATCGTCTACGACCTGCTTTGCAAATCCCCGCTCGGCAAACGTGACGGCCTGCTCGGCGTGGTGGTGTTCGTGCTGATCGGCGCGCTATCGTGGGCTCTCGCCCATGCTTTCGGCGGGCGGGCAGCGTTCATCCACGTCGGCACAGCCATCGGCACCATCATGGCGGCCAACGTCGCGATGGTCATCATCCCCGGCCAGCGGCGGATGGTCGCAGCAATGCGCGCCGGGCAGGCGCCCAACCCGGAGGATGGCAAGCGCGCCAAGCAGCGCAGCGTGCACAACAACTATTTCACGCTCCCGGTGATCTTCATCATGGTGAGCAACCACTACGCCGCGATCTACGCGCATCCTTGGAACTGGGCGTTGCTCATGCTCATCCTCGCAGCCGGTGTCAGCATCCGGCATTTCTTCAACTGCAGGCACAAGGGCGTCTACGCGTGGCAGTATCCCGCGCTCGGCGCCGTGCTGCTCGGTTTCGCGGCCTGGTGGAGCCTGCCGCGGCTGGCGCCGCTTCCGCCCGTCCAGGGTGAGGTGAACTTCAACCGCGTGCGCGGCATCATCGCCCAGCGCTGCGTGGTCTGTCACTCCCCCGCCCCGACCTTCCCCGGCATCACCGTGCCACAGGCGGGCGTGCTGCTGCACACTCCCGCTGATATCCTCTTCAACGCCCAGCGCGTCTACCAGCAGGCCGTCGTAACCCGCATCATGCCGCTCGGCAACGTGACCCAGATCACGGACCAGGAACGCGCGGTGCTCGCCGCGTGGGTCAAGGCCGGCGCGAAACCGGATTAGCTCATCCGTCTTGCACAGACGTGAAGCCCCATTGCGCCGCCGAGAACAGGCCACGGTCGCTGAGCTTCAGGTCGGGAATGACCAACAGCGCCATGAACGACAGGGTCATGAAGGGCGCGTCGAGCTTCGAGCCGAGCTTTTTGGCCAGGGCATCGAGCGCGGTATAACGGCGCGCCACCGTGCGTCCGTCACGGTCGGACATCAGTCCGGCGATCGGCAGAGGCAGCACGGTGCGCCGGCCCCGACCCACGGCGCTGATGCCACCGCGGTGGCTGATGACCAGATTCACCGCCGCGCAGAGCGAGCCATCGTCCACGCCGACCGCCACGATATTGTGCGAGTCGTGCGCCACCGAGGACGCTATCGCCCCGGCCTTCAGACCAAAACCCCTGATGAATCCCACCGCGACCGGTGCGCAGCGGGCATAGCGGTTTATCACGACAATCTTAAGGAGGTCGCGCTTGGGATCCGAGACGACGGCTCCGGCTTCCACGCGTGCCGGCACTCGCCGGCGGCGCGTGATGAGCTGGCCGCCAATGGCCTCGATGACGTTGAGTTTCCCCTCACCGGCCGGCATGCGAAACTCACCGGGTTGACGCAGACGTGCGCAGAACGCATTCGGCGTGCGCGACGGTTGGCGGGGCAGCAGGCTCCGGCCGTCGCGGGCCACGAGTTCACCCCGCAGGTAGGTGCGACGGACCCGCAGATTCTTCCAGCCTTCGAACACGATGAAATCGGCCGGATCCCCCTCGCGGAGCAGCCCGACGTCAAGACGGTAGTGCTCGACCGGGTTGACCGAGGCACAGCGCAAGATGTCGAATCGGTCCGCACCGGACGCCAGCGCACGACGGACATGCTCGTCGAGGTGCCGCACCATGAGCAGGTCGGGATGCAGGTCGTCGCAGCTGAACATGCAGCGGTCCGGATGGGTCTTGAGCAGCGGCGCCAGCGCGGCGAAGTTGCGCGCGGCCGAGCCTTCGCGGATGAGGATTTTCATCCCGGCCTGCAGCTTGTCCAGGGCCTCGGGCAGGGTGAAACACTCGTGGTCTGTCGTGATGCCGGCCGCGGCGTAGCGTGCGGCATCCTTCCCGCGCAGCCCCGGGGCATGGCCGTCGACCGGCTTGCCGAGCTTTCTGGCGGCGGCGATCATGGCCATGAGCGACGGCGCGCGCGCGAGCACCCCGGGAAAATTCATGACCTCGCTCAGGTATTTGATCTCCGGCCGGGCTAGCAACCGGGCCACCGCACGGGTGCCGAGCTCCGCACCCGCGGTTTCAAACGCGGTGGCGGGCACGCAGGAGGGTGCCCCGAAGTTGAACTTGAACGGAGTGCGCCGGCCATCGCGGATCATGTAGTTGACGCCGGCCGCCCCGAGTACGTTGGCGATCTCGTGCGGGTCGGAAACGGTCGCGACCGTACCGTGGACCACGGCCCAGCGGGCGAACTCCGCCGGCGGCAACAGCGAGCTCTCGATGTGGATGTGGGCGTCGACAAACCCCGGCGCGATAAAGCGGGCGTGGCGTTTGTCCGGCTCTGCGAACAATCGGGTGATGCGACCATCCTGCCATTCGACGGTGCCCGGATAAATGCGGCGGGCATGCAGATCAACGATGTTGCCGGAGAGACGCTGGGGGTTCACGGGGCCAGAATGGGGCTTGGCCGCCAGGTTTCCAGTCCGCAGTGACGCGAACGATCAACACCGGACTGGCCTTTTGGGCGAGTTCCCTCCTTATTCACCGCGCCCCATGCAAAATCGATCCTACGCTGTGCGGATCTGCAGCCAGGCTGCGATTCTATTGTCCACCTTGGTCGCCGCGATTTCCCTGCACGCGGCTGACGCCCCCAAGCCGGAGGCCAAACCCGAGACAAAACCCGAGGCCACACCGGCTCCGGCCGCCCCGGCCGTGGAGAACTCCGTGGTCAAGGTCTTTTCGACCATGCGTTACCCCGACCCCTACAAACCGTGGTCGAAACAGGCGCCGCACGAGGTCAGCGGCACAGGCGTCGTCATCGAAGGCAAGCGCATCCTGACCAACGCGCACGTCGCGCTCTATGCCAGCCAGGTGCAGGTGCAGGCCAACCAGTCGGGCGACAAGCTGTCGGCCACGGTCGAGTTTGTCGCGCCGGGCATCGACCTCGCGGTGTTGAAGCTGGAAGACGAGACCTTTTTCGCCACACACGCCCCGCTCCCGCGGGCCCGAACCCTGCCCGCCGTGAAGGACGCGGTCATGGTCTACGGCTTCCCCACCGGGGGCACGAGCCTGTCGATCACCAAGGGCATCGTCTCGCGCATTGAGTTCACCGGCTATAATTTCCCGATGTCGGGCCTGCGCATCCAGATCGACGCCGCGATCAATCCCGGCAACAGCGGCGGGCCGGCCCTCTCCGGCGACCAGATGGTCGGCCTGGCTTTCAGCCGGCTCGGCGGGGCCGACAACATCGGCTACATCATTCCCTGCGAGGAAATCGATCTGTTCCTGCAGGACATCGCCGACGGCCGTTATGACGGCAAACCCGCGATGTTCGACCAGCTGCAGACCTTTGAGAATCCGGCGCTCCGTCCCTTTCTCAAGCTAGACAAGGCCACCGAGGGCATGATCGTGCGCGAGCCCGATAGCATGGACGCCGCTTATCCGCTCAAGGCGTGGGACGTCATCACCAAGATCGGGGACACGCCGATCGACAACGAGGGCATGGTGAAACTCGACGGGAATCTCCGCGTCCGCTTCCAGTATCTCATCCAGAAGATCGCGAAGGACGGCTCGATCCCGCTGACCATCGTGCGAGCGCAGAAACCGATGAACATCCGACTGCCGGTCGCCACCTCCCGCCCCATGCTGCTGGACGATCTGGAGGGGGAGTATCCGCCCTATTTCATCCTCGGCCCGCTGGCCTTCTCCACCGGGACGACGTTGTATCTCTCACCGTTGAGCAACAACGCCAAGGCCCTCGCCGCCCTGAGTTATCTCGGCAACCCGCTTATCACGCGCCGCGGTGACCGGCCCGCGTTCCCCGGCGAGGAACTGGTGATTGTCTCGTCGCCCTTCTTCCCGCACAGGCTCGCCAAGGACTACGACAACTCCGTCTCCCGCGTCGTGCACGCCGTGAACGGCGTTGTCATCCGAAACCTCCGCCACCTCGTGGAGGTGCTGCGCGACAGCAAGGACGAGTTCCTCACCTTTGAGTTCGCCGGTCGCGGCGAGACGCTGGTCTTTCCGCGCAAGGAGATGATCGCCGCGACAGAGGAGATCCTCTCCGACAACGGGATCCGGGCCCAAGCCTCCAACGGCTTGCTGGCGGTCTGGCAGGCCAGATCCGCCCCTTAAATCGGCCAACGTCCGGAGCCGGAAAAACTACTCGCAAAACGGCCCGGGCGGTGCACGTTTCGACCCTATGTCAGCCCACAATCTTACCAGCGATTACCAGAACCCGATCGTGCCCCGCCTCGATGATGATGACGACGACGAACACGAAGAGACCGCCCTGAAGAACACCCCCTCGTCCGTGGGCGCCATGATCCAGAAGAAATTCCTCGAGCAACGGAAGATCTTCCTGTGGGGCGCCGTCACCGACGAGACGGCCAAGGACCTCACGGAAAAGCTGCTCTACCTCGAAACCACCGCTCCGGGCACGGATATCACCTTCTACATGAATACCCCCGGTGGCTCGATCACGGCCGGCATGGCGGTCTACGACACGATCAAGATGATCTCCTCACCCGTGACGATCCTGGTCACCGGCATGGCCGCATCGATGGGCTCGATCCTGCTCAGCGCCGCGAAGAAGGGCCGCCGCTACGTCTTCCCGCACGCACGCGTGCTCATCCACCAGCCGCTCATCACCGGGCGCATGGTCGGGCCTGCCTCGGACATCAACATCCAGGCCCAGGAAATGGAAAAACTGCGCAAGGAGCTGAATCAGATCCTCGCGACAGCGTCCGGGCAGTCCTTCGACAAGGTCGCCAAGGACTCCGACCGCGATTTCTACCTGAACGCCGAGGAAGCCATCGCCTATGGGCTGGCCGACAAGATCGTCGACAAACTCTAGTGCGCCGGCTGCAAGGGCGGCGGCGGCGGGGGCATGGCCAGCTCGGTGAGCTGCCGGGCGAAGTCGAGGGACAGCTGCAGGTCGCCCGCGGCGGCGGCGGTGTTGCGCGCCTCGGTCAGGAGCGCCTTGTGCGCCGCGACAGTCGGTGCCTTCGTCAAGGCCAGCACCAGATAGACCTGCAGCGCCGAGGGACGGGCGTCGTTCGCGGCCAGCACGCCGGCAATCTCGCGCGCAATCGACCATTCCTCCGGCCGGAATTGTTTCAGCAGGGAGACAAACTTCAGCGCACTGATCGCGGATTTCGGATCGTGGTCGGCCAGTTCCATCCGGGCCAGATAAAGCCCGAGCGGAAGGCCGGGTTGCCGGAGCAGGGCGTCCTGGAGCAGGGCGAGTGCCGCGGCCCGGTTGCCCTGGCGCAACCACAGGTTGGCGCGACGGATCACCCCATAGGATGACAGTACCGGCGCCAGCGCCCCCGCCGACCGCTCCTGCTCTTCCAGCGACACCTTGAACGGGCGGTAAAGCGGATCGCCGATGGCCACCGCCTGCCAGCTCAGCGCGGGCAGGGCATAGTAGGCGGCATCACCGAAGTTCTTCCCCTGGCTCAACGCGCGCAGCAGCAGGTTGGGTCGGTGCGTATAGCCCAGGTAGGGCTCGAAAACGTTGCCCACCGTCGCGGTCACCCCCCGCGCCACCAAGGGACCGCACCAGCCCTCCGCGTCGGAGCGCAGAGTGCTGGCCGAATAACTGTGGATATGGAGCGCCACCGCCCCAGGCGGGAACGCGAAGCCGTCGACGGCGAACGGCCCGTTGAGGCTGCCCGCATACCACCCGAAATAGAGCACCGGGGCGTCGAACCGCGCGTCCGCCCCGAAGGTTGCGCCGGTTCGCTCCACGTCGCCATCAAAACCCAGTTCCTGCAGCTGGGTCTGCACCGATTCCAACCAACGGTCGCCCTCCTGGTTTGGTCCGCCGATGTCGACATAGGATCGTCCCAGGAGGCCGGTGCGTTCCGCCTCCATCGCCGCGGTGACAAGGTGCCGGGCGCTGTTCCAGGTCGGCCCGTCGAGGCGCGAGACCTTCACGATCATCTCGGCCTCCAGCGGGAGCGGACCGTCGTTGCTGAAGAACGGATTCGGGACCATGGCCGTAATCTCATAGCCACTCTGGGCGATCAGGCTGAGTTCCGCATCCACCGCCGCCTCATTCTTGTTCAGGATTTCCGGGATCTTTCGCCCGGGTTTTCCCTCCAGCAAGGTCGGGTCGTTGAAAATGCGGAGCGGCGTGCCCCGGCACACGACAAGGTAAGCGATGCGGTTGCCGGTCAGGGCATAACGGCGGCGACCCAGCCGGTCGAGCAGGCTGCTGGCCGTGCCGCTGATCCAGCCGCGTCGATGCAGCTCGTCCTGCAGCGGCTGATAAACCTGGTCGATGAACTCGCGCCAGGTGATGCTCTCTGCCTCGGGCAGCGGCAGCGCGATGATGTTCGCGTGCGGCACGGCCCGTTTATCCGCATAAAACTCGGCCAGCCGGACCGAGTCGGGCTGGCGGGAATTGGCCAGAATGACCACTCGCGCGGCCAGGTCGTCCGCCTTGGTCAAGGCAGCCGAAGACGGGGCCGCTTCGAGCAGGGAGCCGCCCCCGAGCAGCGCGGCAACAAGAAGGCAGGACCTGATCGGTTGGGTATAAGTCACCGGGGATGAAGCTGTATGCTGCGACCGCGCATTTCCAGCACGGTTTCACCCGGGAAAACCCAAGCGACGCTTGCCAATCCCGGAGCATTCCCCTTTGCTGCGACCGGCGATGGATTCCGCCTTCCCGCAAGGGTAAACCGCCAGCACGTCGCCGGCTGATGACTCCTGGGCAACCTCTCATTCCCACTGTTCATCATGATACTTTATGTCTTGGTCGGCCTGGGCGGTGCGCTCGGCAGCATCGTCCGCTTCTGGCTCTCGGGGTTGGTGGCTTCGCAGGTTGGTGAGACGTTTCCTTGGGGCACACTGGTCATCAATGTCAGCGGCTCCTTCGTCATCGGGTTCTTCGCCACGCTGACCGGGCCGGACGGCCGCGTCTTTGCCGGCAGCAACGCCCGGCAGTTCGTCATGACCGGAATCTGCGGCGGCTACACGACCTTCTCCTCCTTCAGCCTGCAGACCCTGAACCTGGCCCGCGAAGGCGAATGGCTGCGGGTCGGGGGCAACATCACCGGCTCGGTCATCCTCTGCCTCGTCGCCGTCTGGCTCGGGCATCTGGCCGCGGCCAGCCTCAACCAACTCAAGGGTTCCTGACATGAACATTCCCACCGACTCCTCCCTTCTCCGCATATTCATCGGCGAATCCGACCGTCACGACGGCAAGCCGCTGCACGAGGCGATCGTGCTGAAGGCGCGCGAACTGCACCTGGCCGGCGCCACCGTGCTGCGCGGCGGCATGGGCTTCGGCGCCAGTAGTCGCATTCATACCAGCAAGATCCTGCGGCTCTCCATCGATCTACCGCTGGTGATTGAGATCGTGGACAGCGAGGAGAAGATCAACGGCTTCCTGCCGGTGCTCGACCAAATGATGGGCGGGGGCTTGGTGACGCTGGAAAAGGTGCGCGTCATCCACTACCGCACCACGAGGCCTTGAGTGCGGCGGTGGCGCGGTCGGCGGACGGCAGGCACCTACTTAGCGACCGGCGCGGCCGGCGTCTGCCGCTTGACCAGCTGGGAGCGCAGGAAGGCGTCGACTGGTGCTGACCGCCACGCCGTGACCCACGTTCGGGCCAGCATCTGTCCGCCCTTGAGCAGCTGTCCCTCGATGAAAGCGCGGGCCTCGGGCGTGACCGGATGCTCGCCGTTGCCCATGAGTCCGGCCTTTTCGAGCTTATAGAGCGGTTCGACCAGCTCGTTTTGTGCGATGACATAGTCCATCGCCACGGGAAAGAAGGGATCGCGGCCGTCCTCGCGCGGCGCGAAAACAAACGGCTCGGCGACCGTGACGCGGGGCGCCAGGTCCTGCAGCGTGATATGTGCCTTGGCGATGAAACCGCTGTCAATCCAGGTGTGGAACCCGGGCCAGGTCGTGTAGCCGTTAGGATTCGGCCCGACCCAGCCGTTGTGGTGGATGGTCGTGTGCAGCGGCTGCGCACAGTCACCCACATAATGGCCCATCACGCCCATGACATAGACGGCGTCCGCCTTGGCGTTGGCGATTTCCTCCGGTGTGCCACCGACCTCCTCGAAGGCTTTCAGATAGGAAAAAGCCGAGCGCAGTTTTTCAAACCACTCAGTGACCGCCCAAGGGGCGAAGCCCGGCCATTCCCGCGTATGCGCCACGTTCTTGGCCGGGTCGATGGCCGGAAACCTGTCGGCATGCAAGGTACGTCCGGCCGCAAACGCCAGGGCAAAATCCAGGCGGAACGAGGACACGGTCCGCGGATCAATGCCGGCATAACCCAGCTGCTCGATGTCGAGGAAATGATCCGTCCAGCTGGCGCCAACCTGCTGCAGCCACGGGTCGACGTTGCGCCAGCGGTCGGGTCCGCCGGCGAGAAAGGCGATGCGCTCAGCATTGGCCGGCTCGCGGACAAACGAGGGGAAATCCGGGGGCAGCGCCGCCAGCCCGAGCTGGTTGACGATGCGGTGCCCTTCGTAATCCCAGCCGTAGGCGACCGGGAGGAGAAGCACGATGGTGAGCAAGGCGGAGGAAAAGCATCTTTGCATAAAGGAGTGGCTAGCAGTTTTGGCACCCTGAGCGAAGCGCAGAGTAACCGGACTAGTTCGGCTTTGGACCCTCGTTGGCGGGCCGCAGGGTCGCAAGCGTGGCGGCATAACCCTGCACGCCCCTGGCGATCCCTTCGGCGATCTGCTGGCGGAACTCGGGCGTCGCGACGCGCCGGGCCTCGGTGTCGTTGGAGAGGTAGGCGCCTTCGACGAGCACGCCCGGACAATCGAGCATTCGCAGCACGGCCCGCCGGCCGCGCTTGCAGCCGCGATCGGGAGTCTTGAGCGTCTCGATCATCGCGCGGTGAATCTGCTCGCCGAAGAGCAGATTGGCAAAATCGAGCCGGTTGGAGGGATACGCCACCTTGGTCATCTCATCGCCCGTCTCGTCGCCGGTGGAGAGCATGAATTGCGGTGCCATGGAATAGGTTTCGACCCCAGTGATGGCCTCCGGGGCGGAGTTGAAATGGATGCTGAGGAAAAGATCGGCCTTGTTCCTGTTGGCAAATTCGTCGCGCAGGAGCAGATCGGCCTTCTTGTCCTTCGAGAAGGGCGTGTCATTCTCGCGGGTCAGCAGCACACGCCAGCCCTGCAGCTCGAGGATTTTTCTCACGCGCAGGGCGATATCGAGCGTGAAGGTTTTTTCGTTCACCCCTACCCGCCGGTTCTCGGTGCCGGGATCGATGCCGCCATGGCCGGGATCGAGCACGATGACCTTCGGGGCGGTGGCGGGCAGCTGGCTCGCATGGTCGGCGGGCCAGAACAGCGGCGCGACGATCTTGATGACGTCGAGCTTGCTGACCCAGAGGCTGTCCTTGTGCAGCAGCGCCGGCTCACCCAGGAAAATGCGCAAGCCGTCGAAGCGAAAGTCACGTTGATTGCCGTCGAAGGTGAAACGGACGCCACGGGAATCACTGAGCGTCTGCACGAGTTCGGGTTTCGCCCAACCGGCCTTGAGCCCGAACCGCTCGGCCACGTCGCGCAACGAGACATAGTCGGTGTTGCGCAGCCGGATAAATGGCCAGAGTTGTGCCGGGTGCGACGGCACGGGACGGATCGGCGCGACCTCGGGTTTGGTCGTTATCGCCTCGGCCCGCGCAATCGGTGCCGTTTCCGGCCTGGCCGGCGGGGCGGACGCCTGGACCGGAGGCGGCTTGGGCGCGACCGCCGGTTGCTGCGCGGGGGCGGAGCAGGCCGTCAGGCCGACGAGGGCGAGACTCAGGCCGCGTGCAAGTAGCCGCGCCATGGTTGGAGTCCCGGCCTTAGACTTCGGCCGCCGGGGGCTGGGCGGGCGCGCTCTCGCGGACATGAAACTTGGGCTTGCGCTTGTTGACGGGCAGCGGCGAGAGCATGACGTTGATCTGCTTGCCGTTCAGCTTGGGCGGGGAATCGGGCGTGCCCATGGTCTCGAGGGCGGTGAGCGCGCGGTTCATGACGTCGAACCCCATCTCGGTGTGGGCCATTTCCCGACCGCGGAACTTGAGCCGGAGCTTCACCTTGTTGCCGTGGTCGAGGAACTCCTCGGCGTGGCGGACCTTGGTGACGAAATCGTGCTGCTCGATACGGACGGTGAACTCGATCTCCTTGAGCTTTGCGCCGGCGGGCTTGCTGTGCGCGTGTTTCTTCTGCTCCTCGTAGACGTATTTGCCGAAATCCATGATGCGGCAGACCGGGGGGGTGGCGGTGGCGGCGACCTCGACCAAGTCGAGGTTGAACTGCAGTGCCAGTGCGATGGCTTTCGGCGTGTCCATGATGCCCAACTGGCGGCCCTCGGGGCTGATGACGCGCACCTGTGGCGACTTGATCCGCATGTTACGGCGGATGGCGGCGAAGGGATCGTTGTTGCGACGTGGGTCGCGGTTATACGGAGTGCGGCCGCCGGGCGAAGAGGAAGGAAGTGCCATTCAGGATGAAGGATTGCTGGGTAGATTGGTCGGGAAGCCTTTTTGCCTCTATCGCGAGTGATGACAACACCTATTTGGAGGGAAAAACGCCCACTCAGACACTGAAGCTCTCTCCGCAGGAACAACTGGCCTTCGCGTTGGGGTTCGAGAACTTGAAGCCGCCGGCCACCATCTTGGACGAGTAGTCCAGCTGCGTGCCCTTGAGGTAGAGCGCGGTCTTCGGGTCGACCACCACTGCCACACCGGCCGTACGCACGAGGATGTCGCCCTTGCGCGCCTCCGTCGCGAAGCGCAGCTTGTAACTCAGGCCGTTGCAGCCGCCGCCAGTGATGGCGATGCGCAGCAGCTCGCCCTGCTGCTCGCGGGCGATCAGCGCCGCCACCTTGGCGCCGGCCTCCGCAGTCAGGCGGACGAGCTTCTCGTTGCCCTCGCGAACACCGTCGGGCGGTGCGATCATGGTCGTCGAATTGGACACAGCAGAGAGTTATGGCGCGGAACGGAATTTTATCAAGCGCCGGGCGACGGCCACGGCATTGGTGAAGCTGCGCGCGCTGGCCTTCCCCTGCCCCGCGATCCCGAAGGCGGTTCCGTGATCCGGACTCGTGCGCACGAACGGCAGTCCCAACGTCACGTTCACGGCCTCATCGAAGTCGATACTCTTCAGCGGGGCGAGCCCCTGGTCGTGATAGAGCGCGATCACCACGTCGAATTCCCCGCGCAAGGCTCGCGCGAAAATCGTGTCGCCCGGCTGGCAGGTGGAGAGTCCGGGAAAATCCTTACGCAGATGGTCCAGTGCCGGGTCGATGAAATCCTTTTCCTCATAGCCCAGCAGGCCGCCCTCGCCGGCGTGGGGATTGAGCCCACAAATGCCAATGCGCGGGGCGGCAATCCCTTCGGACCGCGCGAGCGTGTCCGCCGCCGCCACCGTCCGGTGGAGGAGGTGGGGGCCGAGCAGGCGCGCGACCTGATGCAGTGGCACATGCCAGGTGGCGAGCGCCACGCGCAGCCGTCCCCCGCAGAATACCATCACCGGCTCGCCACCCCAGCGGGCCGCGAAGAACTCCGTCTGACCGGGATAGGGATAGCCGATGTTCGCCAGACCCGCCTTCGTGACCGGTCCGGTCACGACTCCGGAAAATTCGCCGCTCCGGCAGCCGGCCGCCGCGCGTTCCATGACCGCCCAGGCCACGAGGGCTCCCTCGCCATCGGGCCGGCCGGGCGTGGCGACAAACTCCTCGAGCCCCACGGGGATTTTCTCCGCCGGAGTATCCAGCGACGCCAGCCAGCGAGCCGGGCCGATCAGGGCCACCTGCGGCGCTTCGGTGGCGTGTGCCGCCAGCCAGGCCGCGATGATCTCGGGACCGACGCCGGCGGGATCACCGCAGGTGATGGACAATTTAGCCGGCATCTTCCTTGGCAGCGGACGAGCCGCGGACCGGGCGCGCGAAGCCACGTTTGCCCGCGGCGAAGAACTCGAGGAAACGCCGCGCCTCGCCCGTTTGTACCCCGGATTTGAACAAGACCGCGGCCGCCTCGCGTGGATCGCCACCGACAAAGACGCGGGCATAGCAGTCCTTGATCTCGCGGATCGCCTCACGGCTGAATTTGCGGCGCTTGAGCCCGACCACGTTGAAACCGGACACCTCGTCGCGCTCCGCCACCAAGAGGAAGGGCGCGATGTCCCGCGTGATTCGTGCCAGGCCCCCTACCATCACGCCCTCGCCCAGCCGGCAGAACTGGTGAATACCTACACCACCACCGATGAAGGTGAAGGCTCCCACCTCGACATGGCCGGCGAGCATGACGTTGTTCGCCAGCACCACATCGTCCGCCATCACGCAGTCATGCCCAACATGCGCGCTGGCCATTACGAAGCACCGTTCGCCCACCAGTGTGGCCTGGTCCGGATGGATGGAGCGATTGATCGTCACATGCTCGCGCACCACGGTGCCAGCGCCGATCCGCACCCCCGAAACCGTCGCCGGATCGAATTTCAGATACTGCGGGTCGCCGCCGACGACCGCGAAGGGGTGGACGACCACGCCGGCGCCGAGGACGGAATGACGTTTGATGATCGCGTAAGGATGCACCGTACAGCCGGTGCCGAGCTGCACCTCTTCCTCGATGATGGCCGCGGGATGAATGTTCATCAACGGGGGTTGCCCTTGCGCGGAGCGGAGTGGCGTTCGGCGATCAAGTCGAGCTGGGCGTCCTTCAACAGATCGTAGTTCTTCAGGATGCGGATGACCTGCAGTGTGTCGGACTTGCCGTAACTCTTGTTGATTTCCACGCGCTCAATGATGTCGAGCAGCATCGAGCGGAAGGAGATGATGCCGTCGATGCCGTGCTCCTTGAGCATTGCCACGCTTTGCGAGCGGAAGGGCTCGGCGGTCGGCAGACTGGGCAACACGAGAATCTTGGTGACATCCGGTGCGTTGCCGGGCTCCTCGGCGTCGACGGGGAAGAAGCGCGTGACCTCCTTGAGCACGTTTTCCTCAAGGAATCGGAAGATCTCCGGGCTGCTTTTCAACATGTTCGGCGTGAAGCGGCCGGTATGCCAGCCCTTGACCACGACGATGGCGCGGTGGATGTAGGCCAGTTCGTTCGCGAAGAGGAAGAAGTCGGGCTTGCGGGAGTTGCGCGCCGAGTACGCGGGGTTGTAGACCACGAGGTCGACCTCCTCGTCGCCCGTCTTGCGGCGGGCCTGCACCTGGTATTTGCGCACCTGGCGGACGAGAAAGCCGTTCTCTTCGAAATACTCGCGGACAATTCCTTCATCGATGGCTGACATGGGAGGGAGAACCTAGCGCTTTGGCCGGTCAAAGCACATCATATTTTATGCCGCCCCGAGCTCCCGCCAGACCACCTCGACCAAACCGGGGTCGACGTCCGAGCAGGTGGCCGCCTCACCCAAACGATGCAGCACGACGAAGCGCAGCCGGCCGGCGCGGACTTTCTTGTCGTGGCTCATCGACGCCAGCAACGCGGCCAACGGCAGCGGGGCGCGCAGCCGGACCGGCAGGTTGTGGGCCGCGACCACGGCTTCCACCCGCGCCGCTTCGCCCGACGGGAGCAGGCCGAGTTTCTGCGAAAGTCGCGCAGCGGCTGCCAGCCCGACAGCCACGGCCTCGCCATGCAAGTAGTGCTTGTAGGCGGTAACCTGCTCGATCGCGTGCCCGAAGGTATGGCCCAGGTTCAACAAGGCGCGGCCGTTCTCGACGGCCGTCTCCCGTTCATCAGCGCGCACAATGCCGGCCTTCATCTCGCAGCAACGGCGGATGACAGCCGACAAATCGGGACTATCCACCTCGAGGGGTGCTTTTTCCAAGCGAGCGAACAACGCGGCATCGCCGAGCAGCCCGTATTTGATGACCTCCGCCATACCGGCGGCAAATTCGCGGGCGGGCAGGGTTGCAAGAAATTCGCGGGCGATGATTACCATGCGCGGATGATGAAAGGCCCCGACGAGGTTCTTGCCGGCAGCGAGGTTGATCCCGGTCTTGCCGCCCACGGAACTGTCGACCATCGCGAGCAAGGTCGTTGGCACCTGGATGCACTCGATGCCGCGCAGATAGCACGCCGCGGCAAATCCACCCAAATCGCCCATCACACCGCCACCCACAACCCAAAGCACGGCGTTCCGGTCAAGCTTTTGCTCCGCCATGAAGTCGAGTACCCGGCCGAATTGCTCAAGTGACTTGCTTTGTTCGCCGCCCGGCAAAATTACGCGCGGCAAGCCGCGCACTGCATCCACGACTTCAACTGGCAGCGCAGCCTCCACCGTTCTGTCCGTCAGCAAAACGCTGGCCCGCCCCGAAGCTGTCAGCTCCAGAACCGTGGTGGAGATGGCGGGCGCCACCTTGTCCAAAAAGTGAATTGGATAGGTCTTGTCGAACAACTCTACTTGGAGACTGGCAATCACTGAATCATTAGAGACCAGCTACTTGCATAGGTCAATGCCGGTATTAAGAGTATTGAGAAACAATCTCACATAAATAGTTGACATGATACTGTGTCTCATATTCGAATCTAGGCACTAACCATGCAACCTGACAGAACACTGATTGCCGTACAAGGCTTGGCCGATGGCGATCTGTTTTGCCCGGGTAATACACGCAGCGACAGCTCCCCTCTCGCGGTTGGCCGCTAGGCAAACCGCCAGTCTAGTCACCATTCCAAGCCGGATTCGCCTCATCTTTGTTCCTATGAAAACCTCGCACCCATATATTGAGACTGGGTCTCGCAAGATCAACGCCACGTTTTGCCTACTCTGCTTGGCCTACACCGTATTTGCGCCCGTCAGTGCGTGCCATGGCGACGAGTTGGCCGACGCGTCGTACGGCGACACGGCCAGCGGAACGTTACAACTCGAGGACATCGAGATCACCGGCCAGCGGGCGGAATCCGAAAATTACCGGGTCGAGCAAATTGTCACGGCCACGAAGACCAACACCGCCTTGGTCGACGTGCCCCAATCCATCACCATCGTCTCGGAGGAGCAGATCAAGGATCAGCAAATGCTGGGCCTAGGCGACGTGGTGCGCTACGTGCCCGGCATCACCGCCATCCAAGGAGAGAACAACCGGGATCAAATCGTGTTCCGGGGCAACAGCTCCTCGGCCGACTTTTTTCTGAACGGCGTGCGCGATGACGTCCAATATTACCGCGACCTCTACAATCTCGGCGGGGTCGAAGTCCTCCGCGGGCCCAACGCGATGCTCTTCGGACGCGGCAGCGGCGGCGGCCTGATCAATCGCGTGACGAAGGAGGCCGGATTCGCGCCCCTCTGCGAGATCACCCTCCAGGTCGGATCGTACGGCGGTAAGCGCGCCACCATCGATGTCAACGAGCCATTGAGCGGCCGACTCGCCGTCCGCCTCAATGCCCTGGCCGAGGATTCCGACAGCTTCCGGAAGTATGTTGGACTCAAGCGATCGGCGCAAAACCCGACGCTCACCTTCAAGCCTGCCGTTGCAACCAAGCTCACGCTGTCCTATGAGCATCTGCACGATGCCCGCACCGCCGACCGGGGCATCACTTCGTTCCAAGGCCGGCCGGCCGGTGTTCCCCTCGACACGTATTACGGCAACCCGCACGACAGCCACGTAAACGCGGATGTGGATTTCTTGTCGGCCACCATCGAGCATCAAGCGGGCAACCTGCAAATCCGCGACCGCATCCTGTTTGGTGACTATGCTCGGTCCTATCAGAATTATGTGCCGGGTGCCGTCAACGCCATGCAGACTCAAGTGGTACTGACGGCCTACAACAACGCCACCAAACGCCGGAATCTTTTCAACCAAACCGACCTGCTGTATGCGGCCGCCACCGGATCGGTTCAACATACCTTGCTCGGTGGAGTCGAACTAGGCTCCCAGCGGACCGACAATCTCCGCAACACCGGCTTTTTCGACAACTCGGCCACTTCCCTGCTCGTACCATACGACCAGCCGACCATCAGCACTCCGGTCACGTTCCGGCAAAGCCCAACCGATGCGGACAACCACCTTAGAACCGACCTGGCCGCTCTCTATGTCCAAGATCAAGTCGCGTTGCCCCGTTATCTGCAGGCCATTGTCGGTCTCCGGTATGATTCCTTTGCCCTGGTTTATCACAACCAGCGCAACGGCGATACGTTGGGCCGCACCGACCGTCTGATCTCCCCGCGGGCCGGGCTGATCTTCAAGCCCGCCGTCCAAGCCTCCCTCTATGCCAACCACAGTGTCTCTTATCTCCCGAGCTCCGGCGACCAGTTTTCGTCGCTGACCACCATCACCCAGCAGGTGAAGCCGGAGAAATTCACCAACTCTGAACTCGGGGCGAAATGGGAAATCACTCCCAAGTTTTCCCTGACCGCCGCGGGGTACAGGTTGGACCGCACCAACACGCGCGCCACCGATCCGGCTGATCCGACCCGCATACTCCAAACGGGCAGCACCCGCACCAACGGCTGTGAAATCGCGTTGAGCGGCAGCCTAACCAAGGTGTGGAGCGTGGCGGGCGGTTACGCCTATCAGGACGCTTGGATCCGCAGCGCCACCACGGCTGCGCCCGCGGGCGCCGAGGTCGCCCAGGTGCCGCACCACAACTTCTCCCTCTGGAACAAATACCAGGTGCTCCCCAAGCTGGGCGTCGGTCTCGGAGTCATCCATGGTTCCGGCATGTTTGCGGCGGTTGACAACACGGTTATCGTGCCCGGCTACACCCGGGTCGACGCCGCAGTGTATTATTCCATCAACCCCCGGTGGCGCCTGCAGGCCAACGCGGAGAACCTTCTGAATCGGAAATATTACCTCAATGCGGACAGCAATACCAACATCTCGCCCGGCTCGCCCATCGCCCTCCGCGTGATGCTCCGGGTCGCGCTCTGAGCCGGATTTTCGGCCCGGCTGGTTAGGTCCCATCGCCCGATTCGGTGAAGGCTTGACGCCATCCCGGCTCAGCCTAGCCCCTACCCAACACTGTATGACTCTTCGCAAGGCCCTCTTCTGGCTCCATCTTGCCGCCGGATTGGCGGCCGGTCTCGTGATCGCCGTCATGTGCCTCACCGGGACCGCCCTCGCCTTCGAAAGACAAATCGTGGCTTGGGCGGAACGCGACGCCCGCCGAGTCATTCCGCCCCCATCGGCGAACGCACGGCTCTCCCTCGACGATCTGCAAGAAAAATTCCGCCAAGCCCAGCCGGGGCAAAACCCGTCGGTCATCACGGTGTCGGCTGATCCGCGTGACGCGGTCATCTTTGCCGTCGGTCGGGATGCCAATTACTACCTGGATCCTTACACCGGCGAGATCCGCCGGCCGGCCTCCACCGCAACCCGTGATTTCATGCAGCTGATGACCGACTGGCACCGCTGGCTTGGGCGCGGCGGCGACAGCCGCGCGACCGGCAAGGCCATAACCGGTGCGGGCAACCTTGCATTCCTCTTTCTCACCCTCTCCGGTTCCATCCTCTGGTGGCCGCGCAAATGGCGGACGAAGGGCCTCAAGCGCTCGCTCTGGTTCTTGCGCGGCGCCACCGGCCATGCCCGCGACTGGAACTGGCATAATGTGATCGGGTTTTGGTCTCTGCCCGTTCTCATCGTGCTCACGGTCAGCGGGGCCGTCATCTCCTACCGTTGGGCCGGCGATCTCGTCTACCAGGCGGCCGGCGAGATTCCGCCCGCCCCAACCAGCTCCGAGGGACCGGGCCTGCCGGCAGGTAAAGTTTCTACAACATCTCCCGGGCAGCGCCTACTCGGACCCGAGACCCGGCTGCTCACCGCACAGAAATCGGCACCCCGATGGGAAACCATCACCCTGCGCCTCGGCGACGGCCCTCGCGTCGAAAGCCGATCCAGCCCGGCGCCCGCCGTCGTCGTCATCAGGGAGACGGGCACCTGGCCACGCTTCGCCAGCTGCACCCTTTCCCTCGATCCGTCCACCGGGGCCGTGCTCACGCACGAAGGATTTGCCGATCTCTCGATCGGACGACGGGCCCGCACCTGGCTGCGTTTTCTTCACACCGGCGAGGCACTTGGCCGGGGCGGACAGTTGGTCGCCGCGCTGGCCTGCATCGGTGGATGCTTCATTG
>CAZZDB010000031.1:0-25346 GCA_964652485.1 uncultured Oleiharenicola sp.
TCCGGAGGCCGGAGTTGCTGAGCGCGGAGAACACGCGGTCTTCGGATTCCTTGACCGCGGCGTCGGGGAGGCCGACGAGGATCAGGGTGGGCACGCCGGTCTCGCCCGTGTTGACTTCAACTTGGACGGGCACGGCGTCAATGCCCAGCAAGGCTGCCGAGCAGATGGTCGCGAGCATGGGACAGGGACTGAGGGAGGTTGGTATTAGCCCGTCCCCGTCTGCAGACGACGCTGTACTTCGGCGATGTTGGCTTCGACCGCCTGCAAATAGGGATTGGGTTGGCCCGCTGTCGTCAAATAGCGATGCACGCCACCGGCCTCGAAGTCGAGCATTGGCCGCACATAATTGTTCCAGAAGGCCGGCGTCTTCAACAGCATCTCCCGAAACGTCCGGTAGGGGCGCTTCTCTGGCGGGACCTTCTCGTAGTCGTAGGCTTCGACGAATTCCTTGAAGAGGATCGGTAACTCGTCGAGGTAGTCCGCCGCGCTCATCTGCGCGAGGTAGTCGGCCGTGACAAGGAAGAAGGCGAATACGCGGGCTTCCTCGCGGTGGAACGTGATCTGGCTGATCTTGCTTTGCGGGCCGGTGCAGATGATGGCGGAACAGATGTCCTCGATTTCCGAGGCGGTGACGCCCATGCGGGGCAGATACTGGCGGGCGAACTCGCAGCTCCGACGCTCGTGGACGATGGTGTATTTGGCGCCGGTGCCCGTGACGTCGCCCGTCTCCTTCAGGTAGCCGCTGTCGTGGAGGAGCACGGCCATGACAGAAAGTTCCCAGTCCCGGGGCTTGAGTACCGGCTTGTCGGCGCTGCGGCTGCGACCCTGCAGGATATGGATCAGGCACACTGTTGCCTGCAGGGTGTGCTCGTAGTCGTGGTAGGACATGTCGATGGCACGGTAACCGGGATAACGGCCCTGAAACATGTCGGTGACGTCGGCAAAAAGCCGGTCGAGCAGCGGGAAGCTCGCCTCGGCCCCGATGTCGCCAAACGCCGCCTTGACCACCGCCGCCACCGCGTGCGGATTCTTAGTGTTAATGGTATGCGGCGGGACCATCTGCCTGAAAGCAGATAGGGTTTGCCCCCTATCGGGCAAGCCCATTGTCTGGGATCGAAACGAATGGTTAGCACCACCAATTTGATTGTCGGGCTGACCGGCGGCATGGGGTGCGGCAAATCGACGGCGGCAGCAATGTTTGCCGACCGCGGGTTCCGCCAGCTCGATGCCGACCGGACGGTTCGTGATGAGCTGTTGACGGACCCGGTCGTGGCCGAGGCGATCAGGGCCAGATGGGGGCCGGCCATGCTGGCCCCCGACGGCAGCATCCGGCGCGACCGGGTGGCGGAGGTTGTCTTTAGGGACCCCGGCAGCCTCGCTTGGCTCGAGGAACTGCTCCATCCGCGGCTTCTGGACCTTTGGCGCGCGATTTTTGCCATAGTCCGTGGTACGGCTTTCATTGTCGAGGTGCCGTTGCTATTCGAGAAAGGCTTGGAGAATTGGTTTGATTTCACCGTCTGCGTGACCACAGACTCCTCCCTGCAATTGAGGCGGTTGGAGTCACGCGGTATTCCCCCGGAACTCGCCCACCAGCGCCTGACCAAGCAACTGCCGCTGGCCCGAAAATGCGAGTTGGCAGACCATGTTCTCCTTAATGACGGTTCCACTGATTTCTTACGCGAACAGGTTAATGCGCTGGCAGACCGCCTCCTGAAAACCCAATCCGACCGTTCCAACGGCCATCTTCATGGAAGTCCCCGATAAATCCGACGACGTCAGCTCAACCTCCGATACCGCCAGCAGCGAGTCGGCCAAGACCAAGCGCCCGGCGCGTTCCCGTCTCTACCGCACCACCAAGAAGGTGCCGGCCAAGAACGTGGAGGGAGAGGGCGACAGCACCCCGCGGCAAGCGGCGCCTCCGCCTCCCGAACCGGTCCCCGTTCAGGTTAGCGAACCCGCGTCGGCACCGGCCCCCCAGCAGGAAAGCGAGCCGGCGCCCACCCAGAGTGGCGCGGCGCAGTCCGACCAGCCGCAGCCGGCGGGCGGCGACGGCGGTTATGACGAAGGCGGCAACGGCGGCGGGCCATACCAGCAACACGGAGGCGGTGGCGGAAAATTCGGCCGGCGCGGCCGGGGCGGTAAGCATTTTCGCGGGGGTGGCGGCGGCAAATGGGGGGGCAATCAGAATTTTCAGGCGCCCAAGCACCCACCGCAGCCCGGTCCGCCGAAGGAAGTCGTCTACGTCGGCGACCTGCCGGACCCCGCGCGTTTCCAGAGCCTCGACGCCCTCGAGAAGCTCGCCGGCGAGATTTCCAGCAGCCACGAGGATCCGATCTGGCTGAACGAACTCTACGCGCTCAATCTGGCCGATCTCACGGCCTTCGCCAAGAAGATGGGCGTGAAGTTCGAGGGCGCGCCCAACCGGCGCCAGCTCATCACTCAGGTCTTTGCCACGATCACCGAGCAGAAACGGCCGCTCTATGACCGGGGTTACCTCGACATGACTGACCGCGGGCACAGCTTCGTGGTCCACGAGGACGTCAACTACCGCCTCTACCCGGAGGATCCGTACCTGCCCGAGATTTTCGTAAAGCAGCTCGGCCTGAAGCGCGGCCACGCGATCGAGGTGCAGTTGCAGCCTCCGCAGGGCACCGATCGCTGCCCGTCCGTGGTCGCCATCCGCCAGGTGATGGGCGGCAAGCCAGCCGAGATTTCGAAGGTCCAGCCGTTCGAGGAGCTCACGCCCTATTATCCGCTCAAGCGGATCATCCTTGAACAGCCGGGAGCCAAGGACGTCTCGATGCGCATGGTGGACATCATCACGCCGGTCGGCTTCGGCCAGCGCGGCCTGATCGTCGCCCCGCCGCGCACCGGCAAGACGATCCTGATGCAGAACATGGCCAACTCCATCGCGGCGAATTCGCCCGAGGCCAAACTCATCATCCTGCTGGTCGACGAGCGGCCGGAGGAGGTCACCGACTTCAAACGCCATTGCAAGGGTGAGGTCGTCGCCTCGACTTTCGATGAGACGCCGGAAAGCCACGTGCATTGCGCCGAAATGGTCATCGAGAAGGCCCGGCGGCTGGTCGAGCAGGGCGCGCATGTGGTGATTCTCCTCGACTCCATCACCCGCCTCGCCCGCGCCTACAACGCCCTTGCATCCAACAGCGGCAAGATCATGTCCGGCGGCCTCGAGGCCAACGCGTTGCAGAAGCCCAAGCGATTCTTCGGCTCCGCCCGCAACATCGAGGGTGCCGGCAGCCTCACCATCCTCGGCACTGCGCTGGTCGATACCGGCAGCCGCATGGACGAGATCATCTTCGAGGAGTTCAAGGGCACGGGCAACATGGAGCTCCACCTTGACCGCGATCTGGTCAACAAGCGGATCTTCCCCGCGCTCAACATCGACAAAAGCGGCACCCGCAAGGAGGAACTGATCTACCACCCCGATGAGCTGCTGCGCGTCTATGCTCTGCGCCGTGCCATGCAGGGGGTCCCGGCCGCCGATTCGCTGGACATGCTCATCCAGCGCCTGAAGAAGACCAAGACCAACGCGGAGTTCCTCATGAGCCTCAACCGCTGATCCTGTCCCGCAGGACCGGTCCACACCGTGACCACAGCCGACGACTACGTAGTCCAGATCGCCCGCAGTCGGGGGATTCCCCTTGATGATGAGGTGGCGGTCGGGCGTGCGGTGGCGGACGAGTTTGGCATGTCCTATGTCACGCTGGCCTCGCAGCACATCCCGGAGGAGATCCTCGCGTCGCTGCCGCAGCCCTTCGTGCGGGAGCACACCGTCATTCCGTTCGCCCGTGAGGGCGGCGTGTTGCGCGTGGCTGTCCCGGACCCCATTGCCGTCGATCTCATCGACACTCTCGGCTTTGTCGCCGGCACGGTCGTCCAGCCGGCGCTGGCCTCCGCCGACGATATCAGTCGGGCGATCATCCGCCATTACGGCAAGGATCTCGAGGAGGTGGTCGACTTGGCCTGCGCCGGGCCGAAGTCCGGCCCGCCACCGTCGTCCACCATAACGTCCGCCGATGGACAGGAGGGGCAGGCGAGCGAGAGTGACGGTCCTCTCATCAGCCTGGTGCACTCCATCATCGTCGAGGCCATCCGGCGACGCGCCTCGGACATTCATCTGGAGCCGCTCGAGCGGCGCTTCCGCGTGCGTTACCGTATTGACGGCGTGCTCTTGGAGGCGGATGCGCCGCCGAAACACCTGCAACTCGCCATCGTTTCCCGCCTGAAGATCATGGCGAACATCAGTATCGCTGAAAAGCGGGTGCCGCAGGACGGTCGCATCCAGATCGCGGCCGGCGGCCGCACGCTCGATTTGCGCGTATCGTCGCTGCCCACCGTGCACGGGGAGAGCATCGTCATGCGCATCCTCGACCAAGAGCACCTGAAACTGGGGATGCCCGAGCTGGGTTTGCTCCCGGACGACCAGCAGGAGTTCGAGCGGCTCATCGCGTCGCCGGACGGCATCGTGCTCGTCACCGGGCCGACCGGCTCGGGCAAGACGACGACCCTCTATGCGTCGCTGCACCACCTCAACCAACCCGGCCGCAAGATCATCACGGTCGAGGAGCCGGTCGAATACCAGCTTTCGGGCATCAACCAGGTGCCCGTCAATGCCGGCATCGGCCTGACGTTTGCGGCGGCACTCCGCGCCATGCTCCGGCAGGCGCCCAACATCGTGATGGTGGGCGAAATTCGCGATCTGGAGACGGCCGAGATCGCCATCAATGCCTCGCTGACCGGCCACTTGGTCTTCAGTACCCTGCACACCAACGATGCGCCGTCCGCGGTCACACGTCTCATCGACATCGGGGCCAAACCCTTCCTCGTGGCCGCCTGGCTCCGCTCGGTCGTGGCCCAGTGGTTGGTGCGCCGCAACTGCCCGCAGTGCACGCGCGCCTACACGCCCACCGGGCGCGAGCTGCAGGCCTTGGGCCTGGCCCCGGGTCAGCGGGAGGGAGCGCTATTCGCGCGCGGTACCGGCTGTACCACCTGCTGCGGCACCGGCTATCTCGGCCGGACGGGAATATTTGAAATCTTCCTCGTCCACGACGGGATTCGCAGCATGATTTACGGCAATGTTACCGCGGCGCGGTTGCGCGCGCAGGCCCGGCGCGATGGCATGCGAACCATGAGAGAAGACGGTATCAGAAAAGTTCTCGCCGGTCTTACCACGATCGAAGAGGTTGTATCCGCGACCATTTGCGACTAGCTTTTCTGAACGCACTTTAACCCACCCACCGCATGAGCTACGAAATGAATGATCTCCTTGAGCTGGTCGTGGACCAGAAGAGTTCCGACCTTCACCTGCAGGTTGGCGTGCCGCCCTGCTTGCGCCTGCGCGGCAGCATGACGCCCATCGACGGCCCGGAGCTCCGTCCCGAGGACACGGAGTCCCTCATGCTCTCGATCACGCCGGACAACCATATCCAGAACGTAAAACTCAACGGCGGCACCGATTTTGGCTTCGCCTTCGGCGAGAAGGCACGTTTTCGCGTCAGCGTGCTCAAGGCCAAGGGTAACTACGGCCTCGTCCTTCGGCAGATCCCCAACCAGCTGTTCGACCTGCGCACCATCGGCATGCCCGACAAGATCAAGGAGCTGCTCTACCGGCCGCGCGGCCTCTTCCTGGTCACGGGCCCGACCGGTTCCGGCAAGTCCACAACGCTCGCCTCGATGGTGAATTACATCAACGAGAACCGCGACGGCCACATCATCACCATCGAGGATCCGATTGAGTATTACCACGCGCACAAAAAGTGCGTCGTCACCCAGCGCGAGGTCGGCTCTGACGTCCCGAGTTTCGCCGAGGCCATCCGCCGCGCCCTGCGCCAGGATCCGGATGTCATCCTCGTCGGTGAATTGCGCGACCTGGAGACCATTGAGGCCGCGATCTCGGCGGCCGAGACCGGCCACCTGGTGTTCGGCACGCTCCACACCAACAGCGCGGCGAAGACCGTCGACCGCATCGTGGATGCCTTCCCGGCCAACATGAAGGAGATGATCCGCATGCAGCTCTCCACCTCGATCATCGCCGTCATCTCCCAGTCGCTTTGCAAGAAGAAGACCGGCGGACGCATCGCGGCCTACGAGATAATGGTCAACACCTCCTCCATCGCCTCCCTCATCCGCGACAACAAGACCTTCCGCATCCCGTCCGACATCCAGACGGGCGCCGCCCTCGGCATGATCACGCTGGACACCCACTTGATGAGCCTCGTGAACCGGGAGCTCATCGAGCCTGACGAGGCGCTGGAAAAGTCCCAGGAACCGAACGCCATGCGCGAGAAACTCACGTCGATGGGCTTCAAGCTGCGCGAAATCTGACCTTCACTCCTTATCCGGTCGCGGGCCCGACTGGACTCCCTCATGTTCGAGGGACACGACCAGGCCATATACGATCTTCTCGCCGAGCGCCACTTGCTCGAGCCGGGATTGCTGGAGGCTGTCTTCGCGGAGCGCCGGGCCGAGGGCCAGCCCTTCGCCCGGGCTCTCGTTGACCGTGGACTGCTGGACAAGCCGGCGTTGCTGCGCGCCGTGGCTGAGCACCTGGGCTTTGACTACACCGCGGAACTGCCCGCCACGCTGCCGGGCGACGCCCTTGCGCTGGTGGACGCAGGTATCGCACGCACCTATGGCGTTGCCCCCGTGGCGGCCGGCGGTCTCTCGGTGTTGTTGGCGGCGGTCGATCCATTCAATCCGGAACTGATGGGCGACCTGACGTTCGTCCTCGGGCGCGAAGTGCGCGTGACGGTCTCCGACCCGGAACGGGTGCGGCTGCTCATCCGTCGACACTACGGTGAGGGAGACACCACGCTCGGTTCCGCCCTTGGCGATCTGCAGTCGGCTGCCGCGGAGGCTGGCGAGAGGGAGGACCTGAGCGAGTCGGACATCGCGCAACTCGCCGGGCAAACACCTGTCATCCGCTTCGTCAACCTGGTGCTCGCGCAAGCGATCGGCGACCAGGCGTCCGACATTCATTTCGAGCCTTTCGAGCACGAATTCAAGATCCGCTGTCGCATCGATGGCGCGCTCGCCGAACTGTCGCCACCGCCCAAGCACCTTGCCCTGCCCATCGTCTCGCGTCTCAAGGTGCTCGCGAATCTTAACATCGCCGAGCGACGCCTGCCGCAGGACGGCCGCATCCGGCTGACCCACGGGGGCCGCGCGGTGGACCTGCGTGTGTCAACGCTGCCCACGCAGTTCGCGAGAGCGTCGTGCTGCGCGTGCTCGATCAGTCCTCGGTCCGGCTGGAAATCGGCCAGATCGGCCTGCCCGCCTCCATTCAAACCGGGGTGGAGGGGATCATTCAGCGGCCCAACGGCATCTTCATCGTCACCGGTCCGACTGGTTCCGGCAAGACCACCTCCCTCTACAGCTGCCTGAAGGCGCTCAACGCGACCGGGTCGAAGCTGCTCACCGTGGAGGACCCTGTCGAATATGAGATTGACGGCGTCATGCAGGTACCCGTGAACGTGGCGGCGGGGCTCACGTTTGCTCGCGCGCTGCGCACCTTCCTCCGGCAGGATCCGGATATCGTCATGGTCGGAGAAATCCGGGACTTGGAGACGGCCCAGATTGCCATCCAAGCCTCACTCACCGGGCACCTGGTCCTGAGCACCCTGCACACGAACGACGCTCCCGGCGCCGTCACCCGGCTTGTCGACCTGGGCATCGAACCCTTTCTCCTGGCCTCCACGCTCGAGGCCGTGCTTGCGCAGCGGCTCGTGCGGCGTGTGTGTCCGTCCTGCAAGGCGGCCTTCGCGCCCTCCGCGGGGGTGCTGCGTCAGCTTGGCGTCGATCCCGTCGCCGTGCACGGCCGGCCGTTCTGCTCCGGTCGGGGTTGTGGGGAGTGCGATAACACCGGCTACAAGGGCCGGCTGGGCATCTTTGAATACCTGCGGATGACTGATTCGCTGCGCGAACTGGTGGTGCAGCGAGCGTCCCTCGTGGGACTTCGGCAGGTCACGCGTTCCGAGGGGATGACCACGCTGCGGGAAGCCGGACTTCAGGCCATTCTCGACGGCGAAACAACCACGGAAGAGGTCCTGAAATACACCTGATGCCTCGCTTCGCCTACACTGCTATTGATGCCCACGGCACGGAGAAATCCGGCCGGCTTGATGCGGCGGCCCCGCGGGAAGTCACCGCGATCCTGCGCCGGCAGGGGCTTTTTCCAACGGACGTGACTCCGGTCCCGGACGCGACCAGCGGGCCGGTCGTGACGGCCAGACCGGCGGTCGCGGGGGTTGATGCATCTGCCGCCGGCCCGAAGCTTGCGTGGCCCCTGCCGTTTACCCGTATTGTCAAGCCGAGGCAACTGGCCCTCTTCAGCCGGCAGATGTCGACGCTGTTGCGCGCGGGCATGCCCTTGTTGCGCGGGCTCGAGGTGCTCGCCCGGCAGGAACGCAATGCATCGTTCCGATCTATTCTGGTCGGCCTGGCCGAGACCATCAAGTCCGGGGGGACGCTCTCCGATGCAATGGCCCGGCATCCCGGGGTGTTCGACCGGCTCTTCCTCAACATGATCAAGGCCGGCGAGGCGGGCGGGGTGCTCGACTTGGTTCTCGACCGGCTGGCGCTCTTCCAGGAAAAGAGCCTGCGGTTGAAGGGGAAGATTGCCGCCGCGATGGCCTACCCGATCATCGTGATGGCGGTGGCGGTGCTGATCCTGGCCGGTCTGCTGGTGTATGTCGTGCCCAAGTTCAAGCTGATCTTCACCGACCTGCTCAAGGGCGCCCCGCTGCCGCCGCTCACCCAGGCGGTGCTGACGGTCAGCGATGTCGTGAGGAGCCACCTTCCGGTCCTGCTCGCCGGCGGTGTCGGGCTGTGGATCGTCCTGAAGGTTTTCGCCGGCACTTCCGGAGGCGCACGCTGGCTCGACACGTGGGTGGTCCACCTGCCGCTGTTCGGGGAATTCTTCCTCAAGGGAATCATCGCCCGATTCGGCCGCACGCTGGGCACGCTGCTTTCGAGCGGCGTGCCCATCCTGTCGGCTTTGCTCATCACCCGTGATACGTGCGCCAACGCCCGTGTGGCCGGAGCCATCACCGAGGTGCACGATCGCGTGAAGGAAGGCGCCCCGGTGGCGCGGCCTTTGGAGGCTACGGCGGTCTTTCCGCCGATGGTTACAAGCCTGATTGATGTCGGCGAACACACGGGCCAGCTGCCCGAGATGCTCGGCCGGGTCGCCGACATCTACAAGGATGAGGTCGACAATGCGGTCGCGGGGCTGAGTTCGCTCATCGAACCGCTCCTGATATTGTTCCTGGCGTTCGTCGTCGGCATCATTGTCATCGCGCTGTTCCTGCCGATAATCCGGATCGTGCAGCTGCTGACGTAGGGGACGAAATCGTTCCGAATAAGAGAAGAGTGCAGGCCAGCGCCCTTGCCCGCTCCCGGTCATTGGGAGCGCGGCCTAGTCGGAGTCACTGACCTGCAAATTGGCCCTGCGGGGCGCGTTCAGGCCCCGTCGCCGCCGATAGAGGTGGTTGCACAGGCATCCATTGCCTCCTCGACCGAGGCGATTTCCTCGGGGGTCACGGGCTGTTTGAGGAGATAGGACATGCCTTCCTCGGTGCGGCCGAAAAATTTCGGGGCGAGAGCGCGGCACTGGTCGCAGTCGATGCACGAAGTATCGACGTAATATTTGCCGGCGCAATTCTGGGGGACTCGATCGAGAAGGGTGGCCATGGTAGGGTGGATTGGTGAGCGCCATGGTAGCCATTCTGCGGACGGACCGCTCGCCACATTTTGACGAAGGCTCGTCGTTTCTTGGTGGACAATGAGCCGCCCCCTATGGTCGCGGCTGGGTCGGATTCCCGCCGGACCTTCTTCCGCCTGGCGGTCTGGTTTTCTGCCGGTAAACGCTGGCGGGCAGGCCATAGGCGGTGCAAAAGGCGCGGCTGAAACTGTAAATTGAATTGAATCCGCATTGCTCGGCAATCTCGGTCACGCGGAGCGGCGTGAGACGCAACAGACCGCAGGCGCGTTCCAGCCGGAGCCGCCGAAGATGGCGGCCGATGCTCACGCCGCAGGACGCGCGGAAGCGCGCCCGCAGGTGACTCTGGCTGATGCCGAGGTTTCGGGCGATTTCCTTGACGCCCAGTGGCTGGCTGCTGCGGTGGGCCAGCTGGTTGACCCGCGTCGCCACGCCGGGCTCGACCGCCGGATCGTGCCTCCGCTGGCGCGCGGGCTGCTGCCGGCGCAACCGGGCCAGCAACAGGGCCAGCAGGAGCAGGGGCAGCTCGGACGCCCGTTCTTCGGTGTGGCAGGATCGGAGCAAATCCGCCGCCAGCGCACGGGCCGTCGGCGTCAGAACAAAGGGTCGATAACGCAGCGACTGCAAGGACTCCGAATCCGCCAGGTCGAAGGTGATGAATATCCAGAGGAGATTCCGTTGGCCGTCGTCGATATAATGGTGGAATTGGAACGGAAAGACCAGCAGGCCCTCGTTGGCGCCGACCCGGATGACCCGGTCGTCGACGCAGACAGAAACGGTGGTGCGCAGTGCCAGGATGAGCACGAAGCGGTGATGCAGGGCCCGGCCATGCCGCGGGCGGTTGAGTTCCGAGGCGGAGCGCCGCTGGAAACAGACAATATTGTCCGGCAACACGAGGGGGCCCGCCCGCCGCCCCAGCAGCGGATGGGGCGGGCGGGGCAGGTTCGCCGCGAGCGCGTCAAGGGTGGTATTTGCAGGCTGTGTCACTTTTGTTAAAAACATCATCGTTTCTGCCATTTTCTATCGGGCCGGCCAGACCTATTATGCGCAACGAACGAGCCGCCTCCGCCATGAATCCCCTGACCCCGCTGATGCCTTGCCCTGACGAGCAAATCCGTCTGGCCGTTTTCCCAGGAAGCGGTGAGGCCTCCGGGGCGGTGGCGCGGGAGATGGCCGGGCTCATCCGGTCCGGTCAGCGCGAAGGACGAAACGTGGTGCTAGGCCTGGCGACCGGTTCCACGCCGATCGCACTTTACGCCGAACTGGTGCGGCTGCACCGGGAGGAGCAGCTCAGTTTTGCGAACGTCATTTCCTTCAACCTCGACGAATACCACCCGCTGCCCCCGGACCACCCGCAGAGCTACCACCATTTCATGCGGACCCATCTGTTCGATCATATCGACATCCGGCCGGAGAACATTCACCTGCCTTCCGGCAGCGCGCCGCTGGCCGGGGTCGATGCGCACTGCCGCGCCTATGAGGAGAAGATCCACGCGGTCGGCGGCATCGACTTCCAGATTCTCGGCATCGGTCGCACCGGGCACATCGGCTTCAACGAGCCGGGCAGCCCCCGGCGCTCCCGGACCCGCTTGGTGGCACTCGACCCGCTCACCCGCCGGGACGCCGCGGGTGACTTCGGGGGTGAGGAACACACGCCGCGCGCCGCGCTCAGCATGGGCGTCGGCACCATCCTCGAGGCACGCCGGATCGTTCTCATGGCTTGGGGCCAGCACAAGGAAGAGGTCGTGCGTGCGGCGGTGGAAGGGGAGGTGAGTGCCCAGATCACGGCGTCGTTCCTGCAGGAGCACGATCACGCGCTTTTTGTTCTCGACCGGGCGGCGGCCGGCGCGCTAACCCGCTTCCGCACGCCGTGGCTCACCGGACCCTTGGCGGAGCAAGGTCTTGGGTGGGACGAGCGCATGACCCGCCGCGCCATCCTCTGGCTGTCGCGGGAGCGGCGGAAAGCGATTCTCAAGCTGACGGATGACGACTACAATGAGGCCGGGCTGCAGGATCTGCTGCGGGCCCACGGCTCAGCCTACGAGGTCAATCGCGCCGGATTCTACCAGATGCAGCACACCATCACCGGCTGGCCCGGTGGCCGCGATCCCGGCAAGACCCGGGCCGGGGATGCACCGGTCCGTCCGCTCCGGGCGGCCTCCGCCGCGGTGTTTCCCAAGCGGGTGCTGGTCCTCTCGCCCCATCCCGATGACGATGTGATCTCGATGGGAGGCACACTCTGCCGGCTAGTGGAGCAGGGCCACGAGGTCCACGTGGCCTATCAAGTTTCCGGGGCCAACGCTGTCTCGGACGAGAATTTGTGGCGGGCCCTGCTTTTTGTGCGCGACAGCGGCGTGGCTGCCGGTCCTCTTGCGGCCCAGGTGTGCGAGTGGTGCGCCGCCTACGAGGCGCAGGAGGCGCCGCCGGTGCCGCCGGAACTGCGGCATTGGAAGGGACTGGTGCGCCGGCATGAGGCGACGGCGGCCGCCCGGGTGTGCGGCATACCGGCGAAGCGGCTGCATTTTGTCGACCTGCCTTTCTACGAGGTCGCGACCGATCGAAGGCGCCAGCTCACCGAGGCGGATGTCGACCTGATGCGCCGTTTGCTGAATACGCAGCGGCCGCATCTACTTTTCGCCGCCGGTGACCTTGACGATCCGCATGGCACGCACCGGCTCTGCCTGGCGGCCTTGCGGGAAGCTCTGGCCGCCAGCGCCCGCGAGGCTTGGCTGGCCGAGGCCGAACTCTGGCTCTATCGGGGGGCGTGGGCCGGATGGGAACCGGACGAGATCGACATGGCCGTGCCGCTCAGTCCGCAGGAGGTGCTGCGACGCCGCCGGGCGATCTTCCGCCATGAGACCCAGAAGGATCAGGCCCTGTTTCTCGGCGACGACCGGCGGGAATTTTGGCAGCGATCCGAGGATCGCGGCCGCCGGCTGGCGGACGCTTACAACGCCTTCGGATTGGCCGAGTACGAGGCAATAGAGGCTTTCAAACGCCACCCCATCGATGAATTCCTCCGTGAGATTCAACTCTAGCCGCGGCGCGCCGTGCTTGCTCCCCGCCCTGCTCATCGTCTGCGGGCTGCCAGTCATGCCCGCGGCCAAGGCCGCGTCACTGAATCTGATGCCGGCGCCCGCTGCCGTGCAGGCCGGCACCGGCCGGCTGGCCGTGAACCCGGGATTCAGGGTTGCTTTCTGCGGAGTGCAGGATGCGCGGCTCACCGGGGCCATGGCCCGGATGCTGCATAGACTGGAGGAACGCAGCGGGCTGGTTTTTGCGCGCACCTCCACCGCGGATTACGCGATGGCGCCTGACGCCGGCTCCGCCGCGCTCGTCATCGAGTGCGCGGCGGCGGGCGAGGCCATTCCCCGGCTGGGCGAGGATGAATCCTACGAACTGGCCATCAACCCGGTTCAGGCGCAGCTGCGTGCACCGACGGCCTTGGGGGTGCTGTGCGGCTTGGCGACCCTGCAACAATTGCTCCAATCGGGTGCGACGGGTTGGTTCTTTCCCGTGGTGACCATCCAGGATCAGCCGCGTTTCCCGTGGCGGGGCCTGCTCATTGACGTATGCCGGCACTGGCAGCCGGTGGAGGTGATCAAGCGCAACCTCGACGGCATGGCGCTCGTGAAACTCAACGTGCTCCACCTCCACCTCACGGAGGACCAGGGCTTCCGCATCGAGAGCCGGAGGTTCCCCCGCCTCCATGAACTCGGCTCCGACGGGCACTATTTCACGCAGGACGAGATGCGTGGGATCATCGCTTACGCTGCGGACCGCGGCATCCGCGTGGTGCCCGAGTTTGACATTCCGGGCCACGCGACGAGCTGGGCGACCGCCTATCCCGAACTCGCGAGCGCACCCGGCCCCTACACGATTGAGCGGAAGTGGGGCGTGTTCAACCCTGTGCTCGATCCGACCAACGAGGAGGTCTACCGGCTGCTGGAAGGGTTTCTCGGGGAGATGGCTGCGTTGTTCCCGGACGAATACCTGCACATTGGCGGCGACGAGAACAACGGGGTCCAATGGAATGCCAACCCGAAGATCCAGTCGTTCATCCGCGAACGTGGTCTAAAGGACAACGCCGGTCTGCACGCCTGGTTCAACGGCCGGGTGCACGCCATCCTTGCCCGGCAGGGCAAAAAGCTCATTGGTTGGGACGAGATCCTGCATCCCGATCTGCCGGCGGGCAGCGTGGTCCATTCCTGGCGCGGCCCGGAGGGACTCGCGGCCGCCACCCAGCAGGGCTTTCCCGCGGTGCTTTCCCACGGCTACTACATCGACCTGTGCCGGCCCGCGGGGGAACATTACCGCAACGATCCGTTGCCGGCCGACACGAAGCTCACGCCGGCGCAACAGAAACTCGTTCTTGGGGGCGAGGCGACGATGTGGACGGAGTGGGTGACGCCCGAGACCATCGATTCCCGCATCTGGCCACGCACCGCGGCCATCGCCGAACGTCTTTGGTCGCCGCGCGCAGTGTGCGATGTGCCCGACATGTATCGCCGTCTGGCCGTGGTCAGCCGGCGTTTGGAGGAGATCGGCCTGCGCCATGAGAGTTATTTGGATCCCGCCCTCCGCCGGCTGGCGGGCGACTCCGCGACGCGGGCCGACCTGGACGCCCTGCACATCTTCGTGAACCTCCTGGAGCCCGCGAAGGATTACCGGCGGGGCAATCAGCAGGCCGGGACTACGCAATTCACCCCGCTCGACGGCCTCGCGGATTGTGCCCGGCCGGACAGCGCGGCGTCCCGCGACTTTGCCGCGGCGGTGGCGGGACTTGCGGCGGCCCCGCGCTCCGCCGAGGACGCCACTCGCGTAGCGCAAATCCTGTCCGCCTGGCATCGCACGGCGGAACTGTTGCTCGACCGGCTGCCGGCCCTGTCGCCGCGCTTGGCCGAGGCCCAACCTTTGCTGCGGGCCCTGGCGGAAGGCTCCACGGCGGGATTGAAAACCTGCGAGATGCTGACCGGCGCACAAACACGGTCGGAGGCTGCGAAGGAAGCGACCACGGAGATCATGCGGCGCGTCGCCGTATCGCATGCGGCGGTCGAGTTTCCCTTCAGCGAATCACTGCTGCGTCTGGGTGCGATCCAGCCGTGATTGTCTTCTCGTCACCTACATTCCATGAGCCACGATTCATCCCCAGCGCCGTCCCGCCCTGATGGCAATTACGTTGTTTCCCTCAGCATCATCGGCGCGCTGTTTTTCATTTTCGGCTTCGTCACGTGGCTGAATGGAACGCTGATTCCGTTCCTGAAACTGGCCTGCGACCTGCAATCGGACGCGCAGGCCCTGCTGGTCACGTTCGCGTTCTACATGGCCTACTTCTGCCTCGCGATCCCGTCGTCGGTCATTCTGAACCGCACCGGCTTCAAGCAGGGCATGTCACTCGGACTGGCGATCATGGCGGTCGGCGCGTTGCTCTTTGTGCCCGCGGCCTTGAGCCGGAGTTTCGGGCTCTTTCTTGGTGGACTGTTCGTGCAGGGCATGGGCCTCGCACTGCTGCAAACCGCCTCCAATCCCTACATCTCCGTCATCGGACCGCTGGAGAGCGCGGCCAGTCGCATCAGCATCATGGGGATCTGCAACAAGGTGGCGGGCGCCCTCAGCCCGCTCATCCTTGGCGCGATCGTGCTAAAAGGGGCCAGCGAGACTGAGGCGCGCGTCAAAGCCGCGGCGTCCGCGGCCGAGCGACTGCAATTGCTGCAGGAACTCTCCCATCGCGTGATCACGCCGTATGTGGTGATGGCGGCCGTGCTGTTTCTGCTCGCGTTGTTGATCCGGGTTTCGCCCCTGCCCGAGATCGACCGGACGCGGGACGGCGGCGCGGACGGAGCCGTGGCCGAAGGGCGGGCCAGCGTGTGGCGGTATCCGCATCTGCTGCTCGGAGTGCTGTGTATCTTTGTCTATGTCGGCGTGGAAGTGATGGCGGGCGACGTGATCGGTCCCTACGCCAAATCCCTCGGCCTGGCGCTGGACCAGGTCAAGAATCTGACTTCCTATACGCTCTGGTCGATGGTCGCCGGCTACACGATCGGTGTGTTCATGATCCCCAAACACCTCAAACAGGAGACAGCGCTCAAGCTTTCGGCCATCTCGGGCATCGGGCTGGCCTGCGCGGCCTATGCGACCACCGGGCGGACGGCCATCACCTTCATTGCGCTGCTCGGATTCGCCAACTCACTCATGTGGCCCGCCATTTTCCCCCTGGCCATCGACGGTCTCGGCCGGTTCACAAAGATCGGATCGGCTCTGCTGATCATGGGTATCGCGGGTGGGGCGATCGTGCCCCAAGTGTACGGCCGGCTTGCGCTGATGGCGGGGGCACGTTCCGCGTTCTTCTGGTGCACGCTGCCGTGCTATCTGTTCATCCTTTACTACGCCGTGAAGGGGCACCGCGTTGGCCGCGGCACCTGAGCCGGTCGACCGATCCGGCTCACTTCTGCGGCCTGGTCAGCAGGAGCTGGGCGTTGAGACCTAGGTGCTTGTCGGAAAACTCGTCGTTCTCTCCTGCTTGGCGGAGCAGGCGCTGCACCATGCCCATCTTGGCATCGAGGTCGTCGATCTTGGCGACAAACACGGCCTCGGGCGTGGCGGCGATGACCGCGGCGCCCCATTCGAGTTCGCCCTGATGACTAAGCACAATGTGTTCGAGCCGTTCGAGCAGGTCGGCGTTGAGCCGGGCCTTGAGGCCGGACTTCCGAACGAGCTGATAGCCGAGGACGACGTGACCCTGCAGAATTCCCTTGCGGCTGCGCGAGGTGACGAAGTCGCCCTGATATTCGCCCACCTTTCCCGTGTCGTGGACCAGAATGCCGGCGAGGGCCAGGTCGGCATCCACTTCCGGATAGAGGGGCAGCAGGGCGCGACACGCGCGGGCCATGTGGCAGGTGTGTTCGAGCAAACCGTGCCGGTAAGCATGGTGCATGGCGATCGCCGCGGGCGCGGCGCGGAATTGCTCGCCGATCTCGTCGAACACCGCCTGCACCGTCGCGCACAGCTCGGCGTGGTTGATGGCCGCAATGTGTCCCTGAAACTCGCTCCAGAGTGCTTCGGCGTCCTCGGGAGCGGTCTCGACGAGATGGGCCATGAGCGGCGAGCCGGCGAGCTGCCCGGCTGTGATCTCCTCGGCGCGCAGCAACTTTGGCGAAAGCCGGTTCTGGTAGTAGTCCAGCTTGGCCTCGATGCGCACGATCGCCCCCTCCTTGAGGCCCTTGAAGAACTCGAAGGCCGGGTTGTCACTGAAGCAATTGCAGGTGAACGAGCCCGTCCGGTCGCCGAGTTCCACCGCGAGGAAGGGGTTGCCGGTCTTGGTGGGCCGCTCGGCGAGGCGTTTGACGAGGAGCACGCTGGTGAACGTGTCGCCGCCGGTGCGGTCAAGGGCCTTGATATCGCGGACGGCGAGGGAGGTGGAGATGTCGGACATGGTGTCGTGGGCAGGGAGCGCGGGACGGGCGACAAACTCAACCGTATTTCTTCACCAGCGCGGTATAATTTCTGAAGAACGGATCCCCTGCATTCTGGAGCAGGGAATAGAAAATGGTCTCTGCGGGCAGTACCGCGCACCCGACGGCGGCGAGGTGGGCCACCACCGTGGCGGCATCGCCGGACCGGCGTGCACCGACGCAGTCGGAGAGCACCGTGACCGCATAGCCGGCCTGCCGGCCATCGCGGGCCGTCTGGTAGACACAGACCGGTGTCTCGAGACCGCAGAGCAACAGATGCTTCGCTCCGCTGGCCCGCAGCCGTGCGGCAATCGTGGGATCGCCAAAGGCAGAGAAAGCGTCCTTGCCCAAGGCTTCGGGCTTTTCGCTGAGGGCGAGCAGGTCCGCGGCGGTGCCGCCGAGCTTGGCCGGCACCTGTTCGGTGAAGAGGATCGGGAGACCCAGGCCGCGGGCCGCTTCCAAGGCGAACGAGCACCGCCAGTGAACGCGCTGACTGTCGCAGATCGTCGCCAGAAAGACCGGCTGCAAGTCGATGCAAAGGAGGAGCCCGTTCGACGGACTCAGGGCGGGCACCGCGGCAGGGTGGGTCATGCACCGACCTTGGCCCGTCCGGGGCACCATGACAATCCTATGTCTTGAAATAGGTCTCGCGCGCCTTCACCTGCACGATCCGCTTCTCCGGCAAGATGTAGGCGGTCAGGCTGCCGCCGAGCACGCAGGCGGTGTCGATGCCGAGGGTCCACTTGCTCCGGCTGACCTCCTCGCGGGGCGTGTGGCCGTAGACGACAAAGGGCGGGCCCTCCCACAAGGTGGACCAATGCGGGGCGTCGGGCATTTCAGACCGCTTGCGCGGCTCGCCATCCTTGCCGACAACCTGGATGCGGGTGACGATGCGGGCCGGTTGCCGTTGCCACGGCCGGTCGGGGAGGAATCCGGCATGCACGAAGACGATGCCCAGTTCCTCGTCCACATACGTGAGTTTCATGGCCTCGAGGTAGTCCCAGTCCTTGCCCCGGAGTTGTTCCATGGTCGCGTAATCGTATTTCTTGAGGTGGCTCGGATCATCGGTGCGCCGGTAGTTGAGGTGTCGCAATTCATGGTTGCCGAGCAGGGAGGCGGTGGCGTGCTCGCGGGCCAGCTCGACGACTCTCCCGCTGTCGGGGCCGCGGTTGATGAGATCGCCGAGGAGGATGAGGCGGTCGTCCTTCTTCAGGTCGAGCTTGTCGAGCAGTTCGGCGAATTCCTTGTGGCAGCCATGGATATCCCCGATAGCGATGAGTCGTCCGTTCATTAGATGGCAAATTTGCTAGCATTCGGGACACGCGAGGGTAAATAAGAAACGCCCATGGAGCTGAATCTTCACCCGATTGCCACAAAGTGTTTCGTCAGCGGTCGCGATTTCCAGGAGAATGACCGAGTCGTCAGCTACCTGGTGCGCGAGGCGCCGGCACCCGGTTCCGGGCTGGTCGGTGGCGAGGTGGCCCGCCGCGACCTGCTGGAGGCGGAGGACGGCCGGTTCATGCCGCCAGCCTTTGTCTATTGCCGCTGGGTGGTGGCGTTCAAGCAGCGCAAGGCCGATGAGAATCCCGCGCTGACGCTCAAGCTTACCGCGGAGAATCTCTTTCTGACTCTTGCCGATCCGGCCGGTGAGCCGAGCGCAACCAACACGCCGTTGCTGCAGTTCCTGGCCCTGATGCTGGAGCGCAAGAAGCTGATCAAGCCGCGCGGCCTGACCGAGGACGGGACGCGCCAGATCTACGAGCACATGGGCTCCCACCAGCTGTACGAGGTGCCGGTGGGCGACCTCGACGTGGAATTTTTCCAGAAGATCCAGGAACACCTCGGCGTGCTGGTCGGCGCACCCAGACCCAAGGTGACGGCGGCCCCGCCGACCACCGCGGTGCCCACGGCTGGTTGAATCGCAGCCGGGTAGGCTGGGACCCGGTGGGTGGTTGGGGCTTTCCCGTTGGCCAATTCCCATGTACTGTGTCTGACGCCATGTCGCCCCGCACCCTGACCATCGACGAGCTTGCCGAGCACCTGCATGTCGCGCGCCGGCATGTCGAGCGACTGATCAAGGAGGGTGACATTCCCTGCACGATGCGGGGTGGTCGGATGTATTTCCAGCGCGATGAGGTGGACGCGTGGGCCTCCCAGCGTCTCCTGCGCCTGCCGGGCGAGAGCCTCGACTGGTATCACAAGAAAACCATGCAGGGCACCCGCGAGTTGTTCCCGCGGGCCGCGTTGATCCCGGTGCTCTTGGAGCCGGCCTACATTGATCTCGCCCTGCCTGCCAAGACCAAGGCGGCCGTGATCCGTGACATGGTCGGCCTGGCCGAGCACACCGGCCGGGTGTTCGATCCGCGGGAACTGCGCGACAGTGTGGAGGCGCGCGAGGCCCTCTGCTCAACGGCGCTGCCCGGAAGCCTCGCCTTGCTGCATGCCCGCCAACACCAGCCGTTTCGCTTTGAGGGCTCATTCCTCGTGCTCGGACGGACGATCCAACCCATCCCGTTCGGGGCGCCGGATGGTCGCACATCGCGGCTGTTCTTCCTGATCTGCTGCGACGACGAGCGGATCCATCTCCACACGTTGGCGCGGCTTTGCCTGCTGGCGATGAAGACGGACATCCTGGGCGAATTGAGGGAGGTGGCCGATGCTTCGATGGCCTACGCCGCGCTGGTCGCCGCAGAGCAGGCCGTGCTGCCCGTTCCGGTCAAGGCCAAGACGGCACGCTGAGCGAGCTTCGCCCACCGCGACGGTGGGTTAACGCCCCATTGGAGCGGTAGTACCGGCATGTTATCGTCCGGCCATGAACCCACTCCTCTTGATAATCATTCTGGTACTCCTGTTCGGCGGCGGCGGCTTCTACATTGGCGGCCCCGGCTACGGCGGCGGCGGAGTTGGACTGGTTCTTTTGATCTGTCTCATAGTCTACCTTCTGGGTGGATTCCGCAGTACAAAAAACTGACCGGGCAACGCCGGCATGCCGACGGGGAGAGCTCGCATGAGCATTTCCACCACCACCGCCACTCTCCACCACACGCAGCAACTCAAGGAGCAGATACGCGCCTTGGCCGGTCGTTTGCGCACGAATGTGAGCCTGATCACGGAACCGAGGGCCAGGTCGATGCTTGAGACTTCCGCTGACGTGCTCGCGGGCTTGGTCAAGGCGTTTGACGATTACGAGAAGCAAAATGCGCCGGCGTGGGGCGATCCATGGGAGTCCAACCCGCCGTCGTGGCAGGATTCCGAGCTCTGACACCACCCCGGTTCGCGCTCGCGTCGATGTCGCCGGAGTGTCCGTCATCTCATGAGTGCCCAGCAACCTTCCCCCTTATGTGCGGGGTCAGATCATATGAAATCAGAAATCCTCCGAATGTCAGTCCGCGGTGCGATGGGCCTGGGTCTCCTTGCCCTGACCATGCTCGCCGGGTGCGCGGATACACCGCTGTGGAGCAGCATGTCCGTCGTTCCCACCACTGAGCAGTTCCAAGCGGCCCGCGGCCGGCAGAGCAGCTACATATACTTTGTCGCCTACGAGATCTATTACGACAGCACCGCCAGGCAATACACCTATCGGGATGGTACTGCCTGGGTCACCCGGGCGGAGCCGCCACCCGGAGTCGCGGTCGGTTTGCTGGAGGCGTCGCCGTCAGTGCTGATGGATTTTCACGATGCCCCGCGGTGGCATCATGAGGCTGTGATCCACCAATATCCCAGGAACTGGGGCCGGCCCAAAGCCATCGTCGTCTCTGCCCGTTAGGGCAGCATGAGCCCCGGAAGGCATCCGCAGCCCGGGCTTCAGCCATTTCCATGAAAAACCACCACCATAACGGTCCGCATTCCAACACCAAGAGCGTGCTCCACGAGGCCATCGCCGCGCGGGCCTACGAGCTCTGGGTAAGCCACGGGAGGCCGGAGAACCGGTCTGATGAGATCTGGTTGGAAGCCGAACGGGAACAGATGACCGGGCGGAAGGCCGCTGAGAAAGTCATCGCCCTGCCCGTTTCCTTTTGAGGCCGGCCGCGGCGGCCAAGGTGCGCCCGCCGTCGCCCCGCACGGGCCACGGCCCGTGATTTCCATGATCACGCCACGACCTCGATCTGCTCGGTGGCGCGTTTTTGCGCGGACTCCATGAAGTAACGCTGGGCGGAGAAGGACTTTTCGCCCTCCTTGCGGAGAGGAATGGCATAAGTGCCGTCGGGCCGCATCTCGCGGGCATCCTCGTTGTCCTTCAGCTCGCTGGGAAGGATGTCGTTGAGGATGCGGTCGCGCAGGTCTGGCTGGTAGATGGGAAAAAGGGACTCGACCCGACGGAAGAAATTCCGGGTCATCCAGTCGGAACTGCCGCAGTAGAGGAGCGGAGTGCCGCCGTTTTCAAAATAGTAGATGCGGGCGTGCTCCAGGTAGCGACCGACAATGTTGCGGACGCGGATGTTGTCGCTGAGTACCTTCACGCCCGGCAGAAGGCAGCAGGTGGCGCGGACGACGAGATCGATCTGCACACCGGCCTGCGAGGCGGCGTAAAGGTTGTCGATGGTGACCTTGTCGACCAGCTTGTTCATCTTGGCGATGATCCGCGCGGGCTTGCCGGCGGCGGCGTTGGCGGCTTCGTTGGCGATGAGTTCCTGGATGCGCGAGTGGAGGTTGAATGGTGCGACGATGAGGTGCCGGAACTCTGGCGAACGGGCAAAGCCGGTGAGGGCGTTGAACAGCAGCGCGACCTCGGCGGTGATCTCCGGGTTGCAGGTGAAGAAGCTGAGATCCGTGTAGAGACGTGCAGTCTTCGGGTTATAGTTGCCAGTGCCCAGATGGGCGTACCGCCGCAGGCCGTCGACCTCCTGGCGCACGACCATGCTGCATTTGCAGTGGGTCTTGTGGCCGACGAGGCCGAAGACGACATGCACGCCGGCCTCCTCGAGCTCGCGGGCCCACTTGATGTTGTTCGCCTCGTCGAAGCGGGCTTTCAATTCGACGAGGGCGGTCACCTGCTTGCCGTTGCGCGAGGCCTCGATGAGGGCGCTGATCACGGGCGAGTCACCGCTGGTGCGGTAGAGAGTCTGCTTGATGGCCAGCACGCTTGGGTCCCGGGCGGCCTGTTCGACAAAGTCCACCACGGGCGTGAACGACTCGTAAGGATGTTGCAGAAGGATGTCGCGCTCCTGCATGGCCGCGAAGATGCTGGTGGCCACGCGCAGGCTGGGCAGCTCGACGGGGGCAAAGGGGGCGTATTTGAGATCGGGCCGGTCGACGAGGTCGGCCAGGCTCATCATGCGGACGAGGTTGAGCGGCCCGTCGAGTTTGAATACGTTTTCGGTGGTGATCTGCAGGTGCTCGCACAGCAGGTTGAAGACGGGATCGGGCACCCCGGTCTCGATCTCGAGTCGCACCGCGGCCCCACGACGGAGGTTTCGCAGCTCCTCCTCGATCTTCTTGAGGAGGTTCTCGGCCTCCTCGTCGTCGATGTAGAGGTCGCTGTTGCGAGTGACGCGGAAGGCATGGGCGCTGCTCACGTGGTAGCCGGGGAAAAGGTCGCCGGCGCAGAGCTTGATGATCTCGCTCAGAAAAATGAAGGTCTGCGTGCCGGAACGGTCGGGTTGCATCTGCACCAACCGGGGCAGGATGCGCGGCACCGGCAGGATGGCGGTGTGGCTGTCCTGGTCCGGGGTGTCGGGATTGTCGAGGGCGACGACGACGTTGAGCGTCTTGTTGCCGATCTCGGGGAACGGGTGCGACTGGTCGATGGCGAGCGGTGTCAGCACGGGATGGACCTGCTTCGTGAAATAATCCTGCGCCCAGGCGCGCTCGGCGGCGGTGAGCTGCACCGCGGTCTTGAAGGTGATCTTTTCCCGGGCCAGTGCGGGCACCAGCAGTTCGTGCCAGCAGTGATACTGGGCCTTGACCAGGTTCCGGATCTCGCCAAAGGCGCGTTTGAGCTGTTCGCGTGGGGAGAGCCCGTCAATGCTCGGCTCCCCGCCGGCCGAGTCCTTCTGTTGCAGGAGGCCGGCGATGCGGATCTCGAAGAACTCGTCCAGATTGGAGCTGACGATGGCGAGGAACTTGGTGCGCTCCAGCAGGGGGTTGGCATCGCTCTGGGCCTGTTCCAAAACGCGCTGGTTGAAGGCCAGCCAGCTCAGCTCGCGGTTGGCATACGCGATCTTGCCGCCGCCGGACACTGTCTGGGCAATGGACTTGCCGGTCTTGGCGGTGATCTTGGTGGAGCGCTGTTTGACGCGTTGGGGAGGAGACATGGGAGATTGCCGGGAAATTCCGGGCTAGGTCCGGATTACCAACGAGGGTTGATTGACTAGCGCAATCGGGATATGTTTCCAATGCCATTCAGCCCAGAGGTGCCGGGGGCGATGTCTGATCATAACACGGCTGATGACAGCTGTTTGGCTGCGGAGTGCCCCCCGGATCGAGCGGGCGGAATATAACCTCTGGAGCGTTGCCGCGTGATTCGTTGCCCGGCAGGGGGAAAGGGCGACGGTTCAGTAGAGCTCCGGCACGATCATCTCGGGCCGGACCGGTTCGCGGCGGTAGTCGGGGTGGTGGATGCGCGGCGGGAGTTCAACCGTCTCGTGCTCGACCTCGGAGTATTTCACCTGCGAAAGCAGGTGGTGGATGCAGTTGAGCCGGGCCTTCTTTTTGTCCGCGCCCTGCACGACCCACCAGCGGGCCTCGGGGATGTGCGTGCGGTCGAACATCACTTCCTTGGCCTTGGTGTAGAGCTCCCAGCGCTTGCGCGACTCCAGGTCCATCGGGCTGAGTTTCCACTGCTTGAAGGGATCGTTGATCCGGCAGCGGAACCGGAACTCCTGCTCTTCGTCCGGGATGGAGAACCAGTATTTGATCAGCTGGATCCCGGATCGCACGAGCATTTTCTCGAACTCGGGCACGGAGCGAAAGAACTCCTCGTATTCCGCATCGGAGCAGAAGCCCATGACCCGCTCGACCCCGGCGCGGTTATACCAACTGCGGTCGAAGAGCACCATTTCACCGGCGGCCGGCAGGTGCGCGACATAGCGTTGGAAGTACCACTGGGTCTTTTCGCGGCTGGAGGGCGCAGGTAGCGCGGTGACGCGGGCGACGCGCGGGTTAAGCCGCTGGGTGATGCGCTTGATCACGCCGCCCTTGCCGGCCGCATCCCGCCCCTCGAAGACGATGACCATCCGGTGGCCCGTCTCGACGATCCAGTCGTGCATCTTGACCAGCTCGCCCTGCAGGCGGAAGAGTTCCTTGAAATACTTGTTGCGGGTCTCGCGGGTCGCGTCCGTCTCCACCGGCTGCGCGGCCTGCCCGGGCGCGAGCTTTTCCCAATCCTCCCGCTCCATCTCGAGCTCCTCATCGTAGTCGTCGATCAGTTCCCGGTGGACGCGTTTGATGAGCTGGTTGTCGTGGTTCGGGGAATGCTCGGTCATGGATGGTTTCTGGCTGTGGGGGCGATGGAAGCCGGACCGGCCACCCTCCGCAAGGCGCGTGGCACAGGCGGGCGGCCTGACGGGCCGGATTTAACCTGTCTGTCACATTCGAGGGCTGGCATCCGCGGCTCGACATCGCCGGTGCGCGCGCCAGCCTTGGCGCCACATGGCCATGGCAAAGCAGCGGCTGCCCAAGCGAACCTATCAAAACCGCGCCCGGCTCCTCCGGGAACAGCTGGTGCAGTTGCAGCTGGATCTGAAGAAAGCGCCCTTCAAGGTGTTGCTCATCCTGGCCGGGCCGGAAGGTGCCGGACGGGGAAATCTGCTCAACACGCTCGCGGAGTGGCTCGATCCCCGCGGCGTGGAGACGTTTTCCTACCACCCGCCCACCGGCAACGAACTCGCACATCCCCATCAATGGCGCTTCTGGCGCAGCCTGCCCGGGATCGGGCGCATCGGGCTCTACGCCGGTTCCTGGTATACCGAAACCTTGCGGGAGGAGGCGCGCAGCAAGCGAGCCCTCGGCCACATCGCGCAGGAAGCGGAGCGCATCCGCGATTTTGAAAAACTCCTCGCCGATGGCCACACACTCATCATCAAGGTCTGGCTGCAGATCTCCAAGGCGGCGCAGGGCCGCCGGCTGCGCACGCTGCGCGCCGACCCGGCCACCGCCTGGCGCGTGACCGATGAGGACTGGCACCACCACAGCATCTACGACCGCCTGGCCCG
>CAZZDB010000032.1:0-25269 GCA_964652485.1 uncultured Oleiharenicola sp.
ACTGGATCTGGGACAAGATCATCTACGCCAACCCGACCAAGCCGACCGAGACGCTGGAAAAACTTAACCGCTACAAGCCGCTCGTCACCTTCGACAACCGCGAGGAGATCTTCAAGATTAAGCAGCATGCGCCGGATGCCGGACTGGCGCTGAGGCTCAAGGTGCCAAACACCGGTGCGATGGTTGAACTGTCGTCGAAATTTGGCGCCACCCCCGGCGAGGCGGTGGACCTGATCCTCGAAGCCGACAGACAGGGGCTCGTGGTCGAAGGCATCAGTTTTCATGTCGGCAGCCAGACGACCAACTTCGAGAATTACGTTCAGGCGCTGAGCCTGACGGCGGCGATCTTCAAGGAGGCGCAGGATCGCGGCTATCACAAGATGAACCTGCTCGACATCGGTGGCGGCTTTCCTGCGCCGTATGATTCCACGGTCAAGCCGCTCAAGGAACTCGCCCAGATCATCAACACCGAGATCGACCGGCTCTTCCCGAAGAACATCCAGGTGCTGGCCGAACCCGGCCGGTTCTTGGTCGCGTCCGCCGGTTACGCCGTCTCGAAGATCATCGGCAAGGCCGTGCGCGACGGCAAAACCAGCTACTATATCAACGATGGCGTCTATCATACCTACTCAGGAGTGATCTTCGATCACTGCAAGTATCCGATCCTGTCGTTCCGAAAGGGCCCGACGTCGCTCTGTTCCGTGTTCGGACCGACCTGCGACGCGCTCGACGTCGTCTCGATGGCCGAGAACCTGCCCGACCTGCGACGGGACGACTTCGTCTACAGCGTGAACATCGGTGCCTACAGCCACGCCTCGGCGACCTACTTCAATGGCTTCCCGCCGGCGAAGGTGGTGCACGAAAACCAATAGGCTTGGCCGACCTGCCCTGGGCGACGCTGACCATCCATGGATATCGCTGAGATCATCGCCAAGGCGAAGGTGTTGCTGGAGGCGCTGCCATACATCCAGGATTTCCGCGGTTCGATCTTCGTCGTGAAATACGGCGGCAGCTTCATGGATGACCCCGACCCCGCGGTGCGCCTGCGCGTCGCCATGGACCTGGCCTTTCTTTCCGCGGCGGGCATCAACGTCGTGGTGGTGCACGGCGGCGGCAAGGCCATCAGCAAAGCGATGGACACCTCGGGCTTGAAAGCAAATTTCATCAATGGGCTGCGCGTCACCGACGAGGCGACCATCGCCATTGTGAAGAAGACGCTCGACGAGATCGTGAACCGGCAGGTTTGCGACACCTTGGTCGCGGTCAAGGCGACACCCAAGGGCCTGCCGGGCGATAGCGTGCTCGTCTGCCAGAAGCTCACGGTCGACGACGACGGCAACCCCTGCGATCTCGGCTATGTGGGCGATGTGACCGAGGTGAAGGTGAAGCTCATCAAGAAGGAGATCGCCGACGGCTTCATGCCGGTGATTTCGCCGGTGGCCGAGGGGCTCGATGGCAAGCCTTACAACATCAACGCGGACACCGCGGCCGGGCGGGTGGCCAGCGCCCTGCGCGCCCGCCGGCTGGTCTACATGAGCGATGTGCCCGGGCTGCTGTCCGATCCGAAGAATCCCGCGTCGCTTATGTCCACGCTCAAGGTCGGGGAGGTCGAGTTCTGGAAAAGGAAGGGCGTCATCGACCGGGGCATGCGCCCGAAGGTGCAAAGTGCCGTCCGCGCTCTCGAGGAAGGCGTGCAACGGGTGCACTTCGTGGACGGCCGCATGCCGCACAGCCTGCTGTTGGAGATTTTCACCGACAAAGGTGTGGGGACCGAAATTGTGCACGGCTGATTGGCGGCACGGCGCATTGTGCGCGTGCATTTGTCCCCGGCATTCGTAAGCTCCCGCCTTCTTTTCCATGAGCCAGCCCGCCATCGTCCGCACCAACACCGCCGAGCTGTATGACGCCTACGTCATGAAGAATTACGGCCGGCCGCCGCTTACGCTTGTGCGCGGGCTGGGTGTCTCGGTGTGGGACGACACCGGCCGGGAGTATCTCGATTTCACCTCGGGCGTGGCGGTCGCTGCGCTCGGGCATTGCCATCCCGTGTGGGTGGAAGCCATCCGCCGGCAGGCCGGCGAGCTGATCCATGTCAGCAATCTCTTCCGCCACCCCAACCAGGGCGAGCTGGCGCGCCGGCTCGTGCAGCAAGCCGGTCCCGGCCGGGTTTTCTTTTGCAACAGCGGCACCGAGGCGAACGAGGGCCTGATCAAGCTCGCGCGGCTGCACGGCATCCGTAAGTCCGGCGAAGAAGGGAAATGCATCAGGATCATCTGCGCGAAGAACGCGTTCCATGGCCGGACCTTTGGCGGCATGAGCGCCACGCCGCAGGAGAAGATCCAGAAGGGCTTCCGGCCGCTGGTGCCGGGGTTTGTCTTCGGCGAGATCAACAACCTGCAGAGTTTCGCAGATCTGGTGGACACCGAGACCACGGCCATTTTTCTCGAGACCGTGCAGGGCGAGGGCGGGGTCGTGCCCTGCACGGACGAATTCCTCTGGGGCCTGCGCAAGCTCTGCGACCAGCACAACCTGCTCCTCATGCTCGACGAAGTGCAATGCGGCCTCGGCCGGACCGGCACGTTCTATGCCTTTCAGCATTCGGGGGTGCGGGCCGACGCCATCGGCATGGCCAAGGGGCTCGGGGGGGGCTATCCGATGGGTGCGATCTGGGCGGCGGAAAAACATGCCGAGTTGTTCCAGCCCGGCTCCCATGGTTCGACGTTCGGCGGCACGCCACTGGCCTGCGCGGCCTCGCTGGCCGTGCTCGACGTCATGGAGCGGGACCATCTCCTGCAGCAGGTCCGGACCAACGGCGCGGCCTGGAAGCTTGAGCTTGAAAGGCTTGTCGTGGAATTCCCCCGGCAAGTGAAGGCCGTGGCCGGGCGCGGCTACATGATCGGGCTCGTGCTGCACGCAGAGCCACCGGCCTACATCACGGCTTTCCGTGAAGCCGGGTTGTTGACGGTGGGCGCCGGCGGGAATAGCATCCGCTTGCTCCCGCCGCTTGTTGCGACCAAAGAACATCTCGACCGGGCGACCGCCATCATCCGGTCGGTCCTCACCCGGAAAAACCAACCCGCGCAGTCATGAGGCACTTTCTCCAAGAGACCGATTTCTCCCGTGACGAGGTGGCGCAGCTCTTCGCCCTGGCCCGGCGCCTGAAGCAGGAGCGCGGCCGGCACGAGAAACCGCTCCACGGCCAGACCTGGGCGATGATTTTCGCCAAGTCGAGCACGCGCACGCGGGTCTCGTTCGAGGTGGGTATCCACGAGCTCGGCGGGAATCCGCTCTTTCTCAACAAGAACGACATCCAGATCGGTCGCGGCGAGACCATCCCGGACACGGCAAAAGTGCTCGCGCGGTTCGTGCACGGCCTGATTGTGCGCACGCATGCCCAGAGCGAGCTCGCCGAGCTGGCGGCTCACGGCGGTCTTCCGGTCGTGAACGCCCTGACGGATTTTCTGCATCCCTGTCAGATCTACGCGGATGCCTTCACGGCGGCGGAACGCTGGGCCGGACCGCAGGGCGACTTGTTTGCCTCGCTGCACGGGCGCAAGGTGGCCTTTCTCGGCGACACCTGCTTCAACATGGCGAACTCGTGGATTCTTGGCGCGAACCTTTTCGGCATGAAGGTTTCACTCGCGGGTCCTACCGGCTATGAACCCGCACGGGAAATACGGGCCGTGGTGGAGAAGACCGGCGGGAAGTTTCATTTCACAACGGATCCGCGGGAAGCGGTGGCGGGGGCGGACATCGTCTACACGGACGTCTGGACCAGCATGGGACAGGAGAGCGAGACGACCGAGCGGCAGCAGCGTATGATGCCATTCCAGGTGAACCAGAAACTCTTCGATGGGGCGAAGCCCGACGCGGTGTTCATGCACTGCCTGCCCGCGCACGCCGGCGAGGAAGTCACGCAAGAGGTGCTGGATCACCCACGGTGCGTGATCTTTGACCAAGCGGAGAACCGGCTGCATGTGCAGAAGGCCATCCTCGCGTTGCTCGCGCGCCATCGCGCCTGAGCGCCGGTCCTATTCCGGTTCCTGCAGGACCAAGGTGAACTTGGTCGCCGTGGTCATGCGAAGATGGCCGGTGTTGATGTCGCCGTCGTCGAGCTTCGCATCGATCTCCGCGAGCTGTGCATCGGTGGCCGTGAAATTCTGGATGGAAATGCCCGCGAGCCCCCCGGAAGCGGTGGAGTTATCCCAGTTCCAGCGCCCGCCGATCACCGTGGCGGCGGCCTGCCAGCTGGCGGCCTTGAAATTGCCCGACATGCCCGCGGGGATGGCTCCGGCTCCGGCGTTGGCCGGCCAGGTGCCATTCTCGGTCGCGTAGGTTTCGAACGATTGCGAGAAAATGCGAAAATCATTCGCGATCCGGCTGTTTTGCGAGGCGCGTTGAATGCGCTGAAAGGCCGGAATCGCCATGGCGGCAAGGAGCCCGATGATGACCACCACGATCATGATTTCCACGAGCGTGAATCCTCGTGAAAAAGATGAGCCGAGTCGTGGCGTATCCAATCTCATAGAGCTAATTCCGATAGTTCTCTTTTAAGTGACAAAGGCAAACCCGCAGCGGTGAATTGACTGTAAATGGCTAATTTTTACTTTGCGCGGCGCAGGTGAATATCAACACTCCAACCTCACCATGAAGATCGTGCTCGCATACTCGGGGGGTCTCGACACCTCCGTCATCGTCAAGTGGTTGAAGGAAACCTATGACGCCGAAATCATTACCTTCGCGGCCGACATCGGCCAGGAGGAGGAGCTCAAAGGACTGCCCGCCAAGGCAAAGAAGACGGGTGCCACCCGGCACCACACCCTCGATCTGGTCGAGGAATTTGCCCGCGACTTCATTTACCCGATGATCCGGGCGAATGCGATTTACGAGGGCCAGTATTACCTCGGCACCTCCATCGCCCGGCCATTGATTGCCCAGGCGCAGATCGCCATCGCCCGCCGGGAGAAGGCCGACACCGTGGCGCACGGCGCCACGGGCAAGGGCAATGACCAGTGCCGCTTCGAGTTGACCTACATGGCCCTCGCACCTGATCTCCAGATCGTCGCTCCATGGAAGATCGACAAGTTCCGCGAAGAGTTCCCCGGCCGCGCAGAGATGATCGATTATTGCAAGGCTCACCGCATCCCCGTCGAGGCCTCACTCAAGAAACCGTATTCCATGGACCGGAACCTCCTGCACATCTCCTACGAGGCCGGCATCCTGGAAGATCCTTGGTTTGATCCTACCACGAAGGCCAACAAGGGCATGTTCAAGCTGTCCGTTTCGCCCGAGGACGCGCCGGACAAGGCGGAATACGTCGAGCTCGATTTCGTGAAAGGCAACTGCGTCGCCGTCAACGGTCGCAAGCTTTCGCCGGCGGGCGTGCTGAAGGTCCTCAACAAGCTCGGCGGCAAGCACGGCATCGGCCGCGTGGATCTGGTCGAGAATCGCTTCGTCGGCATGAAGTCGCGCGGCGTTTATGAAACCCCGGGCGGCACGATCCTCATGCACGCGCACCGGCAGGTCGAATCGCTCACCATGGACCGCGAGGTCATGCACCTGCGCGACTCGTTAATCCCGAAGTATGCGGAACTCGTCTACTATGGGTTCTGGTTCGCCCCGGAGCGAGAGGCACTGCAGGCCCTGGTTGATGAATCACAGAAGCACGTCACCGGCACCGTCCGCTTGAAACTTTACAAGGGCAACGTCATCACCTGCGGCCGGAAATCCAAGTATTCGCTCTACGACATGAATATCGCGTCCATGGAAGGGGTGAAAAGCTGGTACAACCAGAGCGATTCCACCGGGTTCATCCGGTTGAATGGCCTGCGGCTGCGCGCCCGCTACTATGCGCAAGGCGGACCAAAGGCGTAAAGCACGGGCCCAAAGACCATGCCGGGGCGGCCAAGGGGCCGCCCTTTGTTTTTGGGAGGGAACTGGGCGCTGGGAAATGGTGTTTCGTCGCCGGCCTTAGGGAACCGGACACGCACAGGTTGTTTTGCGCTCACGCATTGTGTTCGTTGGCCGCGTCGGTTAACTGCCTCCGCAACACGATGACTACGATCCCCCGCTTTCACTGGTGGACCAACTTGGCTTTGCTGGTCCTCGGCGGGTTGCTGGCCTTGGTGTTTTGCGGGCGGCGGCAATCGCTGACGGTGAAGCCGCGCCTCCCGGAAGACCACGGAGTGTTGCGCGTGGCCTATACGCCGGGGTTGCTGCCAGACCCGCACCGGCCGCTGTTCCCGCTCTCGCAATACAACGAGCTGATCCTGAGCCTGTGGGAGCCGCTGGTGGAATGTGACTCGCTCACCAATCTTCCCCAACCGGCCGCCGCTCAGGGCTGGGAATGGTCACCGGACCAGCGGACGCTGACCCTGCATCTGCGCCCGGATGCCCGGTGGAGCAATGGCGACCTCGTCACCGCGCATGACTTTGTGCGCGGCTGGCAACGACTCCTCCGCCAGGACATCCTGCTGGCGCAAGCGCTCTTCCCTTTGAAAAACGCCGAGGCCTACCAGCAAGGCCGGTTGAAGGGCATACAATCCGTGGGAATGCACGCCGTGGACGACCTCACCATCAGGCTGGAACTGGACCATCCATGTTCAACGCTGGTGATGGAACTGGCCGATCCGTTGCTCTCTCCGATGCACGAGACGAGCGGTGAAGTGCTCGAAACGGCGGGCTATTTTGACAAGCCGGAAGCCTTGGTGACCAACGGGCCGTTCCGCCTGTCCCAAGCCGGCCAGGATGGTTTTCGGCTCGAGCCGAACAGATACTATCACAGCCACGCAGCCATACGACTTGCAGGAGTGCAGTTTGTCCGGGCGGGCAGGCCATTTCTGGCTCCGTTGATGCTGGCGGCGGGAGTGGTCGACTTGCTTTCCCCGATGCCGTTTGGACCGGCCAAACCGTTCCCGACGGCAAGAACGGTAACCTTGGAATCCGAGCTTGTGCTGGGGGTGACCTGCGTGGATTTCAACACTTCGCGTGCGCCCTTGAACGACGTGCGGGTTCGCCGCGCCCTGGCCCTCGCGTTGGACCGGGTCGCCCCGATCCAGAAATACGATCCCGGACACATGGTTCCGGCTTGGTCCTGGGTGCCGAGCATGCCGGGTCGCGAGGGCTTGGCACTGTTGAAGGAGGATGCGGCCGAGGCCCGGCGACTGCTGGCCGAGGCGGGCTACCCGGACGGGAGGGGGTTTCCAGTCTTGCGCCTGGCCATGCCGCTGTGGGGGGAAGGCGATCCCTTTCCCATGGCAATCAGCGAACACTGGTTCCAGGAGCTGGGCGTTACGGTTTATCTGACGTATGAATCCCCGGGCAAGATGAACACACGGGTCGCCACCGGAGACTATGACCTGCTCTACGGCACGCTGGTGGCGACCGTCCCGGACGCCAGCGACCTCCTGAGCGGATTCCTCCAGCCGCTCGAATACAACACGACCAAGTGGATCAACCAAGAGGTGGTCGGCCTGCTCAATGATGCCAACCAGCGGACCGGCGCCGAGCGATTTGCCGCGCTGGAAAAGGCGGAGCGGGCGCTCATGGCGGCGGTGCCAAGCGTGCCGATCATGTTTGAGCGACGGCAGGTCATGCGGGGGTCCGAGGTGCACGGCTGGTATGTCGACGCCCTGGCCCGTCAAAACCTGAAACGGCTGTGGCTGGAACCGGGACTGGCGGATCCCACCACCACCAAACCAGCCCTATGAACTTGGAGAACAGCAACGGATCCTCCCTGATCGGGCGTGGCTGGCGGCCTTGGGTCTTGCTCTGGCTGGCCGGCACCGTCGTCCTGGGTGCGGTACTGTTGTGGGACGCCTGGCCGTGGTTGCATGGTGCGCAGCAGGCGGCGTTTCGCTACACGAAGCTGAACCAGTGGCCGGTCGAGGTCGTCTGGTGGATACTGGTGCCGGTGGCGTTGTGGCTGCAGCAGAACCTGGCGATGGTGGACCGCCGCTGGCCGTGGACCCTCGGGCTGCATGCGCTCGCGGCAGTGGTCATCACAGGGCTCTTCATCCTGCTGACCGCCTTCCGCCTGGTGGTGGCCAATCATCTGCCCGCGGCGTTTCTCACCGTCGTGGTCCAAGACCTGCGCGAGCAGGGTGGGTGGAGTTACACGCCGGCGCTGATTTATCTGTTGCTGGTCTTCGCGTTCTACGCCGCCAGTTTCTACCGCCAGTGGCGGGCCGGCCAGCGGCTGACCAACGAGCTGAAGATTGCCAACGCCCAACTGGAGACGCGGCTGGTCCGCGCCAGTCTCGACGCCCTGAAGATGCAGCTGCACCCGCATTTCCTGTTCAACACGTTGAATTCCATCACAGGCCTGATCCGCAAGGACCGCACCCGCGAGGCGGAGGATGTGGTGGCCGGGCTTGGGGAACTGCTGCGGCGTTCGCTCGAGCACCGGCAGGAGGCCAAGGAAACACTCAAGGAAGGGCTGGTGTTCCTGCGCCGGTACTTCGACATCGAGTGCATCCGCTTTCAGGACCGCCTGAAGGTGGAATACGACATCGAGCCCAAGTGCCTGCGCGCTCTCGTGCCCAGCCTCATGCTGCAACCCTTGGTCGAGAACGCCATGAAGCACGGCATCTCCAAGGATCCGGCGGCCCGCCTCCTGCGCATTGGCGCGGCGCGCGACGGCTCGCGGCTGATCCTGACCGTTTACAACGACGGCCCGCCGCTGCCCAAGGAAGACGCGGCTCTTCGCAACGGCATCGGTGTGCAGAATACGATCGCCCGGTTGCACATGCTTTACGGGGATGAAGCCCGTTTGCGTCTGCGCGACCAGCCGCCGCAGGGCGTCCGCGCCGAGGTGATCCTGCCTTTCCAAATCAACCCGCCATGAAACCCACCACCGCCATCATTCGCACCATGATCGTCGACGACGAGGTGCTGGCCCGCGAAAATGTCGAGGCCCTGCTGCAGGATGACCCGGAGATCCAGATTGTCGCCCAATGCAACAATGGCGCGCAAGCCGTGGAGGCCATCAAGCAGCACCGTCCCGAGTTGCTCTTCCTCGACGTGCAGATGCCCGGCATGTCCGGCTTCGAGGTGCTGGCCAAGCTGCCCGCCGCCCTGCTGCCCCAAGTGGTATTTGTGACCGCCTACGATCACTTCGCGTTGCAGGCCTTCGACGTACAGGCGGTCGACTATGTGTTGAAGCCATTCAACCGCGTGCGTTTCGCGGAGGCACTGGCCCGGGCCAAGGCCGCGGTGCGGGATCTCGACCGCCAGAGTCTCTCGCGGCGCCTGGACGAGGTCATGGGCGCCCTGCAGCGCCTGCGGGAGGGTGCGGCGGAAACGGCGCCGGTCAGGGCGCGGGAGAACGACGGCCGGATCTTCATCCGGTGCGACGGAGAAATTCACGTGATGGCGCCGGACGACATCCTTTGGATCGAATCCGACGGCGATTACGTGCGGTTGCACGTTACGGACAAGTCACGCTTTGTGCGCATGTCGCTGCTCAAGATGATGGAGAAGCTCGATCCCGCTCATTTCGTCCGCATTCATCGCTCGACGATCGTCAACCTGAAGCACATGCGCAAGGCGAGCCCGGCGCTCTATGGCGAATACACCGTCGAGCTCACGAACGGCGCAAAACTCAAGGTGAGCCGCACGTTCGTTCACGACCTCAAGGCGCATCTCTGATTTCCGGTCGCGAAGGAATGGGTGTTGGACCGGCAGGCCCGGCGGCTGGTATCGCCCGGCTGTAGGACTGTCGCACCGCAATTGTGCGATGGGTCTCATCGCGTGTCATATGGTGCAGCGCCGGGCCACTCCGTGTCCCGCGCCACACCTAAGTAAACGCATGAACTCAACACACGCATCCGTCGCGTGGTCGCGCCTTTTGGCCCCGGTCACGTTGACTTTGTTCGCGGTTTCGGCCGCTTTTGCCCAGCAATCCGCCACGACCGATGCCTCCGGGGAACCGCTGAAGCTGGATAAATTCACCGTCACGGGCTCCTACCTGCCGGTTTCCGCCAGCGTCAACGCCAGTCCGGTCGTGACCATCGAACGCAGCGACATCGGCCAGTCGGGCGCGACAGATGCGCTGCGCCTGCTGCGGCAACTCACGCCGTTTTTCGCGGGTAGCGGCAACATCGGCACCGAGACCAACAATGGCTATGCGGGCGAGTCCAATGTTTCCCTGCGAAACCTCGTCACCCTGGTCTTGCTCAACGGCCAGCGGGTCACGTATTCGCCCTTCAGCAGCACCGCCGGCGGCACACCCGGTGTGGATCTGAACACGATCCCGACCGCGATGATCGACCGCATCGAGATCCTCAAGGACGGGGCGTCCACCATCTATGGTTCCGACGCGATCGGCGGGGTGGTGAACGTCATCCTGAAGAAAGACTATAACGGCTTCGAGATCGGGACGCGCTATGGCTCCACGAAGGGCGGCGACTACAAGACGCGGGAAAGCTATGTCATGGGGGGCGCTTCCGGCAGCGGGTATTCACTCACGGTGGCCGCACAGCATTTTGAGAACATTCCCCTGCTCACCACGGCCCGTCCGCTGACGACCCTGAGCCCAAGCCAGGAGGAGGCGATGGGCTTCAATCCGACCAGCTCCGTGTTCAGCAGCCGCTATCCGGGCCGCGTCGGCAATGACGTTCTGGCCGGCTCGACCCTGATTGCGATCGGCGCGCCCGGTTTCAACGCGGCCATCACCTCGGCCGGTATCAAGAGCAATCCTTGGGATGCACCCAAAACCTTGGCGCAACTTGAGGCGGCGGGGATATATCTCCCGATCAGCTCGACCCCGGCCGGCATCGCCGCCGGGAGCGCGGCGGCGCTGAACACCACGCTGTTCGACAATCCGCTGATCGTAAACACCAAGCGCAATCAATTCGTCGCCAACGGCTCCAGGGAGCTATTTGGGAAGAGCCTCGAGGTTTTCAGCGATTTCCTTTTTGCCCAGACGACCAACGGCGGCAGCGGACTGGCTCCGGCCCCCATTGCCGGCGTTGGCGCCGGGGGCGGGAACGCGCTGTTTATTCCGGCGAACAATCCTTACAACGTTTTCAGCGTCGATTTTCCCGGCCCGCTCGACGCCAAGTCCCGCTTGATTGAGATCGGCAAGCGCAGCAGCATCAACGAAACGAACACTTGGCGCTTCGTCGGCGGCCTTCGCGGCGAGATCAACGACAAGTATAGCTGGGAGGCCACCTACAACTACTCTCGGGCTAGCATCACGCAGCGCATCTTGGGCGGCGCCAATGGCGCGAACATGAACGCTGCCCTGGTCCCACTGATCGATCCCGTTACCGGCGGATACGTCTACAACGCGGCGGGCAAACCCCTGTCCACCTTGACCGACGCCACCGGCGCCAATCTGCCCGTCTATAACTATTTCGCCCTCCCTGGCTTCAATGATCCGGCCACCATTGACGCCATTCGCACCACGCTCTTTCAGAACGGCGGTTCCTCCTTGCGCAACATCCAAGCCATCCTCAAGGGGAAACCGTTCGAACTCCCAGCCGGCGACGTCAACTTTGCGCTCGGGGTGGAAACACGCCGGGAGGAGATCGACAACTCGGTGGATGCGCTCTTTGCCAACGGCCTCGCACTCGGTTACAATCCTGCCAAGGCCTTCTCCGGCGGCTCGCGCAGCACCAAGGGGGCCTTCCTCGAGGTTGGCGTGCCGGTGACCTCAGCCAAGGAGAATATTCCCGGATTCCATATCCTCGAGCTGGATCTGGCGGACCGCTACGAGCAGATCCAGCCGGGTGGCAATGCCAGCTCGCCGAAGGTCGGCCTCCGCTGGCTGCCGGTCGATGACAGCCTGGTTATCCGTGGCACTTTCGCGGATGGATTCATCGCGCCGTCAATATTCAGCCTCTTCGGACCGGCGGCAGGAAATTCCCCGACGTTCTCCGTCCTGCAGGGCGATGGCCGGGCGGGGCCGGGCGGATCCCTCGGCCACACGATCATCATCCAGGGCAACTCGACCCAACTGAGCAATCCGAACCTGCCGGCCTCGAAGTCCAAGTCCTACACCGCGGGCATCGTCTGGTCGCCCAAGCAGGTCAAGGGCCTATCCTTCACCATCGACTACTATCGGATCAGCCAGGACGGGGTGGGCAATCTCGACTACACTGCGATCGTGGCCGACCTGAACGCCAAGGGATCCGGCTCGGCCTATGCGAGCGGCTTCTCGTTCGCCGATGCAACAAGGCTTACCAGCACGGCGACAAATCAAGTCACGTCGACCAATTTTGGCACGATCACCGTGGTCGGCACCCCGGCGGGCGATCAGTGGACCAACGGCCTGGATCTGGCCGTGGACTACAAGTTCACGACCGATACTCTGGGGCGCTTCGGTGTCGGAGCCTCGGCGAATGTCTTGTTCAATTACAAATTCCGGGCCACGCCGGACGCGCCCTATTATCAGTACGCCCGCAATTTTACGGATGGGACGAACAGCGCCGGCGGCACGAACGGTCTCCTGCCGGGCTACATCATCAAGCCCTACATTAACCATTCGTATGGTCCGCTGGCGACGTCGTTGTTCTTCACCTATGTGGCGCCCACGCCCACCACGGGCGGGGTAGGCTTCACCACCGGCAGCGTCGATCCTGACCGGATCGACGGGAAACCGTACGTCATTCCCGGCTATTTCACCACAGATCTGGCCTTCAGCTACACGGTGCCGAGCCGCGGGCATGCTTGGGCGCGCAACGTGACGGTCACGGTCGGAGCAAACAACCTGTTTAACAAGCAGGCCCCGTATGTTCCGGTCGACGGCAATCCGCCGGGTGAAAACAACACGGTGGAAGCCCAGTATGATATCATCGGGCGCTTTGTGTTCATGGAGCTGAAAAAGGCCTTCTGACAAAGCCGTAGCAGCTTCTTGGCCATGGCAATTCCATCAACGGCAGCCCCGTGCGGGCTGCCGTTTTTGCGTCCGAAGCCGGACCTGGCCGGGTGCCGGCTGCAGACTGGAAATCGAATGAGTCAACCACCTGGCTTGTGTGACTCCCTCAGGACTGGTCGGGCAGAAATTGCGGCAGGAGCGATGGAACCCGCCCCGACGGTCGCCCGATGATTCCGTCCACTTTCAATTCGGCTGGGCCACGTCGGCGACCACCTTCTGGAACCGGGGTGTTATGGTCCGGGCGCCGCGAAGCGGTATCAAACCCTTGGTGGGTGGCCGGCGCGGGGGCGCTGATATTCGGTGCGTCACTTCTCGTCTACCTGCCGGCGCTCAATGGGGAATTCGTCTGGGATGACGATGCACATGTGACCCAGCCGGGATTGCAGTCGCTCGATGGCTTGAAACGCATCTGGTTCGAACTTGGTGCAACCCAGCAATATTATCCTCTGTTGCACAGTGCATTTTGGGTTGAACACCGGTTGTGGGGTGACGCTGTTCTGGGTTACCATCTGACGAACCTTCTGCTGCATGCCGTGGCCTCCTGCCTGGTGGTGGTGATTGTGCGGCGGCTGTTCAATCGCGGCACGCCTTCCTCAATTCCGCCGCGCTGGTCGGCAGGATCGCGACGAACCGGCGGGGCAGTCGGATCCGCCATCCGCACTGTAGCATCGGAGACAAGCGCGCCGGGGCAATACACCGGAGTCGAGTGGCTGGCGGGCCTTGCTTTTGCGCTGCATCCGGTGTGCGTGGAGTCCGTGGCGTGGATCGCCGAGCAGAAAAACACGCTCTCGGCGGTCCTCTACCTGGGCTCGGCCCTCGCATATCTGGGCTTTGATCGGGGGCGCCGGGAGTCGCAATATGGGCTAGCGCTCGGCTTGTTTGTACTGGCGCTGCTGAGCAAGACGGTCGCGGCGACGCTCCCGGCGGCGCTGCTGGTCGTCTTCTGGTGGCAACGAGGCCGGCTCAACTGGCGCCGGGACGTGGTGCCCTTGGTTCCATGGCTCGTGCTCGGCGCAACCGCAGGCCTGTTCACGGCGTGGGTCGAGAACAGATTCTTCATCGCGGTGCACAGTCGCATGGGGGCAAATGCGACGGATTTCTCCCTCACCTTCCTCGAGCGTTGCCTGCTCTCCGGCCGGGTACTCTGGTTCTATTTTGGCAAGCTAGTGTGGCCGGCGGACCTGGTGTTCATCTATCCGCGGTGGCGGGTGGAATCCTCGGTCTGGTGGCAGTATTTGTTTCCGCTGGGGGTCGTGGCTCTATTGCTGGGGTTGGGCCGGTTGGCGCGGAAACAGCGGGGACCTTTGGCTGGGTTCCTGTTTTTTGCCGGCACTTTGTTTCCCGCCTTGGGTTTCTTTAGTGTCTATCCCTTCCTCTTCTCCTACGTGGCGGATCACTTTCAGTATCTGGCCAGCCTGGGCATCATCGTCCCCTTGGCGGCAGGCCTGGCCTGTGGCACCCGATCACTGGCGGACCGTTGGGGGTGGGCCGCACCTTGGCTGGCCCCGCTGGGCGGGGGAATACTGCTGGTCCTGCTGGGGATCTTGACCTGGCGGCAATGTGGCATTTACCGGAACGCGGAGACGCTTTACCGGGCGACGCTCCTCCGCAACCCCACCTGCTGGATGGCTCACAGTAATCTCGGACTGATTCTGGCCAAGACCCCGGACGGCCTGACCGAAGCGCGGAGCCATTTCGAGACGGCGGTGCGGCTCGCACCCGACAACGCAGAAGTGCACAACTATCTGGGGAGTGCCCTGGCGCGGATTCCGGGCCGCCAATCCGATGCCATCGCCGAGTTCAGGATCGCATTGCAACTCAACCCGGATTTTCCCTACACGCATGTCAATCTGAGCGTCGCACTGATGGGTGTTCCCGACCATCTCCAGGAGGCGCTGGAACATCTTGAGACGGCGGTGAAACTCAAACCCGACTATGCGGAGGCGCACAATCTGCTGGGTTATGCTTGGGCGAGAGTGCCGGGTCACCAAACGGAGGCGATCGCCGAATTTGAGACGGCGCTGCGGCTCAGTCCAACACTGCCGGAGGCGCACACCAATCTGGGTATCGTGCTCGCCGGTATTCCCGACCGCCTGCCGGAGGCGCTGGATCATTTCAGAGCTGTGGCGTGGCTCAATCCCGACTCGGCCACGGCGCGTTATAATCTGGGCTACGCCTTGACGAAAACGCCAGGAAGTGAACGCGAGGCGCTGGCCCAATTTCAAGCAGTCTTGAGGATCGAGCCGGATCACGCTGCGGCCCGGCAGTGGATTGATCGGTATAACGCCACCCTCCCCACACCCTGACCAAACGCAGCCTGGAACAAGATCGGCGGACGCAGGCCGTCCCACTGTAGCGTTTCGGCGGCGTTTCGTGCAGGCTCGTAGCAGATGCGTTGCTGCGGCCCGGGTCCCGGGTAAATCTGGCACCGTGGAACTTTTCGTGCGGTTTCTCTGTCTGGCCGTCGGGCTCGCCTGCTGCAGTCCGGCCCAAGGCGACCCGCCACCGATGCCAGCCGGGATCCACGACCTTGATTTTTGGATCGGGGAATGGGAGGTGTTTCTCGCCACCGGACCGAAGGACGGCGACAATCGCATTGAAAGACTGTTGGGCGGGTTTGCCCTCCAGGAGAACTGGACCGAACGGGACGGACACGAGGGCAAGAGCTGGTTCTATTTCCATCGTCTGGAAACCCGTTGGAAACAAATCTGGGTGACCGATGGTGGCTTCGTGAAGGAGAAGGTCCAAGTGGGTGGCGTCCCGGGCGGCTGCGTGCGATTCCGCGGGGAGATCCCCTTGAAGGACGGACATACCCTCCTCGACCAAACCACGTTGACCCCGTTGCCAGACGGACGGGTCCGGCAGGTGATCGAGCAATCCCGTGATGGCGGCGCCACGTGGCAAACCGGCTATGACGCCTATTACGTGCGCAAACCCAATAAGCCCTGAGGTCGCCTGGACTTCTCTTCTCCCGTGAAACCCTCCCGCAACCTTGCCCTCCTCGGCTTGATCATCAGCATGACCGCAAGCCTGATCGCACAGCAGTCGCCATCACGGCCATTGCCGCCCGAATCGCGGCAGTTTGATTTCTGGATTGGCGAGTGGGAGGTGACCGCACCCGATGGGAAACCTGCCGGCAGCAGCAGAATCGAGCTGATCGCCGGTGGTGCCGGGTTGCTGGAAAACTGGTCGGATGCCGACGGCAGCAGCGGCAAGAGTCTCAACGCCTACAATGCGGGCACGAAACAATGGCAGCAGTATTGGATTGGCAGCGACGGCGGCGTGCTGGAACTGGCCGGCGCGCTGACGGCGGACAGCATGGTGCTGACCGGTGAGCACGAGGTGCGCGGCCGCCGTCTCATCGATCGGATAACCTGGACTCCGAAGGCCGACGGCAGCGTGCGCCAGCACTGGGAACAATCGACCGATGGCGGCAAGACCTGGGTCACGGCGTTCGACGGACGCTATCGCAAAAAGAAACAGGTTTGAGTCCGGCGCCGGCCCGCCGCGGGCCCGGAGCCCCGGCGGGTTGCGGCTGGCCCCGGCCACTGGTGGGAGAGATGAGCTTGGGATCAGAACAACGAGTTGGCGACGATGCCAACCGCGGTGATCGGGCCTTGGTCGCCCAGACCCTCGAGCGCCCGGTCGGCTTTCTTCATCGTCGATTGCGCGCTAAGGTAGAGGCTGTCGTCGGAGATCAACTTGCCAAGCGTGCCCTTGCCGCTGTTAAGCTTGTCGGAGACCTCGCGCAGGTTGTTCACGGAGACCTTGAGACTCTGCGCGGTCGGCTCGTCATAGAGCAGCACGCCGAGCGCGCCCTTGCCACTCTTCACGTCGGCGACGATCCCCTTCGTGTCGCTCATGAACGTGCGGGCGTCGGCCGCGGCCGCCTTGATTTCGGTCACACTGGCGAGGAGCTCATCGTGGAGCTTCGGGTCGTTGACCAGTTTGCCGAGCGTGCCGTCGCCATTCTTGATCTTGGCGGTGATGTCCTGCAGGTTGCTGATGCTCTCGGTGAGCTTGGGACCGTTGTCGGTGACGAGCTTGTCGATGCGCTGGAAGATGCCGCCGCCTTCACTGCCGGTGCCCATGGATTTGCCGATGTCACCGATGACCTGCTCAAGCTTGGAGCCGAGGTTGCCCAGCTGGCTGATGACCTCGCTCATATCCACCGTGGCCTTGGTCTTGATCTCATCATTGTCCTTGAGCAGGGGATTGGTGGGCGTGCCGAAGGTGATGCCGAGGTAATTGCTGCCCAGCAGGCTGGACTGCTCGATGCTGGCGACGGCGTCGTTCGGGATCTTCACCTCGGGGTTGATGGCCAGCACAGCCTCGACGCGATGTTCGGCGAGCCGGGTGAGGGCGATGGCGCCGACCTTGACGCCGGCCATGCGGATCTCGTCACCGGTCTTGAGTCCCTTGAGGTTGCCGAATCCGGCCACGAGGGTGTAACCCGGTTTCCGAAAGAGACGGCCGCCGTTGAGCGACTCGAACGTGATCCAAGCGAGGGCCAGACCGAGGACGAAGAAGAGACCCACGCGGATGGTTTGGGATGTGTTATTCATGGTTGTTCTCCAGCTGTTTGAAACGGGGATTCTTGAGGTCGATGACCGGGTTGAGAAAATTGGCGATGACCGGATCGGTGGGCTGTCGGAAATCCGCGGGCGTGCCGACGCCCCGCAGCCGGCCTTCGATGACGAAGGCCATGCGGTCGGCGATGTTGAAGGCGAGATCCCGGTCGTGGGTCACGACCACACTGGTGACGGCGTTCTGCTCGCGCAGGGTGGCGATGATCTCGGTGAGGGTGGCCGACATCACGGGATCGAGTTCAGACGTGGGCTCGTCGTAGAGCAGCAGTTGGGGCTCCATCACGAGGGCGCGCGCGATCGCCACGCGCTTCCTCATGCCGCCGGAAAGATCGGAGGGGAATTTACTCGCCGATTTTTCCAGGGAAAGAATGGAAAGCGCGTGCATGACCTTCTCGCGGATGCCCGCCTCGTTGCACAGCCGGTGTTCGCGCGGATAGAGGGCGAGATTGTCGTAGACGGAGAGCGAGCTGAAGAGGGCGCCCGCCTGAAAGACGAGGGCGAGATGCACCTTGTTGCGGGTTTCGGGATCGGCCGCGTCGAAGTCGCCGATCCGCACCTCACCGCTGGTGGCGATTTCGAGGCCGGCGATATGCTTCAACAGAACCGTCTTGCCGGAGCCGCTGGGGCCCATGACGCAGAAGATCTCGCCGGGTTTGACCTCCAGGCTGATGTCGTGCAGCACCGTGGTCCGCCCGAACTTCTTGGTCAGGTGGCTGACGGTGAGGCCGAAGGTTTTCCCGGTGAAGGGGGAGGCGGTGAACGAGGAGGTCATGACTACATGAGGAGGGCTTTGGTGACGAAATAATCGAGCACCAGGATGAGGATGAGCGAGGTGACCACCGCCTTGGTGACCGAAGCGCCGATTTCCCGCGGGCCGCCGCGCGTGTTGAGACCGATGTAGCAGCACACGAGCACGATCACGAAACCGAAAAACTCGGCCTTGATGAGGCCGTCGATGATGTCGCCCGGCTTCATATAGAGCTTGAGGGCGGTGAAATAGGCCTCGGAATCGACCGAGATGGAGTGGGTGTATTGGCAGACCAGCGCGCCGCCGTACCAGCCACAGAGATTGGCGATGATGGCCAGCACCGGCATCATGACCGTGATCGCGGCGAGGCGGGGCAGCACGAGCATGCGCTCGGGCGGGATGTTCATCGTCACCAGCGCGTCGATTTCCTGGTAGACCTTCATCGAAGCCAACTCAGCGGCGATGGCGGAGCCCACTCGTCCGGCGACGAGGATCGCGACCATGACCGGGCCGAGCTCGCGGGCCATGGTGAGACCGACGAGGGTGCCGATGAACTGTTTCGCGCCGAAATTCTCCATGCTGTAACCGCTCTGCAGTGCCAGCACGCTGCCAATGAAGAAGCTAAGGATCGTGACGATGGGCAGCGAGGAGTAGCCGATGACGTAACATTGTTCCATGAACCGAGCGAACTGGCGCGGCAGCGTCTGCAGGTGTTTGAGCGAGCGCACCAGCAGCAGCACCGTGCCGCCGATATGCTCGAAGATGAGGGTGAGTTGGTTCATGGCGAAACGACCGCAATGGTCTGGTTACCGTTACCCGCTTTCGGGCGGAAATCGAACAGGGAAAGTTTCCAGCGGGCCGTGCCCGGTGGGCGCGACCAGCTGACCAAGCCGAGGCCGAGGTCGACCCGCGCCTGCTGCGGCGTGGTCCGGGTATGGACCAGCGGACCGAGATGGAATTCCCTTTCCCGGGGGGATTTTTTCCAGGTCAACAGGTTGAAGAGCACGGAATGCCGGGTGTCATCCGGAGATTTCTGGTCATAGCGGTAGAGGGCAAACAGCGGGCTGTAGAGCTGGCGCACCGGCTCGTTGGTGGGGAAGAAGACCTCGAACGGGCTGAGCACCTGTAACTGCCGGCGGCCGGCGCCGTTGTCCCACGAACTCAGCAGCGGCCAGACATGGGTCTTGTGCGCGGGGGCCGCGGCAGGATTGGTGGTGCTGCGCTGCGTCAGCGACCAGTAGAGGAAGAAGAAAAACTGGTTCTTCTCCTGGATGATGCCAGCGTCCTGCCACTCCGCGTGGCGGAAGAGCGGCCAAGCGACCCAGGTCTTGTCGTAACCCTTGGTCACCGAATGCGTGTAGAACGGGGCCCAGCGGTTGACGGAGCGCTGGTCGCCCTGCGCCTGCACCAGCAGGGGCCACAGGTAGCGCTGCTCGTCGTAACGATCCGGCTCGGTGCGGTGCGTATAGCCGAAGAACGGCCACGCATAGGTCTCGCTGATGAGGCCGGGGCCGGTGTCGCGGGTGTAGAAGGGCAGGAAGCCCGCGCTCACTGTGGGTTGCGGCTCCGAGAGGTTCTTCGCGGATCGGTAGATGAGCGGCCAGAGATAGAACTGGCTGTCGTAGTCGCCGGCACGCCCGCGGCGGCCGAACAGAGGCCAGAACTCAAATCCGTGGTGCCCGTTGCCGTCGATGAAGCGCAGCAGGGGCCACGGCGCATGCACCGTGTGCATGCCGCCCTTTTCCACGTTGGCATACAGCGGAAACAGGGTGAAGCGGATGCGATCCTTGCCGAAGCGGTGCTTGATAGTGCCGGCAAGCGGAAAAAGAGCCCGATAGCTATCCGCGGGGTCACTGGTGTCGCGCGAGAAGTAGAACGGCCAGACATCAAGGCCTTTGGTGGTTTGGCGGCCGGCGTCGTTTTCCCGGCTGAAATTGACGATTTCAAAGAAACTGAAATACCTTCGGTCGCGTTCCGTCTGCCAGGTAAAGAACGGATAGAAGAGGTGAGAGGTCTTCTGTTCGCCCACCTGGGTCCGGAGGAAGAACGGCCGGAAACCCTCCGCACGGGTGCCGTCGGGGTTGGTCTTTTGGAACAGCAGGGGGCCGAGGTATTCGCCCGATTCAACCGTTCCGTCAGTCTTCAATTGCTGCACAAAAAGCGGCCAGCCATTGTTTTCCTTGGCCTGCGTCGGAACCGCTACGAGGAGCGCAGCAAATACCAGCCAGACGGTTGGTCGGGAAAACATGCTTGGTGTGTTGTAAGGCATTGCCTTCGCGCGCCGCAGGAGCCAGTTAGGTGGCTGGCCTCTGGACGCCGGGGAGAGACTAATCGACCCCCCGCTTCGTGCAAATGCTATGTTACAACCATTTATGGTCACAAGTGTTCTATCTAGACACGCCCGTTTCTGCCCGGAGCCTGAATATGTTACGATTCTGAAGGTGCGGCCATGCGCATAACCGGCGGACAGGCGCGGGGCATACCGCTGGCGCTACCCAAGGGGGACGCGGTCAGGCCGGCGACCGACGCCTTGCGTCAGGCGGTGTTTTCCAGCCTGGCCGCGAGGGTGCCCGAGGCGCGGTTTCTGGACCTGTTTGCCGGCAGCGGGGCCTATGGGCTGGAGGCGTATAGCCGGGGTGCGGCCGGCGGAATGTTCGTTGAAAGCAACACCCGCACGGCGGCATTCATTCGCCAGAACATCACCGCGGTCGGCAAAAGCCTCGGGCGCGACGCCAGTGAGCTGCAGGTGGTCAACGCCGACGCCACGACCGTGTCTTGGGGGGCAGCACCCGACCTGGTGTTCATAGATCCACCTTATGACATCATTCTGACGATCGCGCCGAAGCTCTTCACGCGCCTGGCGGATTTGCTCCCGCTCAAGCCGGACCTGATCGTGGTGTTCGAGATGCCGGGGGAAATGGAGCTGACTCCGGCGGGCTGGACCTGCCTGAAACGCCTCGGCAAGGGTGTACGTCAACCGACGGCGTGTGTGTTCAACGCCAGTTGAGCTGGGCCTTGAGCAGGGCCACGGCGGCGATACACGCAGTCTCCGTCCGCAGCACCCGCGGACCGAGGTGGACCAGCGTGAAACCTGAGACGCGCAGTGACGCGCGCTCGGCGGCGGACCAGCCGCGCTCGGCGCCGAGCGCAATCACGACGGATTCGCCGCCGAGCGTTGTGCTTGGGCTGAGTGCGGAAGAAGCCTCGTAGTTGTCGAGGGCGAGGCGGACGACCTCGGCCGGGAGCCGCGCGATTGCCTCGGCCAGGGTCTGACCGTGCGTTACTTCCGGCAACCGCGTGCAGAATGCCTGAGCTGCGCCACCAATGACGCACTCGCGCCACTCCTTGGATTTCCACAAGGAGCTGCCGGCATAACTCGCCTCTCCCTTGTCGGTAATGACAAAATGCAATGCCGTGACACCGAGCGCGGTCACATCGCGCAAGATGTCGCGTGCGGTCTGGGGGCGTGGCAGACCGACGATGACATGAATCGGTGACAAGGGCGGAGGTGCTTCGCCCCACGCAAAAGCCAGACGAAGAGCATCCGCGCTGATATCCATGATGGTGCCGCGGCCGCGTGGCCCGTCGATTACGCCCGCGTTGAACGTGTCGCCCGCGTGCCGGCGCAGCACCTCGAGCAAATGCACGGCGCGCGGATCGCGCCGGGCCAAGGGATGCTCGACTTCGTGCGGGTGAAAAAGAATGATGTTCACATGGTCCTCGGGGAGCAGGGACACCGTGACAGGCTTTGCGGACGGGTGAACCGCAATCTTGCGGCGGTCCGCGGACAGGCTGATGCCTCCCGGTTCCACGAGCAAGGTGAGGCCCCGTAATTCCACTTTCGCCAGTAACCTCACGCCGCCAGCGGCAAGGTGATCATGGTCGAGGACCAGGGGCTGGTGGCGGAGTTCTTTACCTTTGATTGCCGGAATCTCGGCCTGCAGGTGCTGAATGCTGCGGCACCTGCCGCGGAGGGCTGGCGGCCATTCGCGCACACCAGCCAATGCTCGTGCTGATGGACATCTCGCTGCCGGATGGCAACGGGCTTGAGATGGCGAGGACGATCCTTGACGAAATGCCCGGTGCCTGGATCCTGACCATCTCGGCGCACGGTCCAGCGAGTGGAGCCCCAGCATAGACGATGCCACCATCAGGTGGTGAGGCCGGTCAAAAAAGGCTAAAACTCGCCGCCGCGGCGAAGGCGGCGGGCCGGCCTTCCCCCGGCCCGGTGCCGCCGAATGGCCAATGGAGCGGCTAGTCGGAATCGAACCGACGACACCTGCTTGGAAGGCAGAGGTTTTACCATTAAACTATAGCCGCCAACTCGCCCAAGGCAGAGTGCCCCGGCACTGCGGCCATTCAAGCTTTTGTTCGGGTGCGCCGGCGCCACGGGAAGCGTTAAAAGGGATTGCGGGCGCTGCGGGAAAGCACATATTCCGCGTCCATATGGCGAATCCAGCGGCAGCAAAATCCCAGTCCAGTGTTAAGGCAGCCCAGGCGATGGCCAAACAGAAGGCGCTCGAGAAAAAGGCCAAAACCTACAAGCTGGATCTCGCGGAATTGTCGATCTTCACCAGCCAGCTGGCCTCGCTGTTGCAGGCCGGTCTGCCGCTCGTTTCCTGTCTGGAAGCCCTGCAGGACCAGACCGAGGATCAGGTTTTTCGCATCGTGATCCGTGACGTGCGCAACGACATCTCCACGGGCACGTCGTTCTCGCAGGCGGTGAAGAAGTTTCCCCGGGCCTTCCCTAACCTCTTCATCTCGATGGTGGAAGCCGGTGAGGCGTCCGGCGGGTTGGCGGAGATTCTCGGCAAGGTGGCGGGTTACTTCGAGTCCACGGTCAAGCTGACCAAGAAGGTGAAGTCGGCCATGACCTACCCGATCGCCGTCATCGGTCTCGCCGTGGCGCTCGTCAACGTGCTGCTGATCTTCGTCATCCCGGTGTTCGCCGCCATGTTCGCGGATTTCGGCGCCAAACTCCCCGCGCCCACGCAATTCCTCATCGACCTCAGCAATTTCATGAAGAAGTGGTGGTGGGCCATCGGCGGCGGCGCGTACGGTATCTATTTCGTCACCGGCAAGTATGTCGCGACGCCGAACGGCCGGCGCCAGAAGGACAACTTCCTGGTCAACGCCCCGATCTTCGGCAACCTCATCCACAAGATCGCTCTTTCCCGCTTCTGCCGCACCTACGCCACGCTCATGCGTTCCGGCGTGCCCATCCTGCGCACCTTGGAAATCGTGGCCTCCGCCAGCGGCAAGGTGCAGGTCGAGGATGCCTGCGTCGAGATCGCCAAGCACGTCAGCCAAGGCGGCCAGGTATCAGACATCATGGCCGTCAACAGTTTCTTCCCGCCCATGATGAAACACATGGTCAAGGCGGGGGAGACCACCGGCAACGTCGACGGCATGATGAACAAGATCGCGGATTTTTACGACACCGAGTGCGACGCCACCGTCGGCGCGCTCACCTCGCTCATCGAGCCGATGCTCATTGTGTTCCTTGGCGTGGTGGTCGGCGGCATAGTCATGGCCATGTTCCTGCCGATCTTCCAACTCGGTGCGGTCGCGGGCGGCCTGCAGCAATAACCCCCCGGCGGGGCCTCCCGTTAATGCCTCTTGCGTGCCCACCGCGGCGCGTGCAAATTGCCCGTCTCTTTTTTCATGCCCTCCATCCTCATCGTCGACGATCTGATCTCCATCCACGAGATGCTTGAGGCGGTCATCTCGCCGACTGGTTACAACACCGCTTTTGCCACCGACGGGGAGAAGGGCCTCGCCCGTTACAAGGCCGAGAAGTATGATCTGGTGCTCGCCGATATCGACATGAAGCCGATGGACGGCATCACGCTCCTCAAGCAGCTAAAGCTCTACGATCCCGGCGCCGTCATCATCATCATGACGGCCTACGCCAGCACCGAAAGTGCCATCCAGGCGCTGAAGTTCGGGGCGTTCGACTACCTGCAGAAACCCTTCAAGGTGGACGAGCTTATGCAGGCGTTGAAACGCGGCATGGACTTCCGGCGCACCATCGCCGAGCGCGAGGCCGCGGGTGGCTCGCCCGCGGTCAAGGCGGGTGATTTTGAGGCCCGCCTCGTCGGCATCAGCCCGAAGACCAAGCGGCTCATCAGCCAGCTCAAGAAGCTTTCTTCGGCCCACACCCCGATCCTCGTCTCGGGGGAACTCGGCAGCGGTCACGAAATCGCCGCCGAGCTGCTCCACGCCGGCGGCACGCCGCCCGACAGTCCGCTCGTGCGCATCGATTGCCGCCTGAGTTCGATGGAAAGCCTCCGCTCCGGCCTGCTCGGGCAGAACGGTTCCGGCGGCACTTGGGTCCAGGAGGCCAAGGGTGGCACACTTTTCCTCCTCCACCTGCAGTGTCTGCAGAAGGAGGCGCAGTCCGAGCTGGTTTCGGTCCTGCGCAACAATGCCCACAATTTCCGCCTCGTCTGCGCCACGGAGGAGGACCTCGAGAAGCTGTCCGAGGAAGGCCATTTCAACGAGGAGCTCTTCTATCGCATCGCGGCCCTGCCGGTGCAGATGCCGCCACTGCGCGAAAGGCTCGAGGACATCCCGCTGCTCTTGAAGGACGCGGCGGCCAAGACATCCAATCCACACTTCGACGCCAAGCACGTCGAGTTCACCGAGGACGCCCTCGCCACGCTCCGCGCCTACCGTTGGCCGGGCAACCTCGCCGAGTTCCGGCAGGTCGTTTCGCAGGTCGTCACGACGACGGAGACTCGCGTCGTGACCTCCGCCCAGCTGCCGCTGCGCATCCACGAATTAAATGATTGGCCCACGCTCGCCGACTATCTGGGCGGCCAGGAGAAGCAGTATATTGCCCGCGTGCTCCATGCCTGCCAGGGCGACAAGGCCCGCGCGGCCAAGACCCTCGGAATCGAAGCCAGCCGCCTTGGCTGAGTGTTTGGTCCGTTGTGACACGGTAGCGCGCGGCAGATCCGGATTTTCCCAATTCCCGCTTGCGCCGCCTTGAGGCCGACGCAAACCTCCCGGGTCTTCACGCCCATGCCCAAACGCACCGACCTCGAGTC
>CAZZDB010000033.1:0-24949 GCA_964652485.1 uncultured Oleiharenicola sp.
TCGATGCGCACCAGATGGTGCTCGAGGACCAGGCGCTCATCGGCGAGACGATCCGTGATTTCCAGAAGTCGGGCCTGAACATCGAGACGTGCTTCAACGCCGTCGCCGAGCGCTACATCAAGGCGTTTTCCGAGATCGACGACGAGTACCTCCGCGAGCGCGCGGCCGACATCAAGGACGTGACCAAGCGGGTGCTGCACATCATGCTGGGACAGGCGGCCAACAGTCTGACCGAGCTGGTGGAACAGCGCATCATCGTGGCCTACGACATCTCGCCGTCCGAGGCGGCGGGCATCGACCGCAGCGCCGCGTTGGGCATCGTGACCGATGCCGGCAGTCGCACGAGCCACGCGGTCATTGTTGCGCGCTCGATGAAGATCCCGGCGGTCGTCGGCGTGCGCGACCTCACCGCCAAGATCAGGAGCGGTGACTGGCTCATGGTGGACGGCTACGATGGCGTGGTCATTGTCAACCCGACCGAGCAGACCCTTTTCCGCTACGGCAAGATCCAGAAGGCCAAGGCCTCGTTCGAATCGCGGCTGATGTCGGTCAACGAACTCGCGGCCGAGACGCTCGACGGCGCGCCGGTGACCCTGTGCGCCAACATCGAGAAGCCCGACGAGGTGGCGCTGGTGAAGCAATACCGCGGGGCCGGGGTCGGCCTTTACCGCACCGAGTTTCTCTTCCTCAGCTCGATGCGCCTGCCGACGGAGGACCAGCAATATGCGGCCTACAAGGAGATCGTCGCGGGCCTGGCCCCGGCGAAGGTGACCATCCGCACCCTCGATGTCGGGGGCGACAAACCGCTTCCGGGCGATCCCCACCTGATCGGGCCGGAGGCGAACCCCTTCATGGGCTTCCGCGCCATCCGCATGAGCTTGGAAAATTCAGGGATGTTCAAGGATCAGCTCCGAGCCATCCTGCGGGCAAGTGCGCACGGCACGGTGGAACTGATGTATCCGATGATCAGCGGTACGGAGGAGCTTGACCGCGCCAATGCGTTGCTCGAGGAGGCCCGCGCCGAGCTGAAGGCGCGCGGCGTGGCCTTCGATCCGCACCTGCGCGTCGGCACGATGATCGAGATCCCCAGCGCGGCCCTCGCCAGCGACCTGCTGGCCGGCAGGTGCGACTTCTTCAGCATCGGCACCAACGACCTGATCCAATACATGCTGGCGATCGACCGCGGCAACAACCGCATCGCCCACCTTTATGATCCCTCCCACCCGGCCGTGCTGCGGGTGTTGAAGCAGGTGATCGACGCCGGTCACGCCCGGAAGCTCAAGGTCAGTGTTTGCGGCGAGATGGCCGGCGACCCCGTCTATGTGCCGCTGCTGCTCGGTCTCGGCGTGGATGAATTGAGCATGTCGCCGACCCTGCTGCCCTCGGTGAAATTCCTGGTCCGCGCCATGAAAATGGATGATGCCCGGAAGCTTGCCGTGGAGGCGCTCGCGCAAACCGACCCGAAGAAGACCTTCACGCTGATCGAGGCGTTCTACAACGAGCGCATGCAGGTGGAGTGATCACCCCATCCGGGTGATAGCAGTTGCGCCGGCCGGGTTTGTGCTGCCCTGTGGGCAACATGGCGACACCCACCACTGATCCGCCGCTGCTTGACGTCACGTTACGCGTGGGCTGCAGTCTGGTCTACGAGGCCAGCGGTCCGGCCATGTTGTTGCTGAACCTGCGGCCCTGCCCGAACCGGAACCACGCGGTCGTCTTCGAGGCGTTCGCGCTCGGGCACAATCTGCCCGCGGAGGAATTCGTGGACAGCCACGGCAACCGGGTCCAACGCGTGCAGCTGGCGCCCGGCCCCAACTGCTTCCGGCACGACGCCATCATCCGTGTTTCCTCGCAACCCGACAACCACGACCTCCCGGATCGCACGCCGGTGCCGCCGGCCAACCTGCCACCGGCGGTGCTGCGCTACACGCTGCCCAGCCGGTACTGTGACTCGGACAAGCTGATCAATTTCGCGTGGGAGAAATTCGGCGCGTTCGAGCACGGCTGGCCGCGGGTCCAGGCCATCAGCCAGTGGCTGCACGGCAACCTGGAGTATCGCTACATGTCCGGCCGGCCAGATTTGTCGGCGTGGGACATCCTGCAACGCGGCTACGGCGTGTGCCGGGATTTCGCGCACTTGGTGGTCGCGCTGAACCGCACCTTCAACCTGCCGGCCCGCTACGTGACCGGCCATCTGCCGGACATCGGCTTTCCCGATCCCGCCAATCACATGGATTTTCACGCCTATGCCGAGGTGTATCTCGGCGGCGAATGGTTCACGAGCGACGCACGTTTTCATGTGCCGCGCATCGGCCGGGTCAAGGTGTCCTGCGGCCAGGACGCGGTCGACGGCGCGTTCTCGACGATCTTCGGCGGCGCCAACCTGACCTATTTCGAAGTCTGGGCCTATCAGGTGGCACGCGACACCGTGGGCGTCGGCGACCCGGTGGATTTCACGCAACGCCTCGACAACTCCTGGACTGTGCGGACCGACCGCGCCTAGGCCCGGCCGCTATTTCCCGCCCTTCACCCCGCTGGCGAGCAGGGTTTCGAAATGGGGCTCGTGCTCCTCGCGGGAGACGGCGGTGACCTCGACCTGCTGGAATCCGGCCTGTTTCAGGAATCCGTGCAGGGCGCTTTCCTTGAAGCCAAGCCAGAGGTCGCCATAGAGCTCGCGGGCCTTCTCGAAATTGTGTTCCTTGAGGTCGAGGACGAGGAGCTGGCCGCCGGGCTTCAGGATGCGGCAGGCCTCGTTGACGGCGGTCTGCGGGTGGCTGGCGTGGTGTAGCGCCTGCGAGAGGATGGCGAGGTCGACGGACCGGTCGGGCAGCGGCACCGCCTCGATGTCACCGAGCTTGTAGGTGAGGTTGGCGAGGCCGTTCTTCCTCGCCAGCTCGGTGCCAACCTCGACCATCTTGGCGGAGTTGTCGATGCACCACACCCGTTCGGCACGGTGGGCGATGAGCTGGGAAACGAGGCCCTCGCCGGCGCCGAGGTCGGCGACGGTGATGGCGGGCACGAGCCGGAGCGCGAGGTGGCCGATGGCTTCCCACGAGCGGCCGGGGCAGTGGCTCCGGCCGAGCCGGCCGGCGATGAGGTTGAAATATTGCTCGGAGACCTGCCGGCGCTTTTGCAGGCAGCGGTCGAGATTGGAGCGGTCCTCGGCCAGCTCGGGCAGGCCGGCAACGGATTCGCACGCGGCCCGGAGCAGGGCGAGTGAGCGCGGCGGCAGGCCGGTGCGCAGGGAATAGAAGGCCTTCTTGCCTTCGCGGCGGTCGGTGACAAAGCCGGCCTGACGCAGCAAGGCGAGCTGGGAGGAAATGCGCGACTGGGCCATGCCGAGGATGGCCTGCAGTTCGGCGACGGAAAGCTCTTCCTTGAGCAACAGTGTCAGGATGCGCAGCCGCGTGGAATCGGACAGGATCTTCAGGTTTTCCCAGGAGGCGTTCACAGTGGTGTCAGCCGCGATAGATGCTGGGGCTGGCCCGGAATGACAAGGCGCGAAATAAAAAGACCGCGCCGGGGGCGCGGTCTCGGATGCTAGGACGTCCAGCGCCGCTTGGCGCCGTCAGACCTTGCTGTCGACGTAGCGGGTGATGCCGGCGATCTGGAATTCCTGGTGGGCGTTGCCGATCTTGAGCTTCACGTGCTCACCGACCTTCTTGCCCATCAGGGCCTGGCCGAGCGGGGTCTTGTAGGCGATGCGGTGGTTGTCCGGATCGCTGTCCCACGCGCCTAGGACGGAGTAGCGGACGGCCTTGCCGGTGGCGACATCGCGGAGGTCGACAATCGTGCCGACGCTGATGGAGTCGGTGCTGGCCTCGGCGAAATCGGTGATGCGGGCGCGGGCGAGGTCGCGCTCGAGCTGCGCCTTCTGGCCCATGAGGACGGACTGGTCCTGCTTGGCCATCTTGAACTCGGAGTTTTCCTTGAGGTCCCCGTGCTCGCGGGCGATGGCGATGGCCTTGGAGTTTTCCGGGATGCGCTTGGAGACGATCTCCTCGTACTCGATGCGCTTGCGCTCGTAGCTCTCGCGCGAGACGAGGAACTGCTCGTCCTTGGTCTCGCTCTCGCCGGAGACGAGGGACTGGAGGGTCGGGAAGAGCTTGATGAAGCGGGCGAGGAGCGACTTCTTGGTGAGCTCCTCGAAGCCCTGGTTGAGCAGGAGGCTGTTGGCCAGGTCGCGGGCGGTCTCGGTGTCGGCGGTGGAGAGGAGGTCGGAGATGAGGTCGGGGTCGTCGCTGAGGACCTCGCCCAGCGGGATGCGGCGGGTGCCGGCGGACTGGAGCGCCTCGTAGTCGATGGCGAAGAAGATGGCGCCGAGGAGGCGGGGGGTGACGAGCTCGTTGAGGAGCTTGGAGAATTTCTTGGAGTGGCGGTTCTTGATGATCCAGAGGAGGACCGGGGCACGGAGGTTCTGCTCGGTCTTCCAGCGCTTGAGGGCGGCGGCGAGCTCGTCGGCCTGGCCGTTTTCCATCAGGAAATTGATGCACTCGGTGGTGAACTTGCCCTGCGAGGTCTTGAGGAGGGCGAAGACGATCTCGCGCCACTCGAGGGGATGCGTCTCCTTGACGAGGTCGAGGAAGCGCGACTGGAAATGGACGGGGATCTTCTCGGCGATGGCGGAGAGTCCGCGGACCTCCTTGATCAGGTCGGGCTGGCTGGGGGCGACGGTGGTGTGGTCGTGGCCGAGGATCTTGGCGAGCTCGTCGCGGACGAAGGCGCCGTAGAGGCGCTCGGCGGCGTCGAGCTGGTTGCTGTCGCGCACGGCCTCGGTGAGGCCGCTGAGGACGGTGGCGAGGGAGGTCTTGGCCTCGTCCTTGACGGAGGCGGCGAGGAGGTCCTCCGCGAGCGAGATGCGGCGGCGGGCGGAGCGGGTGTTGGTGAACTCCTCCATGATCTCCGACTCGGCGGAGACGGGCTCGTCGCGGACGATGTAGCACTCGGTCTTCTTGGCGGGGACGCCGACGCGCGGGTCCTTGATGAGCTGCTTCTTGACGTTGGAGAACCAGCGCTTGAACTTTTCCTCGCCGATGACCTGGGTCAGGACGATCTCGAGCTCGATGGCGCTGGCGGCCTTGTTTGGGTAGGCGGAAAGGGTGTCGATGACGAGCTGGACGGGATCATCCTCGATGAGTTCCCTGACCTTGGCGGGCTCGGTCTCCTTGCGGGCGAGGATGTGCCGGGCGGGGAGGACGTCCATGCTGCCGACGCAGAAGGCCGGGTCCATGCGGTGGCCCTTCTTGCCCTTGAAGTCGATGACCAGCTTCATGTCCGACTCGTCGTACTCCTTGATCTGGCCGAATCCCCAGCTGCGGTGGACCACGTAGGCGCCGGGTTCCATCGCCTCCAATTTGGCCTTGGACGCCTTCAGGGCGGAGTGTTTGGCGATCGTCGCGGAGATGGCTTCGGAATTCATAATTGCTTATCGAGTCAGTGAACCGATTAGTAGAGGGGACAATGCAGCATGATGTCAAACAGGGTTTGGAGAAAGCCTCGGAAGGGGAAAAATTTACGCCGAACGGCTGGGTCGCCGCCGTTGGATTGGCGGAGCGCTGGCTGGCGCGATCCGAACGCGTGGACACGTTGCTGGAAGGACTTCCGCCAGCCCTGACCGGGCAGGAGCGGGCTCGCGCGCAGCATCTTTTCTATGGCGTCGTCCGGTGGTCGAGCCGCCTGGAGGCGGCGCTCGCCGGCCTGATGTCCCGGCCGCCGCGCACCAAGGTGCGCGCCGTACTGTTGATCGCCGGATTCGAGCTGCTGGAACAAGGGCAGGCTGACGGCATGGCCGCCAAGGTCATCCATCACGCCGTGGAGCGGGCGAAGACCACGGCCAGCGTCAAGGAGGCCGGGCTGGTCAACGCCGTCATGCGCAAGATGGCACCGCGCCTGGCGGAAACGCCCGCGGATGTCGCCACGGAACTGGCGCACCCGGAATGGCTGGTGGCGCGTTGGACGACCCAATACGGCGCCGAGGCGACCCGGAAACTTCTCGAATGGAACCAGCAGCCTGCGCCCGTCTATGCGCGTTGGCGCACGGATGCACCCGTGCCTGATTATCTCGCGCCGACAAAGTGGACCGGGTTTTTTGAGTTGAAGCCCGGCAAATGGGACGAGGTCCGCCGGCTGGCCAACGACGGTGCGCTCTACCTGCAGGACCCCTCGACCCGGCTATGCATCGAGTTGCTCGCACCGCAACCCGGTGAGACGATCCTCGACGCCTGCGCCGCGCCCGGGGGCAAGAGCCTGTTCATCGCCGACACGATGAAGACGGGCCGGGTCGTGGCGCTCGACGAGCCCGCCGAGCCGGGCAAGCCGGATATCCGCCTCGTGCGGCTGAAGGAAAATCTCGCGCGTTCGCCCAAGGGCGTCGAGGTGGCGATGGTCGAGGCGGACCTGGCCAAGGTGAACACGGTTTTCTACCGGAATCTCAACCTGCCCGAGAGCTACGATGCCGTGCTGCTGGATGCGCCGTGTTCCAACACCGGGGTCATGCGCCACCGCATCGACGTGAAATGGCGGTTGCAGGACGGCGACTTCGCGCGGCACGCCGAGCAACAGCTCGCGTTGGTCCACGCCGCGGCGCGGCTGGTCAAACCGCTGGGCCGGCTGGTCTACAGCACGTGCAGCATCGACGCCGCGGAGAACGAAGGTGTCATCAGGGCGTTTTTTGCGAGCCGCGCCGGCGGCGCGTGGAAATTGGAACGCAGCGTGCGGGCTTATCCGTGGAGTGACGGACACGACGGGGCCGGGGCCTTCCTGCTGAAGCGGGCTTGAGGGCGTTCCGGCGCCGGCTGGAAACAGGCCGGTAGATTTGGAACCGGCCCATTCGCTAGACTGGGAGGATGGCAGGCAACCTCACCGGCAGAAGTTGGAAATCCCGGGCCGGCTTGTGTCTGACCGGGATGCTGGCAGCCGTTGCGATCTACGTGGGTGCCGCAATCGCGGTGGCCGCCGCCGCTGGTGCCGTCCGGCCTGGGGTCGACCGGATCAGCGCCCGACAAGTTGTGCTGAGCGGCGTGCTCATCCTCGGGCCGGTCACGACCCTCTTTATCCTGGAGAATTGATCAGAAAGCCGCCAATGGGACGTTTCCGCTGCGCGTGGCCGGTTTCGTCAGATAAACACCAGCAAGTCCGCCACATAGTGGGCGATGATCGTGGGCACAAGGCTGCGACTGCCGCTGACGCACAGGCCGAACCCAAGGCCTACGATACAGGTTAGCATCACCGAACCGACGCCATTGGACCAATGGGCGAGACTGAAGAGAACCGAGGCGACCATCACGCCGGACGATTGGGACCGGAGAAACGAGGCCAGTCGCGTCTGCAGGACGCCGCGGAAGACCACTTCTTCCGTGATGGCCACCAACGCCAGTCCCACGGTGAGGTCGAAGAGCTGCAGCCAGTTTGAGGGGATTTCCGGGATCGAGCCCAGCCGAGTCTCTGGCAACAAGGTGAGCAGGGAACTGCCCGGACCAGGAATGAGCACGAGTCCGCCCGCGAGCGCGGCCACGGTCCAGAGAATCTGCCTTGACGGGGAGACGCTTGGCAGCCACCAGACGGGATCCCGGAGCCAGATGTTGGCCAGATCATTGAGGTAGAAAGGTGCCAGCAGCAGGGCCCACTGCATCCGGGTCACACTGCCGATTCTGTCCGCCAACGCAGGCACCCGGTCCGGGTTGGCGTGCTCCCCTGGATTCATGGCACCAGCTCAAAGACCGGTACTTCGATGTCCGATTCCTTGGTGCCGGTGATGAAGGTGTAGGTGATCTTCGCGGCGGTTTTCACGAGGGAGGCGTAGCGGTCGAAGGTCCATTTCTCGACCTGTTCGCCGTTGATGCGGACGCAGAGGTCTCCTGCATGCACCGCGAGATCTGCCGTTGGGGTGTCGGGGATGACGGTGAGGACGCGCCAGTAGACCGGGGACCGGGCGAAGGCCAGGCCCGTGCTGCGGCGCGGCTCCATGGTCACCGGGCCGTCTGTGTGGCGGACAAAAGTCACCAGATTGCTGCGCTGGTCGAAGGTGATGGTGAAGTTCTTGAGGAATTCGCCACCGAGGGACGAGAGCTGGTCCGTGAGGTCGACGATGGGCTGCTCCACCGTGTGGGTGCCCACGAGCACGTCCTGGAGGAGCCGGCCGGTGAGCTGGCGGCGGTCGCCCTGCAGCGACGAGATGAGGGTGCCGGCCCGCGGGCCGTTGACGAATCGCGGGTGCAGGCCGGCCGGATTGAGGCTGAGGCTGCCGTCGCTGCCGCTGTCGATGAGCACGATAAACGACTCGGTCCCCATCTGGACGGGAATGAGGGGGGTGTTCTGCTCGCCGTTGAAGGCGATGGTCGAGGCGCGCGGTTGTGGTTTGGGTGCCGGTGGAAACATCGGGATGGGCGCGATGATCAGCTGCTCACCCGGGTAGTCCATCGTCAGCAGCGTGTCCCGGAAGATCGGAAAGCCGATGATGCCGTCCAGGTGGATGCCCAGATGGTCCGAAAGGGCGGTCAGGTCAAAGACCAGCGCGGGTACGCGCTCAAAGGCGGCCTCCCCGAGCGAGAGGCGGCGGAGGGTGACCGGTTCGAGCTCGATCTCACCTCCGTTCGCCGAGCGCACCCGGACCTTGGCGGGGGCAGGCTCCTTTGGTTTCAGGCCGAAGCGCTTCGCCAGATCGGGCGTGACCAGCGTGGCGGTGGAGCCCGTATCGATGACAAACCGGTAGGTGCGGCCGTCATCCCATTTGGATTCGACGACAAAGAAATTCGAGACGATGCGTGCCGGCAGAACGGTGCTTTTCACCTCCATATGGGTCCAGCCGGGAGTGCGGCGCGGCGTGGAGACGCAGCCGGCCGAAAAGAGCAGGCAAAGCGCGGAGAACAGGAGACAGGTGGCGGAGTGTCGCACGGAAGATGAAAGCCGCACCTTGACGGGAAAGGCGGTAGTGCGCAAAGCTGTTTCCACCCGCGGTGAATTTTCCGGATTTGTTTGAACACCGACCGTGGAGTCAATCCATGCGCAGGCCCGCCTGGGCTTTCTTCGGCAGCTTGGCCACCACGAGATCGTAGGAGCGGAGGATCCGTGCCTGCAGTTCCGGTTCGGGCAGCGCGGCGAGGTCGCCGACGCGCACCCACATCCGCTTGGCGCAATAGGGCGCCTGGCTGATGCCGTCGATCTCCGTGAGCTCGTCGAATTCCTCCGGCGTGCACTTGAAGATGACGCCGTCGATCGTCCCGCCGTCGAGGATGATCATGAGAAACACCTTGCCTGCGACCTTGTAGACCAGGCCGCCCCATTGATTGACCCCAGTGGTCTGCCGTTGGGCGAGGGCGAAGGCCTTGAGCCGGTCGAGGCGCATGATGGGGCTGGGTCGCGGACCCCCTGGCGGCGTCACGAGCGACGCCGTCCGACGGTCATAGCTTGTAGGGCAGTGGGAACCGCCCGGTCAGGGTGATGACCTTGGCCTTGGTGGCGGCGAGAGTCGCAGCCTCGTCCGGTGTGCCGATGGCGACCAACACCCCGTCGATCAGGCCGGCGATCTCCTCCATCTCGGCTTCCTTCATGCCACGGGTGGTCATGGCGGGCGAACCGAGGCGGATGCCCGAGGCTTGGAAGGGCGAACGGGTCTCGAAGGGCACGGTGTTCTTGTTGCAGGTGATGTTGGCCCGGTCGAGCGTCTCCTGGGCGACCTTGCCGGTGAGGTTCGGCAGCTTGGCGCGAAGGTCGACGAGCATGAGGTGGTTGTCGGTCCCGCCGGAGACGATGTTGTAGCCGCGCCTGAGCATCCCGGCGGCGAGCGCCTGGGCGTTCTTGATGACCTGGGCCGAATACTCGGTAAAACCGGGCTTGAGGCACTCGCCGAAACACACGGCCTTGGCGGCAATGACGTGCATGAGCGGGCCGCCCTGCCCGCCGGGGAACACGGCGGAGTCGATGGCCTTGGCGTGGGCCGCCTTGCACATGGTAAGGCCGCCGCGCGGGCCCCGCAGGGTCTTGTGCGTCGTGGTCGTGACAAAATCGGCGTGCGGGAACGGCGAGGGATGGTGGCCCGAGGCGACCAGGCCGGCGATGTGGGCGATGTCGGCGAAGAGCAACGCGTTCACGCTGCGGGCGATCTCGCCCATGCGGGCGAAGTCGATGATGCGTGAGTAGGCGGAGGCACCGACCGTGATCATCTTGGGCTGCTCGCGCACGGCGACGGCAGCGAGTTCATCGTAGTCGATGCGACCGTCTGCCTCGCGCACGCCGTATTGGCAGAACTGGTAGAGCTTGCCGGAGAAATTGGCGGGATTGCCGTGCGTGAGATGGCCGCCGTGGCTGAGGTTCATGCCGAGGATCTTGTCGCCCGGCTGGAGCATGGCGGTGTAGACCGCGAAGTTGGCCTGCGAGCCGGAGTGCGGCTGCACGTTGGCGTGGTCGGCGTGGAAAAGCTGCTTGGCGCGCTCAATGGCGAGCAGCTCCACCTGATCGACGAATTCGCAGCCGCCATACCAGCGCTTCGCCGGATAGCCCTCGGCGTATTTGTTGGTCAGCACACTGCCCTGTGCCTCCATGACGGCGGGGTAGGTGAAATTTTCCGAGGCGATCAGCTCGATGTGGTGCGCCTGGCGGTTGAACTCGCCGGTGATGGCGGCGTAGACGGCGGGATCGAGCTGGGCGAGCGGGGTAGCGTTAAGGGACATTGGCGGTGGCGGTGGCGGGTTGGACAGGCGGATGAGGGGAAAAGACGCCATCAAGCCAGCCTCCAAATCCGCAATCCGCAACCCGAAATCCACCCGCGGTGTGTCACGCCCTGGGCATCACTGTAATGGTGCGCAGGAACTCGAGCAGGCTCGGGATGGCCTCGACCAACTCGTCCCGGCAGGCCTCGTAGACCTTGAGCGGGCCGCCGTAGGGGTCGCCGATTTCCTTCTCGGCAGGCGGCGGCAGGAACTCGCGGAAGAGATAAAGATGCTGCGGCACGCGCGACGCCCGGTATTGGATGATGGCGCGGTGCGACTCGGTCATGCCGAACACCACCAGGGCGCGGTCCAGCATCTCCTGCGTGATGGGTCGGCTGCGATGGCCGCTGATGTCGATGCCCGCCTTCTTGAGGGCGAGGACGGAGTTTTCCGACACCGGCTCACCGGGGCGGGTGGCGACCCCGGCGGAGACGACCTTGAGTGATTGCAGCGGCGCGGGCTGCCCGGCGAGGGCATGGCGGAGCAAACCCTCGGCCATCGGGCTGCGGCAGATGTTGCCGGTGCAAACGACAAGGATGTGGCCGGGCTCAGGCATGTGACGGGGTCAAGATGAGGGTAACCCCGATTCCGTCAACCCATCGGCGCACTTCCCCAGTCACCCCGCTGTCCGGCGCAACGCCAGCATGGCCTGCTGCAGGTGCACGGCCCGCTGGAGCACACGGTCGACGAGCGGCGGGTCCTTGGGGGTGGGTTCATCCGGTTTGGGCGCGGTCGGGTCGGGCTCGGGCGGAGGCTCGGCCTCAAGGTTGCCGTTCTTGAATTCCGCCACGAGGGAGGCCTCATCATAGCGTTCCTTCTCGACCTTGCCTGAGATCAGCGTTTCGAGCGGCGTGCCGGCGTCGAGGGCGTCATAGGCGCGTCGGTCGGTCGCCGGGTCGGTCTTGACCTCGATCCTGGCTGAGCGCGTGCTAGTCGCACCGAGGCTGATAAGGGCACCGGGTGTCTGGTTGAGGGCCCCGACCAGAGCGGTGGGAGTCGCGCTGCTGATCAGGACGAACAGCACCGCTTCCCGGGGGTGCTGGGCCAGCGCGGAGCGCAGGGCCACGAGCGACTCCTCCGTCGCCGTCGTATAGCGCAGGTCGAGGACCAGAGGGCGGTTGGCCGAGAGGGCCGGACGCAGATACGGCGTCGAGTCCGCCAGCGAGTGCACGCGGAGGTAGGAAAGATTGTTGCCGAGATCAGTGGGTTCGTTCGTCTCCGCTCCCGCGAGGGCAACGAGGTGCGAAAACAGGAGGAGCAGGCGTTTCATTTGCGGTTCAGCTGGCGGGCACCGATGTCATGGCGGAAATACTTGGATACACACTGTACACTTTCGCAAGCGGCGTAGGCCCGCGCGGCCGCTTCGGGCAGCGTCGGGGCCAGCGCGGTCACGCCGAGGACGCGCCCCCCATTGGTCACGGTGCGGCCCGCGGCGTCCTGGACCGTACCGGCGTGGTAGATGAAAGTCTGAGGCGGGAGGGAGGAGGCGGGAGGGACCGTGATCACATCGCCCTTGGGATAACGGTCGGGATAACCCCTGGCGGCGATCACGACGCACAGGGCGTAGTCGGGCTTAACTTCCAGCTTGAAACCGGCGAGCTGGCGTTGGGTCGCGGCCCAGAGAAGCGCCAGCAGGTCGGTCTCCAGGCGCGGCAGCACGACCTGCGTCTCGGGATCGCCGAACCGGGCGTTGTATTCGATGACGCTCGGGCCGGACGGCGTGAGCATGATGCCGATGAAAAGCGTGCCGCAGTACTCGAGGCCTTCGTCCGCAATGGCGTTGACGGACGGACGGACGATTTCGCAATCGATGCGCTCAAGCAACGGGGGTGTCACGACCTCGGCCGGGGAGTAGGTGCCCATGCCGCCGGTGTTGGGACCGGTGTCGCCGTCGCCGATGCGCTTGTGGTCCTGCGAGACCGGCAGGATGACGTAGTCGCGGCCCGATACGACCACGAGGATCGAGGTCTCCTCGCCATAGAGGCAGTCCTCAATGAGAATCTGGCTGCCGGCCGAGCCGAATTTGTTGCCCGCAAGCATGTCGCGCACGGCGGTCTCGGCCTCGGTCATGGTGTGGGCGACGATGACCCCTTTGCCCGCGGCGAGGCCATCGGCCTTGATGACGATCGGGGCGCTTTTCTTTTCGAGATAGGCAAGCGCAGGCCGGACCTCGTGAAAGATGCCGGCGGCGGCGGTCGGGATCTTGTGCTTCAGCAGGATTTGCTTTGTGAAGATCTTCGAGGCCTCGAGGCGGGCGCCGGCGGCCTTCGGCCCGTAGACGGGAATGCCGGCGGCGATGAGTTTGTCGGCGAGACCGAGTGCCAGCGGCACCTCGGGGCCGATGACGACAAGTTCCACCTGCTCGCGCTGGGCGAGGGCGACCAGTCCCGCGAGGTCCTCGACCGTGACCGGGAAGCAGGCCGCGGCCTGCGCGATGCCCGCGTTGCCGGGCGCGCAGAGCACGCGGGGTCTCGCCGGAGAGGCGGCGAGCGCCCTGACGAGGGCGTGTTCGCGCCCGCCGGAGCCGACGACGAGGACGGATTTGGGCAGAGCCATGCAGGAGCTAGGTTCTAGGTTCCGGGTTCTCGGGGAAAGCATATTTGTCTTAACCCCGGACGCTATGACCCAAAGCCCGGAGCCTGCGCTCAGAGCACCTGCAGCGTCTTGCGGTAGAAGCGGACGACTTCCTCGGGATCATCGGTGAAGAGGATGTAGTCGTTGATCCAAGCCGGGGCGCGCTTGGTGGCGATCATGTGCTTCACCTGGCGGCGGAGGTCGCCCCAGAACTTGGAATTGAAGAACACGTACGGGGTGCGCGGGCGGATGCCGAGCTTGAGGTTGCACATCTCGATGCCGATTTCCTCGAGTGTGCCGACCCCGCCGACATTGAAGATGCAAAAATCGGCCGACTCGAACCATTTTTGCCGGAAGTGTCGCGAGCTTTCCTGGAACGTGTTGAAGAAATCGACGCCGAGCTCGGGCGGTTGCGCCTCGAGCTCGAGGAAGCAAGCGCCGGTGAGTGCGCCCTTGAGGCGGGCCTGGTCGGTCGCCAGGCGCATGACGCCGCCCCCGCCGCCGGTGAGCACGCCGACGTTGGGGCCGATGAAGCCGGTGACCTGCTCGACGAGGCCGGTGATGCGGTCGGTGTCGGCTTGGTCGAGGCCGACCGCCGAGCCATAGAAGGCGAGGATGGTGGTCTCCTGGAACTTGCGCGCCATCTCCTCGCGGACGAAGAAACCGTGGTCCTTCTTGTAGACGTGCAGGTAGATTTCCTTGGTGAGCTCGTCGTACCAGTAGATCCGCACGCCGACGGCCTCGTAGGTGTCGAGGCGGGCGTGGGCGTTGCTGGAAAGGAAATAGCCGTGGCTGCGCGAGGCCTTGCGGAAGATGATGCGCTTGAGCTTCACGTCACCGATGCGGGTGAGGAGCTCGATGTGCTCGAGGAGGTCGGGGAAGAAGTCGACGATGAGCGTGTCGGCGTCGGCCGGGGCGTTGTCGAGCGCCTGGATCATGGTGCGGCAGCCGATGGGGCAGCTGTCGCCCTCGAGGAACTTCTTGAAATCGTCGTTGGCGCGGACGACCACGCTGCGGTTCTCCATCGTGCCGCTCTGGCCGCGGACGGTGATCTTCGTCTTGGGCGTGGCCTCGGGTGTGTCGACGGGCGGGCTCTTGTCGAGGCATTGGTAGAGCTGGCCGGCGGTGGAGAGGAGGCGCTGGCGCTTTTTGGCGAGGGTCTTGACCTCGGGATCGTCGAACGGCGGCGCACGGAAGATGTCCACCGAGACCATCGGGTTGACGACCGGCTGGTCGCCGGTGTTGTAGATTTCCAGCATGACATTCGTGCCGAAGGTCTTGATCGGATCGAGCAGGACGGCGCTGGTGTGGAGACCGAAGTTGCCCTCGCCCTGGTTCAGGACGACGAAGTGCTCCTTCAGGTACATCGAGCAGCTGGTCAGGATCCCGGAACGCGGTGGGATGGTCAGCGGAGATGCGTCGTGACGGATCTGGACCTTGTCGAGAAAGGAGCGGCCGGCGTTGCCGCTGACGACGTTCTCGAAGTTGAGGCGCTGGAGCTTGGTGGAGAGAGTGTAACTTACCTGATGCGGCGTGAGGAAGACGCGACCGCGGGAATCGATGCTGATCGTGTTGGGCAGCTTGAGGCCGTTGGCCTTGATGGCCGACCAGATCTCGCCGGTGGAGAGCTTGGCGGCGGCCGGGGCGTAGAAGAGCCGGCCGACGGGCACGCCGGGCCGGAGGAGTTTTTTCCAATAGGGGGCGTTGGGGAAGTTGGCGTCGAAGATGAAGGCGTCGGCATTGAGGAGCAGACGGTGGCCATCGACCACCGGGGCGCCCTGCAGGTGCATCTCGATGCCGATGCGCGCGAGGGAGCTGCGCTCGGTGAAATGCAGGTCGGCGAGATGGTTTTTGAGGAACTCCATCTCGGCGCTGTTGCGCGGCCAGAAGGCCAAGGTGAGGGCGACGTTGTCGCCGCCCTTGTTCTTGATCGTCAAAATCTGGCCGTCGGTGCTGTGCCAGAATTGGTTTTCGTTCATGGGATTGGCTAGCTTTAGGGAGGTTGAAGGGGCTGACAAGCCCCGGCTTGCCCCGTAACGGTGAAGTTTCGCCCCAATGGGATTGATTTTTCGCACACGAACGGCAATTTCCGACAGTTTTAACGGCACAAAACCGCCCGGGCCGTTTCCCAATCGGGCTACCTCCTCGAAATGAAATTCAACTCCACCATCACCGCAGGGCTCGTCGGCATGAGCCTGCTCGTCGCCGCCTCCGCCGAGGACGCGGTCAAATTCAACGTCCCCGGTGTCACGGCGAACACGCCGCCCGCGGCCGCTCCCGGCGCCCCGACGGCTCCCGCCGCCCCTGCCAAGCCCAAGTTCACCGAGGCGCAGATCGCCGAGGCCTACGGCTGGTATATGGGTGCACAGATGGGCCTGCGCCAGTTGGAGTTCACCAAGGAGCAGATCGAGGCCATGGCCCGCGGCATGGAGGGTGTCGCCAGTGGCGGTACGCCGCCGTTTGACACGCAGGAGATCGGGCCCGAGGTGCAGGCGTTCCTCTCCAAGAAGAGTGACGCTTACATGACCAAGATCCGCTACCAGAATATCACCGAGGGCGCGGCCTTCTTCACCAAGCTCAAGGAGAACAAGAACGTCGTCGAGTTGCCCAGCGGCCTCCGTTACGAGATCATTAAGGCCGGCACGGGTGCGATGGCGAAACCGGGCCAGATGGTGACCATGCACTACAAGGGCTCGCTCATCGGCGGCCAGGTGTTCGACAGCTCGATCGAGCGCGGCCAGCCCCTCGATTTCGTGCTGGCGGAAGGCGGCGCGATCAGCGGCATGGTGGAAGGCCTGCAAAAGGTCGGCGTCGGCGGCAAGATCAAGCTCTATATCCCGCCCTCCCTCGCCTACGGCGACCAGGGCAATCAAGCCATCCCGCCGGCCGCGACCCTGATCTTCGAGGTCGAGGTGCTCGGGGTGAAGGATGCCCCGAAGGAGGCAGCGGCTCCCGCTCCGGCCGGCAAATAACCCGCGCACCTGCGGTATCTTATCCCTGCAACGCCTCCCGGCCGGGAGGCGTTTTTTTGTCCTCAGCGCAGCTCTCTCCAAAGGTCGGCGGCAAAGCGTTCGATCGTGTCCGGCGCCGTGGCCCACGAGCACATCAGGCGATAGCCATGGGCCCCGATGAAGCGGTGGAAATGCCAGCCCCGCGCCCACAGTGCCTCGACCGCCACCCCGGGCAGCTCGACGAACACGCCGTTGGCCGCGGGCTCAGCGATGAACCGGACCTGCGGCAAAGGGCGCAGGGCGGCGGCGAGTTTGCGCGCCATGGCGTTGGCGTGCGCCGCGTGGCGGAGCCAAGCCCCAGCCTCGAGCATGCCGACCCATTGCGCGGCCGCAAAGCGTTGCTTCGAATCCAGCTGGCCGGCTTGCTTGACCCGAAACGCAAATTCGCGCGCGTGCTCGGGGTTGAAGAAAACGACGGCCACCGTGGTCCCCATGCCGTTCTTGGTGCCGCCCAGACACAGCACATCCACTCCGGCGCGCCAGGTGAAATCGGCAGGTCGGACGCCCTGCCCGGCGAGCGCGGCCACGGCATTGGCGAAGCGCGCCCCGTCCATGTGCACGGCGAGCCGGTGCTTCCTTGCCCCGGCGCAAAGGGCGTGCACCTCATCGGGCGAATACAGGGTGCCCCACTCAGTGGCTTGGGTCAGCGAGAGCGCGCCGGCCTTGGGGTGATGCACGTCAGTGCGCTTGAGGACGGCGCGCTCGACGTCGTCGGGGGTCAGTTTGCCGTCCGGGCCGGCAACCGGGACGAGCTTGGCGCCGCCGGTGAAGAATTCCGGCGCCCCGCATTCATCGGCCTCCACGTGCGCCTGGTCGTGACAGATGATGCGGTGGTAGCTGCGGCAGAGGGCGGCCAGGGCGAGCGCGTTGGCGGCGGTGCCATTGAAGACAAAGAAGACCTCGCATTCCGTCTCGAAGAGGTCGCGGATGAGTTCCTTGGCGCGCCGGCTCCAGTCGTCGTTGCCGTAGGAAGCGACCGGATCCACGTTCGCGGCGGTCAGGGCGGCCAGGGCCTCGGGGGCCATGCCGGCGGTGTTATCGCTGGCGAAGGTGTAATCGTGGCGGACCGGGCTGGACGGGGCGGGCATGACGCGGCGAGCGTGCGATCATTCGGGCGGTTTGAACAAGGCGAAAAGACACAACCTGCACTTGCGCCGGTGCACGGCGCGGTGTTCGTTAGCCGGCGAATGACACCGGCGGACACCAATCTCTACATCGTGGGTTTCATGGGCACTGGCAAAAGCACAGTGGGGCGCATGCTGGTCAGGCAGCTGGGATTTCAATTTCTGGACAGCGACCACGAGATCGAACGCCAGCAGGGCAGGCCCATTTCCCGGATCTTCGCCGAAGACGGTGAGACGAGGTTCCGGGAAATGGAGCGCGAATTCATCGAAAAAGGTCATCCGGACCGGGGCTGCGTCGTGGCCTGCGGCGGTGGGCTGGTGGTGCCGCCGGGAATGCTGGAACTGCTGCACCGCCGCGGGGTGGTGATCTGCCTGCACGCGCCGATCGAAACCATCCTCAAGCGCACCATGCACGCCAACCACCGGCCGTTGTTCGAGGTGGAAAACCGGGAGCAGCGCGTGCGGGAACTCTATGCGCAGCGCGAGGAAACCTACCGGCGCACCGGCACGATGGTGCTGACCGACAGCCGGCCGATGCGGGAGATCGCGGCGCACGTCCTGCGGGTCTACCGGCTCGAGGCAGCCTCTTTCAAAAAATGACCGCACAGACTGGGCCGGCCCTGGCGGGCGAGCAGCGCGAGACACTCCGGCGGCGGCTGTCCGAGCTTGGCTTTGACGCGGTGCGGTTCGCGGCGGTGGCCGGCGGGAAGAATTCCAGCCTGCGCGACTGGCTTGAAGCCGGCCACCACGCCGACATGTCTTGGATGGAGCGCACGGCTGATAAACGGATGAACCCGGACCTGGTTCTCGCCGGTGCCCGTTCGGTCATCCTGCTCGGCGTCAACTACCGCGGCGACGAGCGACCGGCAGACACGGGCCAGCCCCGCTGGGCCCGCTACGCACTGCACGCGGATTACCATGATACAATGAAGTCCGGACTGGAGCAGGCCGGTCGCGTACTGGCCGAGATGACGGGCGCGCCGGCCGCCGACTGCCGTCGCTATGTGGATACCGGGCCCGTGTTGGAACGCGGCTGGGCAGCGCGCAGCGGACTGGGGTTTCGCGGCAAGAACGCGATGCTGATCTCACAGACCCACGGCAACTGGCTGTTCCTCGCGTCGATCGTCACGCGACTGGATATCGCACCGGATGCACCGCTGCGCCGGCAGCCCCCCGCCACAAACGGCGACGAGCCGGCGGGCCTGCTCTGCGGCAAATGCACGCGTTGCCTCGACGCGTGCCCGACGCAGGCGTTTCCGCAGCCCGGGACGGTCGATGCGCGGCGCTGCATCTCTTATCACACGATCGAGAACAAAGGCATCATCCCGCGTGAACTGCGCGCGGGCATCGGCGACCGGATCTACGGTTGCGACGTCTGCCTGGAGGTCTGCCCGTGGAACCGGTTCGCCCAGGCGGGACGGCGCATGCTGCTCAGTGCGCGCGACGACATCGCGGCCCTGGGACTGCGCGAGCTGCTGGAGCTGACGCCGGTGCGGTTCGCCGAGATTTTCAAGGGCACCGCAATCAAGCGGCTCAAGCTCGCCGGCCTGCTGCGCAACGCGTGCGTGGTGGGGGGCAACACCGGCGGGCCGGATCTGCTCCCGGGGCTGCTGAAGCTCGCGGCACATGGGGCGCCCGTGGTGCGGGCCCACGCGGTGTGGGCCGTGCGGCGGATCGCCGGCGACAAGGCCATGGACCTGCTCAAGACGGCACGGGCGGGCGAAGCGGACGGGATGGTCCTCGCCGAGTATGCCGATTAGGCTTGGTCGCGAAACAGCGCACGCATCTTCTCGGTGTAGGCGGCCGGAGGGCGTACCGGCTCGCCGGCCTGGTTGATGAAGGTGTGGATCGTAAAGCCGGTGACGAGGAGTTCGTCAGCGCGCCGGACTTCGTAATCGAGCCGGATGCGGAGCAGCGGGCGTTCGCGGAGCCGCGTGATCACCGTCACCGTGTCGTCATACAGCGCGGGCTTGAAGAACTTGGAGCCGAGTTCGATGACGGGCAGCCGGTAGCCTTGGGCCTCCAGGTCGCGGTAGACGATGCCACACTCCTTGAGCAGGGTGGTGCGGCCGACCTCAAACCACGGCAGGTAGTTGCCATGATAGACGATGCCCATCATGTCGGTCTCGGCGTAGCGAACGGTGATCTGCGAGCGCGATTCGATCATGCCTCAAGTTGCGCGAGTCGCCGGAGGTTGTCCAAACAAGGATTCGGCGCATTCACGCCAGGTGTGGCGGGTGGCGCGGACGCGGCCGGCCTGACCCAGACGGTGCCGGAGTCCAGGATCCGCGAGCAGGCGCGAAAAGGCCTGGGTCAGGGCCGCGGTGTCACCGGGGGCGACCAGCAGCCCGGTTTCCCCGTGCGTCACAGCCTCGGGCACACCGCCGATGTCGTGGGCGACCACAGGCAGGCCATGCGCCCCGGCCTCGAGGTAGACGAGTCCGAAGCCCTCGACGCTGTGCTTGTGCGGCATGCTCGTCATGGCGAAGATGTCGGCCTGGGCGTAGAGTTTGCCGAGCTCTTCGTCGGGGACATTGCCAAGGAATTTGACGGGGAAATCAGCGCTGGCGGCGGCCGCGGCCAGCTGGGTGCCGTAGTTCTCCTTGCTGTGCGAGCCGACGAGCCAGTATTCGAGCGCGCCGCGCTGGGCTGGCGGCAGGGCCTTCAGCGCCTCGATGACCTGCAACTGGCCCTTACGAGGGTTCAGCCGCGCCACGGTCAGGATGACGGTCTTGCCGCCGGTTTTCGGACCGGGCAGCGGTTGGAGAGGGAGGTCGGTGCGCAGCGTGCCGGAGGTGATGACGACCTTTTGTGCCGCCTCGGGAAAGTGTTGCCGAAGCAGGTCGCGGGCGTACGCGCTGACGACACTGACCCGGGTGGCCTGGCGAAGCAGATGTTTGGTGCTCCAGCGAAGCAGCTGGCGTGAAGCCAGCCGTTGTATTTCGGAACCGTGAAAGGTCAGCACCAACTGCGCCGGCTGTAGGGTCTCGAAGTATTGGAGCAAGAGCATGGCGAGCAACGGGCCAGGCTCCGGGATGTAAAGCGTTGCGGAGCGGAGGCGGATGCTTTGGGCCGTGAGTTGGCGGGCCATGCGCCATTGGCTCAACAGACTATGATCGCCGGCCAAGGGCAGACGCTCGACCTTGAAGGGCCACGAGGGTTCGGCCGTCCCGGCGGGCAGGGCGGGCGCCCAGACCTCAACCTCGTAACCCAGCCCTTGTGCGGCCCGGGCCATTTCGGCGGCATAAACCGCGATGCCGCCGCGATGCGGGTGAAACTCATGCGTCACCAGCACAAGATGTCGCGCCGTTCTTGGAGCTTGGCTGGGAGCGTTTGGCTGCATCGGCCGTGAAAAGGGTGAGAAAGGCGCGGTGGCTTCGAAGCCGTTCAGATATTTAAACGGGCATGTCGGCCCGCAAGCTCCGGCAAGTCAACAGACTAAAACAAACACGCTTCCGCGTAGGAACAAGCCGGTCCGATCAAGGACAAATTTTTGGGGTTTACATACCCACCACCCTTAACTTACTAATTTACCAATGGCACAGGCAGTAAACAATTCTTCGGGCATTCCGCTCAAACCGTTCACGCCCGAGGACGACACAAATTTGAGGGAAGCGCTGAAACGTTGCTCCGCAGCTACTTACGAGGCGGCAGCCCAATTCAGAAAGACGGGGAATACCGAGCATCTTCCCGCGATTGTGCTGGGCATCATCGAACGCTACGTCGAACCGGACCTCCGCGCCAAGCTCAAGGACACGGATGATGACCTGCGGATCATCGAGGATCTGGGCATAGATTCGCTTACCATGATGGAAATCGTCATCCTCGTGGAGGATGTGCTGCAGATGACCATCAACAACGAAGAACTACGCCATTTGCGCACCGTGGGAGATGTTAAAACCTTCATCGAGTGCAAGGTCAGCGGGCTGCCGTTGCCCAAGCCGACCAAGTTTCTGCCGATCGAGCACATCATGTCCGTCATGCCGATCCAGCCGCCGTTTCTGTTTCTGGGCGAGGCCTCGGTCAACGCCCACGGTGCGAATGCAAAATACAAGATCAGCGGCCAGGAATTCTTCCTGCAGGGCCATTTCAAGGACAACCCCGTGCTGCCCGCCTCTATCATGCTCGAGGCGCTCGGGCAGCTCGCCGTGCTCTTCCTGCTGGAGGGCCAGATCGGTGAGGCCGGCAAGGTGGTCGATCACCGCACCATCTTCTTCACATCGTGCGAGGGAGTCCGCTGCCACCGCGTATGCAAGCCGGGTGATGTGCTCAGTCTCTCAATCAAGCCCAAGCGCCTGAAGTCACCGCTCGCCACGTTCGAGGGCCAGATCCGGGTCGGCCAGGAAAAGGCGGCCATTGCGGAGGAAATCACCCTCACTTTCGGGTTTGCCGAGGAAATCGCGCAGCCGGTTCCGCAGGCCCAGCCTGCGCCGGCGGCTGGCACCGCGCGGTCCCAGGCCGCGGTCAACGCCTGAGCGGGTCGATGCCGGTCGTCGTGGCTGCGGTGGTTGACCACCCGCACAAAAGCGCTTTCACTCGCGGCTATTCGGTCGTGGTTCCTCCGGTCACCCCGACCGCCTAACCTCCCATGCGGAAAGTTTACATCACGGGCGTCGGTTTCATCACCAGCATAGGCAACGATGCCGGTTCGGTTTCCGAAAGTCTTCGGGAGTTGCGCCATGGGATGATCCAGTATCCCCCGTTCCAGAAGGCGGATGTGCCCGTCAAGGTCGCCGCTCCGATCCGCGATTTCCAGACCGACACGACCGACCAGGAGGACTGGATTTTCCCGGCCCGCTACAGCATCCGCCGTGAGACCCTGCGCGGCATGGCGCCTCACGGCATTTACGCCTATTGCGCCATGCAGCAGGCCGTGGAGGATGCCAGGTTGACGGAGGCAGACTGGTCGAATTCCCAGACCGGCCTGTATGCCGCGTCCGCCGGCTCGCCCTTCCTGCTCGGCCATCATCTGGAGCGCATGCGCAAGATGGGTGTCATGCGCTGCCCGCCACTCGGCATCGTCGCCTCCATTTCCGGCACGGTGAATTTCAACCTGGTGTCCCATTTCAAGATCAAGGGGGCCTCGACCGGCTTCTCCTCCGCGTGCGCCTCGTCGGCGCACGCCGTGGGCTTTGCCTTCGACGAGATCGCGCTTGGCCGGCAGAAGCGCATGTTCGTCATCGGCGCCGAGGACGGCAACGTGGAGAGCATCCTGCCGTTCGCCGGCATGCGCGCGTTGTCGCTGCAGGTCGATCCGTCCATCGCCTCGCGGCCGTTCGATGTCGGCCGGGATGGTTTTGTCGGCACCGGTGGCGCGACGGTGCTCGTGCTGGAGAGCGAGGACGAGGTTGAGCGCCGCAACGCGAAGGTCTATTGCGAAGTCGCCGGCTGGGGCCAGGGCTCTGACGGTTACAATGTCGCCATCTCTCATCCCGACGGAGCCGGCCTGATCCTCGCGATCGAGAACGCGCTCCGCTATTCGGATATCACTTCCGAGACGGTGGACTATGTGAATGCCCACGCTACCTCGACGCCCATCGGCGACATCTCCGAGGCCAAGGCGCTCAAGGCCATCTTCAAGAACTCCCCGACGCGTCCCGCGGTCAGCAGCACGAAGGCGCTCACCGGCCACGGGCTCTCGCTCGCCGGCGCCATGGAGGCCGGGTTCTGTGCCCTCGCGATCAAGGAGGGCTTCATGCCCGGCTCGGCGCACATCACCAAGATCGATCCCGCCTGCGATGGGCTCAACATCATCCGCGCCACGTTGCCCCACCGCCCGAATGTCGTGCTGAGCAACAGTTGCGGTTTCGGCGGTGCGAACGTCTGTCTGGTGTTCCGCAGCGCCGGCTGAAGTCCATGGCGACACCGGCACTTTCCTCCCGTTATCGCACCGCTTTTGTCACCGGCGCCAGCACGGGTCTCGGGCGCGCGTTCACCGACCTGCTCCTGTCCGAGGGGGTCGAAGTCTGGGGCACGGCCCGCGACACCTCACGACTTACGGCCCACGACCAATTCCATCCCCTCGCGCTTGAACTCTCCGATGGGATGGCCGCAGAGAAAACGTTTCTCGACGCCGACCGTGTCGCCGGCGGGTTCGACGTGGTGGTCAACAACGCCGGCTTCGGGGCCTTCGGCGCCTTCGCGCACACGGATTTCTCCGTCTGGGAGGAGCAGTTCCGGGTGATGCTGGTCAACACGGCCCGCCTCAGCCACGCCGCCCTGCGCGGCATGCTCGCCCGGAAGCGCGGGGCGCTTGTCAACATCTCGTCCATCGCGGGCGAGTTCGGCATGCCTTATCAGGCGGTCTACAACACGGTGAAGGCTGGGCTCTCCGCGCTCAACGAGAGCCTCATGTATGAGGTCAAAGGCACGGGCGTCGTTGTGATCGACTTCCGACCGGGCGACTACCGCACCGACTTCGAGGGGTCCGTCCGCCGTCCACCGGGGGCCGAGGGCCCGGGCCAGGCGCGGGCTTGGGCCGCCTTCACCGCGATGATGCAGTCCGGGCCGCCGCCGGTGCAGGCGGCGTCGGACCTGCGGCGCGCCCTGTGGCGCGAACGCAGTGGCACCGTGCGTAGCGGCCGCTTCTTCCAGGCCGTGCTCGCCCCCTTCCTGGCCCGGTTCGGCTCGCTCGCCCTCAAGCGCAGAATCCAGGAGAAATATTTCGGTCTCTAACCATGGCCCGCGTTCGCATCCTCGTCCTCACCTCCAGCACCGGCGCCGGCCACGACACCCGCGCGCAGGCCTTTGCCGAGTGGTGCTTCGAACTCTACCGGCACGACGTCGATGTACGCATCGAGCAGATGCTCGAGAAGTCCTCCGGCTTCTTCAGCGCCGGGGTGAACTTCTACAACTGGATCCAGAAGAAGTCCCCGTGGATCCACAAGGCCTTCTTCCTGTTCGTCGAGCTGCTCAGCCTGCTCAACCGTCGCTCCGTGACCTTCGGGCGCGCTTACTACGAGAAGGTGCTGCGCGAATACCAGCCGCACCTCGTGTTCAGCGTACACGACTGCCTCAACCGCGGCTATTTCCAGCTCGCCCGGAAGATCCTCGGGCCGGCCAACGTGCGCTGCGCGACCTATTGCGGCGAGTTCTCGGGTGGTTTTGGCTACAGCATCAACTGGGTCGAGCCCACGGCCGATCTTTACCTCTCCCGCACGGCCACCGCCCAGGATTACGCCATCAAGCTCGGCATGCCCCCGGCCCGCACCCGCGTCCGCGGCTACCTGATGCAGCCCCGGGCGCACCTGGAGGTCTTCACCGCGGAGACCCGCGCCGCCTACCTCGAGGAGGTCCTCGAGCTGCGCCCCGACCTGTTCACCGTGTTTCTCGCCACCGGCGGCAATGGCGCCAACAACCATCTCGAACTCCTTCCCAAGCTCCTGCCCCACGCGGACCTGGTCCAGGCGGTCGTCATCTGCGGCCGGAACCGCGAGGCCTACAACCAGTTGGTGCACTGGCGTGCCGAGCACCCGAAGCTCAACTGCTTCGTCGACGGCTTCTCGGAGGAGGTGCACCTGCTGATGCAGGTCAG
>CAZZDB010000034.1:0-24933 GCA_964652485.1 uncultured Oleiharenicola sp.
TAGAAATTCCTTTTCCAGATCAATGCCGTAGAGCCTGGCCAGCACGAGCACGCTCCACAGGCAGTCGCTCAGCTCATGGCCGAGTTTCTGGTCCAAGTCGTCAACCCGCCGCGCGCCGCCCTTGGCCATGACGAGTTTCATCAGGTCACCCACGTCGACCACGAAACCCTGCATGATTTCCTCGCGCGTCCAGGTGCGTCCCGTGCGGCGCTGTTCGTAGGCGGCGAAACATTCGCGGATCTGCATCGCCCGTTCGCTCAGGTGGGAAAGTTCCATGCAGGCGGATTACCACGGCGCGGCCGGAAGGCACGGCCAGAATTCCGTTGGCGGCCCGACCGCTGCCCGCTGTAGTCGAGCGGTTCCTCCGCCCCGTCCGCCGCATGCCACACCTCACCCGCCGTGCCTTTCTCCAGACCACCGCAATGGCCGCCGCCGGCATCGGGCTCACCGCGCGTTCCTGGGGACAGGTGGCTGGAGCCAACGGCGACGTGCGCGTGGCCGTCGTCGGTCTCAACGGCCGAGGCAAGAACCACCTGGCCAGCCTCCGTGCGCTCAAGGGCGTGCGGGTGGTGGCGCTCTGCGATGCCGACACGGCCGTGCTCGAAAAAGCCGCCGCCTCGCTCGGCGGCGGGGTGAAAACCCACACCGACATCCGCGAGCTGCTGGCCTCGCCCGGGATCGACGCCATCACGATCGCAACGCCCAACCACTGGCATTCGCTGATGGGCATCTGGGCCTGCCAGGCGGGAAAGGATGTCTATGTGGAGAAACCGATCTCCCACAACGTCTGGGAAGGGCGCCAGCTCGTCGCCGCAGCGGCGAAATACAATCGCGTGGTCCAAGCCGGCGTGCAGATCCGCTCGGGCGAAGGTTTGCAGGAAGCCGTGCAATGGGTGCGGGCCGGCCATCTGGGGAAAATCACCGCGGCCCGCGGCTTTTGCTACAAGCGCCGGCCGAGCATCGGCCGGACCAGCGGCCCGCAGCCTGTTCCGGCCACCGCCAACTACGATCTTTGGACCGGACCGGCGCCGCTCGTCCCGTTGCGCCGGGCGAGGCTGCATTACGACTGGCACTGGCAATATCCGACGGGCAACGGGGACGTCGGCAACCAGGGCATCCACCAGATGGACGTGGCACGCTGGTTCCTGGGTGAGCCGGGCTTGCCGCGCCACACGCTGAGCATTGGCGGACGGTTGGGCTACGAGGACGACGGCGAGACGCCGAACACGCAGGTCATCATCCACGACTACGCCACGGCTCCGCTGATCTTCGAGGTGCGCGGCCTGCCGGCCAAGCCCGACGCGGCACCGGCCAAGGCGGACGGCCTCGATCCGGCGGCAGCCGCCGCGGCTGCGGCCGGCACCATGGACCAATACCGCGGGGTCAGCATCGGCAACGTGATCGATTGCGAGGGCGGTTATGTCGTCACCAACACCTACTTTGCCGCGCAGGCCTACGATCGCGCCGGCCGGCGGTTGAAGGACTTCAAGGGGGAGGACGGCCACATGGCCAACTTCATCGACGTCGTGCGCAGCCGCCAGACGGCCGACCTGCGCGGACCCGTGGGGGAAGGCCATGTCTCGAGTGCGCTCTGTCATCTCGGCAACATCTCCCATCGGCTCGGCCACGCCGCGCCGCCGGGAGAACTGCACGAGCAGATCCGGGGCGATCCTGCGCTGGCCGAGGCCTACGGCCGGATGGCCGAGCACCTTGCGGTCAACCAGGTCGATCTCGGGAAGACACCGCTGAGGCTCGGGGTACCGCTCGCGCTCGACCCGGTGGCGGAACGCTTCACCGGCGAAGGCGCCGCGGTGGCCAATGCGATGCTCACCCGCGAATACCGCGCACCCTACACCGTGCCGCAGCTGGCGTGATCAGGTGCCGTAGAGCCGGTCGCCGAAATCGCCGAGCCCCGGCAGGATGTATTTGCGGGCGTTGAGCGCGCGGTCGACCGCCCCGGCATGAATCGGCACCTCGGGATGAGCCTGTTGCATGGTCGCGACGCCCTCGGGCGAGGCCACGATGCAAACGAAGACGATCTCCTTGCCGCCGGCGGCCTTGACCACGGTGATCGCCTGGGCCGCCGAGCCGCCGGTGGCCAGCATCGGATCCACGACCACGACGCGGGTGCCGTCGAGCGGCGGGAGTTTGCAGTAATAGCTGCGGGCCACGGCGGTCTGGTGATCCCGTTCGAGGCCGACATAGCCGACCGACACGTCGGGGAAGATGTCGTTGAAGGGCTGCAGCATGCCGAGACCGGCGCGCAGGATCGGCACGACGACAAGCGGCTTGGCCAGCACCCGGCCGCTCATCGGCTCCATCGGGGTTTCAATGGCCTTCTCCTCGGTGGCGAGGTCGTGCGTGGCCTGGAGCGCGAGCAGCAGCGAAATCTGGTAACTCAGGGTGCGGAACAGCGCCGGCTTGGTGGTCTTGTCGCGCAGGTGGGTCAGCACGTGGGCGCCGAGGGGATGTTGCAGGAGGTGCAGAGGCATGGCGAAGGGAATTACGTGGGCAGATAGCCAAAGTCCGGGGAAAGCCCAACCTCAAAACCTCAGGGTTGCAGGAACAGAGTGTGCAGCGCGGGACCGGGCAACAACGGCGTGGGCCGGCCCTGGGCCCAGGCCTCGTGGCCGGCGCGGTAGAAGGGCGACAACGGATGACCGCTCTGCCCGCCGGGCATATGGAAGATCCCCTCGGCCTCGTGGCCGGGCGACACGACGAGGCGCTCCGACTGGCCGAAGGTCCGGCCCTGCACGCGCGGCATGTCGCTGTCGCCGGGCAGCGGTTCGGCCGGCATCCCCAGCAGTTGCGCGAGCGGCTTGGGCAGGAAGCGCCCGAAGGGGTGCTGCATGGAAAGGGTGTTGCGCGCACCCCAGGTGAACCGCGCCGGAGGCAGGCCGGTCTTCTCCACGTCGGCCAGCACGTCGTCCGCGGCGGCCAGGAGCAATGACCGCCATGATTTGTGCGCGGGGTTGAGCAGGCGCGCGGGCTGTTCGTGCACCAGCTGCCAGAGTGCGTCCTCATACCTGAAGTTCCGGTAGCTGAACGCCGCATACTCGGCCGTGGCCTCCTCGGCGAAGGGCGCCAAGGTCCGCTCGGCCACATGGCCGCGGAAGGCCCGCACCAGCCGGTAGGCGGTTGAGTCGATGCTGGCGTGTCCGTTCCAGGTGCCGACCTGTTCGCGCAATTCGGCCCGGGCGGCCTTCTGGGCGAGGGCGTCGTCGTCCAGGATTTCGAGGAGGAATTTCTGCCAGCGCGCCAGATAGAGGGCCCGGTCGTCGAGCTCGATGGCCAGCAAGTCGACGGGGGTGGCCTTTTTCCCGGAAGCGACGAGGGCCTGCAGGTCGTCGCGAATCTGGCGGGCGCGCGCGCCGTCGTCGTAGCCGCCGTCGCCGAGTTGGGCATAGCGCTCGCCGCCGACCGCGCGGTTGTTGGCGCTCCACAGTGCGCCCGCCGCCGGGTTGGACACCACCGGGACGTCCTCGGGCCGGACCCAGTCGTCCCAATGCCGGTCGCCGTAGGCCCACGAGACGGGCAGGCGGCCGTCGAAGCCGGTGCGGCGCGGGATCCGGCCCAGGATGGTCCAGGCGATGTTGCCGTCGGCGTCGGCGATGAGCATGTTCTCGTTGGGGAAGCTGGCCCGGTGCGCCAGCTCGACGCCGGCGGCCGTGCTGGCCACGGTTTCCATTTCCAAGAAGTGCAGGTTCGTCGCCGCGGGATCATGCGCGGTCCAGCGCAGCGCCTGGTAGCGTCCGTCGCTCGGGCCGCCGATGATCGGGCCCCACTCGGTCCAGCGCGCGAGATAAGGCACGGGTTTTCCTCCCTTCACGCGGATTTCCTCGGGGCGCTCCTCGATTTCCTTCCAGCCGTGCGGGGTACGGTAGTAGTGCTGGGCGATGGCCTCGGTTTCCACCAGGATGACGTCGGTGGTGTCCACGTAGGCGTCGGTGAAGCCCCAGGCCACGCGGCCGTTGCTGCCCACCACGGTGAAGGGCAGGCCCGGCAGCGTGAGGCCCACCACCCGGTGCGGCCCGTCCGCGTCCGTCCACTGCAGCACCGCGCGATACCAGGTGGCGGGCACATTCAGTTCCAGGTGCATGTCATTGGCGAGCAGGGCGGCGCCGGTGGCGGTGTGGGCCCCGCTGAGCGCGAAGGCGTTGGAGCCGATCACCTGTTTTCGCGGCGGCTCGCCGGAGCGCAGGGCGGCGGTGCCGGGCTCGGTTTCCGCCGGCGCCCGGAAGCGGAGCGCCGGCATCGGCGCGGGCGCCATGGTGCTGCCGTCGAGGGCGGCGTCCCAGGAGTTGCCCCGCGGCGCGAGAAATTCCACGGCGGCCATGCCCGCGGCGCGGCGGAGGGCGTCGCGGTTCAGCTCGAAGGCGCCCCGGTAGTCCTGCAGGTCGAACCACATGGCGTAGATGCAGAGCAGCGAGTCCTCCTCGCGCCAGCGCTGGGGCGCAACGCGCAGGACGAGGTATTCCCACGGGATCCGGCCCAGCGCGGCCAAACCGGCGTTCACCCCGTCGGTGTAGGCATTGACCAGCGCCCGCTCGGCGGGACTGGCCTGCGCCAGCACCAGGCCGGCCGTCCGGCGAAAACCATGCAGGCGGGCGCTCTCGTCAAACTCGACGGCGGCGGAGCCGAAGATTTCCGCGAGTTCCCCGGCGCCGCGCCGGCGGAGCAGGTCCATCTGGAAAAAGCGGTCCTGGGCGTGGAGAAAACCCAGGGCCCGCGCCACGTCGAGCCGCGAGGCTCCGGTCACGGTGGGCACCCCGAGCGCATCGCGTTCGACCTTCACCGGGGCGCCGAGGCCGGCGAGGGCCCGCGTGCCATCGAGTTGGGGCAGGCTGCCACGCATCTGCCACCAGGCCCAGGCGAAGGCCGCGGCCGCGATCGCCACCAGCGCGCCCAAGACGGAGAGCAGGAGACGCGAGCGGGTGCGCGGGACGGTCATGACGGTCACTTCAGCCAGGCCTGGGTGCCGACGGGATCGCGGCCCTCGTCATATTCAATGAGGTCGAAGAAGGTTTCGATGGGCCGGCCGGTGAGGCCGTATTCTTCGAGGCGTTGCCGCAACACCGGCGTGCGGTCGTCCCGCCAGCCGACCTTGGAGAGGAACCGGTTGAATATGTTGCACTCGTCGTCGGTGCGGGCGCCACCCTGCGCGAAGGCCCACGCGACGACCTCCTCGTCGGTGCCGCCGGCCAGCGTGCGCGCCTTGAGGTCGGCGTAGGCGACGCGAAGGAAGGTGCAGGTGCGGCCGTCGAAGCCGGCGCCGAGGTTGGCGTGGTAATCAGCGGGCAGGCGGCCGGCGGCGTGGAGCCGGATCTTGTCCAGCATGCGGCCGGCATAGACGAGGCGGCCGGTTTTGTCGTAGCAACTGCGGAGACCGGGAACTTGGGCCATGGTGTGCCGATGATCCCGCAATCACCGGGTGGAATCGAGAAGGAACTACTCGTGCAGGTAGTAGGCGAGGGTGGCGAGCAGCCCGAGCAGGAACGTCGGCACGTTGATCCAAAGCTGGTGGAACGGTACGGCATAGTGATGCACGGCCCAGATCACGGCAACGTGCTTCACGGCAATGAGGCCCCAACAGAGCAGGATGAGCTTTTCCATCCGCAGATTACGCGGCACCGGGCGGCGCACGTTGACCTCCGCGATGAACGCACGGTCATAATCGGCCGGCGGGCGGCGCAGCCGGAGCTGGAAGAGGTCCGCGAACATGCCCGCAAGCTAACCGGCTTTGCTCAAAAGGAAAGTGCGGGCACCCTTATGGCAGCATCCGCAGGCGGATGCGGCGGTATTCCATCTGGCCACGGTCGCCTTCCAAGCCGATGGGGCCCGTGGCCGGCACCTTCATGGCGGTCTCGATCACCTCGCCATTGCAGGTGCAGTAGGCGGCGCCGTCCTTCACGGTGATCTCGATGTCGTTCCACTCCTGCGGACGGTAGTGCTGAAGTTTCTTGTAGGGGCCGGCGAGGAGGTAGTCGCGGCATTGGAGCTGTGGTCCGCGGACGAAGATCCCGCTGTCGGTGTTGGGGGTGGCGCGGAACTGGAGCCGCAGGACGAAGTTCTGCGGGAATTCCTGCTTGGTCCAAAGCGCCTGGATCTTCCGGTAGCCGGTCGGGGTGGTGACGACGAGCCGGCCATGCAGCGCGACATAGCGGCCGTCGGGGGTGGCGGCGCGACCGTCGAAGTTGACGGGCTCGGTCACGATCGGCCACTCGGCGGCGTTGGCGGGGTCGCTGGCGGCCCAGCGTTTTGCGGACTTGATGTCGACCTCGGTCGTGGGCCGGTAACCCCAGCCGGTGAGGTCGTGGCCGTTGAAGAGGCTGACGAAATCGTTCTCGATGGTGAACTCGTCGTTCTCGGTGTCGAGAAAGCCACAGGTGGCGAACACCGGCCGGAGGGCGGCGGCCCATTTGGCGTAGCCGATGGCATTGGGGTGAAGCAAATCAGGGAATTCCTCGGGCTTGGCATCGCCCTGCGGTCCGGCAAAGAGCGTCCAGGTGTCAAGCAGGGTGATCTGGGGCTGGTCCCGCACCACGCCCCGGAGCAGGCGGTTGATGCGCTTGATCTTCTCCGCGGGGCGATTCTTCTCGGGGGAGCTGGGGAAAACCTCGCACACCACGACCGGCATGGTGGGGTTGTGCTTCTTCAGTTCGGCCAGCAGGAGCTGGATGTTCGCGACGATGGTTTCCGGCTCGGCCTTTTCGTCGAGGTCGTTCGTACCAATGAGGAGCACGACGCCGGCGGGATGCAGCGCGAGGACGTCCTCCGGCAACCGGATCAGGAGCCCGCGGGTGGTGTCGCCACTGATGCCGCGGTTGGCGACCTTGAGCCCCGGGAAACTGGCGGTGAGCTGGTCCTTCCAGCCCTGGGTGATGGAGTCGCCCAGAAACACGATGGCGTGCTGGTCCTGCTGCACCTGGGCGGCCCACTCGGTGCGGCGTTCGAGCCAGAGCTTGCTGAACCAGTCGTAGCGGCGGATCGGACCGGCACCGGGCAGGCCCTCGTCGGTGGCCGGTATGGCGTAGTTGACCGCCGGCTTGGGAACGAGGGAGCAGCTATCAAGCAGCAGGACAAGGAGCAGAGCGGCCTGCACCGCGAGGAAGCGGAAGGCCCGGCACGGGCGGGATGCGGGGTAGTGCATCCGGTCAGTCTTGGCCGGGCCGGCGCCGGCGCAACGCCGGAGTATGTCCTAGTCCGGTTCAACCCAGGATCGTCAGGACGATGCCAATGAGCACGCCGAGGACCGCAGGCAGCTTGGCCAGGCCGTTCTTCTCCTTATAGAGGAACAGCCCGCCGGCGAAGGCCACGAGCACGCTCCCGCGCCGCAGACTGGAGACCAGAGAGACCAGGGCCGCGGGATTGCGGAGCGCGTCGAAATAGACGAAATCAGCCACCAGCAGGAACAGGGACACGAACAGAATGCTCCAGCGCCAGTGGAATTCATGGCGTGGCCACCAGCGCAGTTTCCAGCCCACGGCCAGCGGCAGGAACAGGGCCGCAAGGTAGATCGAGAACCAGCATTGCACCGTTGAGGCGCTGAAACCGGCGCGCGCCAGCAGGAATTTGTCGTAGAGTCCGCTCAACGCCCCGAGCAGGGTGCCGGCGAGGAGAAAGCCGAACCACTTGTCGCGGTGGAAGTGGATGCCTTCGCGGCGGCCGGCCAGGGAGAGACCGACGAAGGAAGCGAGCGTGATGACCACGCCGAGCCATTCCAGCCAGGTCGGGCGCTCGCCCAGCACGAGCACGGCGCCGAACAGCGTCCACATCGGGCCGGTGGCGCGGACGGGCGAGGCGAGGGACACCGGCAGGTGCTTGATCGCAAAATAACTGCAGACCCACGAGGCGGCGACGATCACGGACTTGAGCAAAAGGAGGAGGTGTTGGTGCCCGGTCAGCGGAGCTACGAGCAGGCCGGCGGACAGGGTCGCAGGCGAGAGCGCGGCCGCCGCCAGCAGGGCGCACCACACCGTGGCGCTGCACACATTGGCGAGGAACAGGACGGGCAACACGGCGTTGTCGCGCACCGCGTGCTTGGTGCTCAGCTCATAGCAGCCGAGGAAGAAGGCGGAGAACAGACTGGCGACGATCCAATGCATGCAAGGGCCGAGGTGTGACGCACCGTCCGGGCCCAGGCAAGAGCGCAGCCTTAGGTCCATCCGGTCCGTTCGTCGGGATGCCCCTCGCCACGCGCCCCCCCGGGTTTGGGTTCCGCGTGGGAACCGCACGGCCTTGGCCCGCCCGCGTTGTTCAGGCCAGCTTCGCGCACGCCTTGTGCCGCGGGCAGGTGACGAGGTGGTCGTTGACCAGGCCCGTGGCCTGCATGAACGCATAGCAGATCGTGGTGCCGACAAACCTGAACCCGCGCGCTTTCAAGTCACCACTCATGGCGTCGGACTCCGGCGTGCTGGCCGGGATCTGGTCGCGGGTACCGAGGTGGTGCTGGATGGGCCGGCCGCCGGCAAAGCGCCAGATATAGCGATCGAACGTGCCGAATTCCTCCTGCACCGAGAGAAAGGCCCGGGCGTTGAGCACCGAGGCCTCCACCTTCAGGCGATTGCGCACGATGCCGGGGTCGGCGAGCAGCCGGGCTTTCCTCCGGGCGTCATAGCGTGCCACTTTGGCGACGTCGAAGCCGTCGTAGGCCAGCCGGTAACCGGCTCGCTTCCGGAGGATGGTGGACCAGCTCAGGCCGGCCTGGGCCCCCTCGAGAATCAGCAGCTCGAACAGGTGCCGGTCGTCGTGGGAGGGTACGCCCCACTCGGTGTCGTGGTAGTGGTGGTGAAGTTCGGGCTCGGCCCAGGGACAGCGGTTTTTCATTTTGCGAGCGGAGCATGGACAACTGACAGCCCTGTGTCAGCAGACTTGCACGCGTCGCCGAACCTGTACTAACGTCCGCCCCCTATGGGACGTCAATGGCTCCACGCGAAACGCGCAATCGTCAACCTCAAGAAGGGTCAGACCGTCGGCAAGCTCGTGAAGGAAATCACGGTGGCGGCCAAGCTCGGCGGGGGCGACCCCGAGGGCAACGCCCGGCTCTTCGCCGCGCTCGAAAAGGCCCGGAAAGCCAGCGTGACGCGCGACGCGATCGAGCGCGCCATCGCCAAGGGCACGGGCGTGGGCGGGGAGAAGTCGCACCTCGACCATGTCGTGTTCGAGGGCTACGCGCCGCACAAGGTGCCGGTCATCGTCGAATGCATGACGGACAACCACCAGCGGCTCACCCCGGAGATCCGGTTCCTCTTCAAGAATGGCGTGCTCGGCACGGCCGGCAGCAACAAGTTCCTCTTTGACCATGTCGGGCTGGTCGAGGCGCATCATCCCGACGCCGGGGTGGACGTGGAGGGGGTGGCGATCGAGGCGGGCGCCAACGATTTTGAGGCGCTCACCCACGCGCAGAACGACGACATTCCCGAGGGGGCGGCCGGCGTGCGGTTCATCACCGAGCGGAACGCCGTGCACGCCGTCTCCCAGTGGCTGAAGCAGCACGGGTGGCACGTTATCACGAGTGAGATCGGCTACACCGCCAAACAGTTTCCCGAGCTGGACGAGACGATGCGCGGGACGGTCGGCGAGTTCCTGCAGGCGCTGGAGGACCACGACGACGTGCAGCGCGTGTGGGCGGCGGTGAAATGATTCCCTGCGGGGGCGGGCCGAAAAAAACGCCGGCTTGAGAAAGCCGGCGTCGAGGGAGAAAAAAGCAACGCAAGCGTTACTTCTTTTTCTTCTTAGCAACTTTCTTCTTGGCAGGTTTTTTCTTGGCCATGCGGCATTGTCCTAAATATTTGCCACAGTTGCACGTAAAATTTTCGGATGCGCGCCGATTTGTTTTTCGCGCGGAAAATCCGCGCTGGAATATTTTCCACCCGCGCGCTCAGCGCCGGTAAAGCTCCGCGAGCTCGCGGAAATATTTCGCGACCGGAACAGAAATGTTTTCCAGCGCGGACGCGCGGTAGCGCCACTGCCAGTTGCCGCCGGCACGGGAGGGCGTGTTGAAGCGCGCCGCGGAGCCGAGGGAAAAAACATCCGGCAGCGTCACGATGGCGAGCCGCGCGACGCTGGCGTAGGCCGTGCGGATGAAATCCCACGGCAGATCGGCGCCGGAAACCCGCAGATAGCGGCGCACGTGGTCGCGTTCGGTCTCGGGCGCGGACTGGTACCAGCCGAGGGTCGTGTCATTGTCGTGCGTGCCGGCGTAGATGACGGCGTTCGCGACCGCGTTGTGCGGCAGGTAGCTGTTCGTGGCGTCGCCGCCCCAGGCGAACTGCAGCACACTCATGCCGGGCAGCCCGGTGGCCTCGCGGAGCGCGATGACTGAGTCGGTGAGCACCCCCAGGTCCTCCGCGATGATCCGGGCCTCCGGCAGCGCGGCGTGGAAGGCGCGGAAAAGGTCGAGACCCGGACCGGCAACCCATTCACCGTGGCGGGCGGTTTCCGCCGGCGCAGGAATGCGCCAGTAGGCGTCGAAACCGCGGAAGTGGTCGATGCGCACGATGTCGCAAAGTTCGAAGGAGGCACGCAGCCGGGCCAGCCACCAGGCGTAACCGTCCGCGCGGTGGGCCGGCCAGCGGTACAGCGGATTGCCCCAGAGCTGGCCGTCAGCGGAAAAATAGTCCGGGGGCACGCCGGCCACGGCGAGCGGCTGGAGGGTCTTGGGCTCGAGTTCAAACAGCGACGGATTGGACCAGGCGTCGGCGGAATCAGCCGCGACAAAGATGGGCAGGTCGCCGACGATCTCGATGCCGCGCTCGCGGGCGGCGGTGCGCACCTGCGCCCACTGGCCAAAGAAAAGGTACTGGGCGAACTGGCAGGACTCGATGGCGGCGGCCAACCTCGCGCGCAGCGGGGATTTCATGGCGCGCCGGTGGTCGCGCGATTCGGCGGGCCAGTCCCACCAAGCGATGCCGCCATGATGGTCTTTTAACGCGCGATAAAGAGCGTAAGCGTCAAGCCAATGAGCGTTGGCCCGGCAAAAGGCAGCAAAGTCGCCGTAGGGCAGCGCGGGCCGCTCCTGTTCGAACCTGCGGAAGGCGGCATCGAGCAGCGGGGGCTTCAGCCGGTAAAGCGAGCCATAGTCGGTCTGGTCCTCGGAGAGTGCGGCGAGCCCGGCCAAGTCACCCGGGGCGAGCAGGCCGAAGGGCACGAGCGCGGCGAGATCGATCAGGTAGGGATTGCCGGCGAAGGCGGAGAAGCACTGGTAGGGCGAGTCGCCGTAGCCGGTGGGTCCGAGCGGGCAGACTTGCCAGTATTTCATCCCGGCGGCCTGCAGGAAATCGAGGAAGCGCACCGTCTGCTGGTCGAAGACGCCGCAACCCTGCGCTCCCGGCAGGCAGGTCGGATGGAGCAGCATGCCTGCGCCGCGGTCTTGCAGCCAGTGGAAGAGCGGAACGGTCGGAGCCTTGGGTCGGGTCGGTGATTTTTTCTGGGTGGGCATCGCAGGGGAAGGATGCCTAGAGGAACGCCGCAAGTGCGTCCACCACCGTTTGCCGGAGAGGGGCGCAAAAAAAGCGGGCGGCCGGGGGCCGTCCGCGGGAAGAGGAAACTCTTTGGCGGGGGCTCAGGCCTTGGTCTTGAATTCGCGCACGACCCAGTCCTTGAGCATGGCCTTGTCGTAATAAAGCGGTTCGTCGGAGCCAGGCAGATGCAGTCTTTGCATGAAGGCTGGGTCGCTGAGCTTGCGCTCACCTTCCTTGACCACCTTGCCGCCGGCGTCGACCAATTGGAACTTGAGCGCCACACGCGGGATAAAGATATCCTTGATGACGCGGATGTCGTCCGGCCGGCCGAAGCGGGTTTCACCCGCGAGGTCGACGTCGCTGACGGTGATGGTCAGCTTCTGGCCGGGTGCGAGGAGGGGGGACGCAGTCTGCTGCAAGCAGGCCTTCAGCTCATCCAGATAATAGGTGCTGGTCAGAGTGCTGTTGTTTTCCCGGACATCGGTGAAGTTGTCGGGATCCTGGTAGATGACCGTGACATTATCGATGACAACCGCGGGGGCACCGGCGGATTGATTGACCAAGCCGGCGAGAAACAGGCCGGCGAAAAGCACGAGCAGTGGGCGAGTTTTCATAAGGGGAAGCTGGCAGAAACAATATCCAGAATAAAGAGTGTCGCAAATTTTTATGTCCGCGATGGCGGGTCAGCCCGCGGTAGCCCGGGGCTTGCTCCCCGCGCAGGTCGTTGGAAATGAAAAGCCCGCCGCGCTGCGGACAGCGACGGCGGGCGGGGAAGACGACGGGCGGGGAAAAGTCAGTTCGCTTTCCGCAGGGTGATTTCGCCGTTCATCGTGGAGACCTTGATGTCGACGCCGCCGCCGTTAAGCGTGCCGCTGACGGTCTTTCCGCCGGTGATCGGGGGAATCGGCGGACGCGGGGCACGCGGCGGGCGCGGGGCATGCGGCGCGTGAGGCGCGTGAGGCGCTCCGGCGGCGGCTTCCGCCGCCAATTTGTCGGCTTTGGCCTCGTCCGCGGCGGCCTTGGCGTCATCCTCATCGGCCTCCTTGGCCTCTTTGGCGGCGCGCTCCACTTCACGCCGGACGTCCCGGGCGATCTGCATCGCGGCGCGGGTGGCGTCGGCGGCGGCCCGGGCCGCATCGGCGCCCAGGCGCGCGGCCTGGGGCCCGAAGTCATAGTTGTAGCTGTCGCCCTTGCCTTCGGACTTGGTCTTCAGGACCGTCTCGTCAAAATCGGTGAGGATGGAACCGTTGTGGCTGCGCAGGCGGATGTTGGCCTTGGTGTCGGCCGGCACCCGGAGGTCCACCTCGCCGTTCATCGAGGTGATGGAGACGAGCTTCTGCGGAGCCTTGGCGTAGAGGGCATGGACTTCGCCGTTCATCGTGTTCACCACCGCGGAGCCGGAAATACCGTCGAGCTTTACCTCGCCGTTCATGTTGCTGATGTCGATGTCGCCGTCGATGTCCTTGACCGAGAGGTCGCCGCCGGTCTCGGTCTTGACGTCGAGGGCCATGGCGCGCGGCACGGTGATCTTGAACTCGGCGTCGTGGCTGGCCCAGGGATTGTCGCCGGCGATGCGCAGGCTGACGGTGTTGTCGTGCTCGACGAGCTCGAAGCTCACCTCGTCATCGAGGCGGCGGAGACCGTCGCTGCGGGTCTCCTTGCCCTTCTGGTCGATGCTGGAGACAACGGTGACGGTATCGCCATCGGTGCCGGCGATATGGATATCAGCCCAAGGCACGTTGATTTGGAGCGTGGCGGGCTTGCCGGGGGCGGAAAGCTTGACGCTCGCCGTGGCACCATCTTCGTCCGCCCACGCAAGGGCGGCGGCGGACAGGCCGGCGGCAAACAGGAAACGGAGGAGGGCGGAGGGGATGTTGGTTTTCATGAAAGGGCGGGTGCGGGGTTGGACTTGAGGGTGGCGGTCGGCCGGCCGCCGGCGTCGGCCGGCAGGCTGAGTGCCGCCAGGGCGCGGCGCGCGGCGTCGCGGACGTTGCGATCGAGCGCATCGTCGCGGCTGAGCTTCTCATACACGGGCCGGGCCGCGGCGTCACGATAAGGCCCGAGGAGCTCGATCATCGCCACCTGGACCAGCGGCGCCTGTTCACGGGCCAGGGCCGAAAGGACGCCCGCGCGGACAAGTTTGTCGTCGGCGTGCTGCGCGAGGGCCTCGACGGCGGAAAGGCGGACGTTGATGGAGGGATCAAAGGCGAGGGCGCCGACCAGGTCGGTGAGCACCTTGCGGTCGGGGCTCTTGAGATCCATCGTGGCCAGCACGGTCTTCATGCGGTCGCTGGTGGATTGCTGCTGGAGGAGGGAATAGGTGACGAGCTGGTTCATCGAGTCCATCTGCTTGCGCAGGTCGGCGAGCTCCTTTTTGGCGGAGTCGTCGGCCGGGATGATGACCGCCGGTTGGGCGAAGAAATGCTGGCCGGCGAGGAGGCCGCCGCAGAGCAGGGCGACGGCGAGGGCGAATTGCACGGCGGGTTGCGCGGGCAGCAGGGCGGCGAAGAACCGGTCAATCCGGCTGCGGGCCAGGGCGAAAGGGCTGGGGGCGTCCGCGTCGCGCTGGTGGGTCTCGAGCATGGCGTAGAATTGTTCACGCAGGCGGGGGCTGGGCTCCTCGGCGGCGGGCAGCGTGTCGAGCTTGCGCGTGATTTCCTGCAGGGCGGACCATTCGCGCTGGCAGGTCGGGCAGCTGGCGAGATGGGCGCGAAGCTCCGCGGCTTCGGCGGGGGGCAATGAGCCGTCCTGATAATCGATGAAACAGTCCTGGACTCGCGTGCAGTTCATGGTGGGTCGTTGGGTAATGGGTGAAGTGGTTGCGGCGTGGCCCGGTCAGGCCGCCTTCTCCTTGCGGATCTTGAAATAGACGTCGCGCAGCTCCTTGAGGGCGCGGTGGGCGCGGACCTTGACGGCACCGACTGAGCAGTCGAGGAGCTTGGCGATTTCCTTGTGCTCGAGATGCTGGAGCCGGGAGAGCACGAGCACCTCGCGCTGTTCCAGTGGCAGGCGGGCGAGGGCGGTGCGGAGAAGCGTTACGTCCTCGGCGGTGGCGGCCTGCTCCGAGGGCTGCGGATCGGTGTCGGCGTGGTCCTGCAGGGCGGCCGGATCGGTGGGCGAGGGCGTCGCGGCGTGCTTGCGGAAGTGATCGGCGGCGACCTTGCGGGCGAGGTGATAGAACCAGGCGGAGAACTTGCCCTCGTCGCGGTAAGTGTGGCGGTATTTCAGGATGCGGTAGAACACGATCTGCACCAGGTCCTCGCTGACGGCCGGCTGGTTGGTCAGGCGCACAAAAAACCCGTAGAGGCGCCGGTGATGGCGTTCGAAGAGTTCACCGAGCTGCCGGATTTCCCCGGCGCGGACGGCGATCATGAGTTCGTGGTCGGTGGGGGCTTCCACGGCGTCGGGGAGACTAACCAAGAGGGGCCCGGTGTGAACACGGAATTGCATGAGGGTGGCGGAGGACATGAAAGGGAGTCATAAGCGGTGTGCGGGAGGGTATACCGGCGGGGCACCCAAAGGTTACATGGTTTCCGGCAGAACGAGCTGGCACGGCCGGCCGTTTGAAATACGGTCCAGGTCATGAATCGCCGCGATTTCCTCCTCAAATCCGGTGCCGCCGCCTCGCTGAGCCTGCTCGCGAGAGGCCCACTGTCCGCGCAGACCCCTTCGGCCAGCTCGCCATCCGGACCGGCGGCGGCTCCCCCGGCCCAGGTCAGAATGCCGGCACCCGTCACGGAGTTCCGCCCGCTGCGCGGCAATGTCGGCCTCTTCACCGGCCGCGGCGGCACCATCGGCTGGCTCGCGGCACCGGACGCCCTCATGGCGGTGGATACCCAGTTCCCGGATACGGCGGAGATTTTCCTAAAAGGCATGCCGGGACGGGCCGGACGCAAGCTCGATGCCGTGATCAATACCCACCACCATGGCGATCACACCGGGGGCAACGGAGTTTTCCGTCCGGCCACCCAGACCATCGTGGCGCAGGCCAATGTGCCCGAGCTCATGCTGGCGGCGGCCAAGCGCAGCCCCAATGGCCCCGCCCCGACCCTGCCCGACTCCACCTTCACCGACACCTGGCGCCGCGATTTCGGCGCCGAGACCATCGCCGCGCGGTATTTCGGCCCGGCACACACCCGCGGTGACATTGCCATTCACTTTGAGAAAGCCAATGTGGTCCACACCGGCGACCTGGCTTTCAACCGCATCTACCCCGTGATCGACCGGCCCGGCGGAGCGAGCATCCGGGGCTGGGTCACCGTGCTGGAAAGCCTGGTCAAGACCTATCCGGCCGATGCCATCTATCTCTTCGGGCATGGCCACCAGAAGTTCGGCGTCACCGGTGGGCACCCCGACCTGCTGGTGTTCCGCGACTACCTCGCGGCAATGCTCGCGCACGTGGAAACCGGGATCAAGGCCGGCAAGTCCAAGGACGAAATCGGCAGGCTGGAAAATTTTCCCGGCTTCCCCGATCTGCACGTGCCGCCGGGTCCGGGCAACCGCCTGAAGTCCAACCTGAACGTCGCCTACGACGAGCTGACGAACGCCTGAGGGCGGAAGCCAGGCAACTTATCCCCGCAATGAGGCCTCCGTTAAGCGCCGGTTGATTCTAGGGTGGCTCGCGCATGATCATTTCGGACAATGCAACTATCGCGGGGACGGACTCCTCGCCGGTCACACTTCGTCGGCGCACGTCACACCTGGAAAGAGGCCATGGCGGCGGGTTCCCCTCCATTGAAGCACCCCGCGATGGCCACCACGGCTAGAGTCATCTTCCACCGTTTTCCCGTCTGGGCCTGGGCGGCCATTTTCTCTCTCGCCGGCAGCGCCGCGGTCGGGGCCTTCGTCCCGCGCCACCTGCCGCGCATTCACGACGAGTTTGCCTATCTCTTCGCCGGGCAGACCTTCGCGCGTTTCGAGCTCACCAATCCCACGCATCCTTTTTGGCGATTCTTCGAGAGCCAGCACATCCTGATGGAGCCGTCGATGATGGCGAAATATCCCGCCGGTCCCGGCCTCATGCTGGCCCTGGGGTTCTGGCTGGGGAATCCGATCTACGGCGTCTGGCTCGCCGGGGCGGGCTTCGCCGCCGCGACCACGTGGATGCTGCGCAGTTTCTTCGCCCCGCGCTGGGCGCTCCTCGGCGGCGTGCTGGTCAGCACCCAATTCGGCCTCACCCACTATTGGGTGCAAAGCTACTGGGGGGGCGCCCTCACCGCGGCCGGGGGCGCCCTCGTGTTTGGCGGCGCCTGCCGCATCTGGCGGCGACCGCGCGCCGGCGACGCGCTGCTGCTCGGCCTCGGTGTCGTCATCCTGATGCATACGCGTCCGTTGGAGGGCCTGCTGGCCTGCCTCGTACCGGGGGGCCTTGTGCTCATCCGGTGGCTCGCGCAGGACGGCCCCGGCCATCGCGCGACTCTCACCCGCTTCGTGCTGCCGTGCAGCGCCGTCATCGCCCTCGGTGCCCTGGCGCTGGCCTATTCGAATTTCCGTGTCACCGGCTCGCCGTGGCGCCTGCCCTATCTCGAATACGAACATCGCTACCTCGGCACGCCGGTTTTCATCTGGCAGTCCGAACCGACCACGGAACCGGTCTTCACCAACGCCGCGTTCGCCGAATTCTATCATGACTTCGTCCTGGAGGCCCGGCGCGAACTGCCGTCGATCCCGGCCATGCTCATCTCCCGGTTGCGCCTGCTCGCCAACGATTACTTTGGCTGGGTGCTGGGGGGGCTGGCCCTCGTTGGCGCCTTGTGGCGGCCGGGCCGGTGGGTGCGCCTCGCCCTCGCCAGCATCGCGGTGATCGCACTGCCCCTGGCCCTGTCGTATTACTTCATGCCCCACTATCAGGCTCCGGCGGCGGCGCTCGGGGGCTTGCTCGCGGTTGCGGGCCTGCGCCGGCTCTTCGTCTCGCTGCCGCGTCCCCGGCGCCGCTTCGGCCTCGTCGTCTCCCTCCTGCTTGTCGCCCAGGGTCTGTCACTCGCGGGCGACACCTCCAACCAGCGCCGTCTCGCGTCGCGAAATATCGTCCCGTTGCGCCAGGAAATCGAGGACCGCCTCATCGCCGGCGGTGGCCGCCATCTCGTGTTCGTGCGGTTGGTGAAACCCTACTATTTCCACGACACGTGGGTCTTCAACTATGCCCCCATCGACACCCAGCCCGTCGTCTGGGCATGGGACCGCGGCCCGGCGGAAGACCGATTGCTCATGGCTTATTGCCGCGACCGTGCCGCCGCGCTGCTGACCGTCCACGACGGGGATATCACGTTCGCGGAGATTCCGGCCACGCCTGCGGCTCCGGCGCCCTGAAACCGGCGCCCCCGGCCGGTCCGCAAATCGCGGCGGTATGGACGCAGGCGCCCGGTTGTCCCCATGCGATTTCGGAACGTCCGAAATGGCTGGCTTCAACCGGACAGCCGTCATTACGGCTTTGGGACGGGTTTCGGCCGTGACCTGGACTGGCGCGCCAGCTTGCGCAGAACCACGGGATTGAGGGCACCCCAGCCGCAGCAAATGGCGTCGGTGACCGCGGCCCGGAGAGTGCGGTAAAGTTCGGGGTCGGTGCGGGCCAGGCCACGCGGCACGTCGCGCTGGATATAGTCGGCCAGGTACGCGAGGTCCGCCCACCGGTGGGCATGCATATAGACCCCGACGATAAAGGGGTCGGGATGAGTCAGCAGGTGGATGGCAATTTTGTCCCCGCGCACCCGGTCAGGCTAGGTCAACTAGACCCCCTTGCGCAACCTTGGGCGGATTAGATTTCAGCGGCCGTGCGGGCCGGGCCGCGGCGGCGGGGAAGCGCGTCAAAAAAAACGGGACCAGGCTCGAAGGGCGGAATTGGGCCGAGCAGAGTCTGCCCAAACGGGGGGGACGATTTTGACGGCGAGGGGCAGGGGGCGCGGAGGGTTGCGATGGCGCGTTCGGGCGGGGAGGCAGGGGAGAACGGATCGGTCCGCGGTAAACTAAAAATTACCGCGTGAAGACTAACCGACTCCCGGCAAAATCGTCCTTCCGGAAATTGTTCGCCAAAATTCGCTCCCGCCGGCCCAAGCCCCATCCCGCACTCCGCCCGGCGCATACCACGACCAGGACGGCGCGGGTCGTGGGCGCCGTCACGAGGACTAAAAGCGTGAGCATCGTAAAATAGTCTGGACCAATTTACGACAATACTGAATATGGTCCTATGCCGAATCGCCCTCGTTTCTACGGTACCCTGCTGCGCGACCATTTGGCCCAGCATCGCCAAATGGCGTTCGTAAGTGGACCGCGGCAAGTTGGCAAAACCACGGTTTGCAGAGAAGTGGCCGATTACTACCTGAATTGGGACAATCTCGGCGACCGTCGACAGTTGCTGGCCGGACCAGCGGTGATTGCGGCTGCCATAGGGCTTGAAAGACTGCGGGCGAAGCCGCCGGTAGCGGTGTTCGATGAAATTCACAAGTATTCGAAGTGGAAGGGACTGCTCAAGGGCCTGTTCGATACCTACGGCGAGCGCGCCAAGTGGATCGTGACTGGCAGTTCCCGCCTGGATGTCTTTCGGCGCGGCGGCGACAGCCTCATGGGTCGCTACTTGCTTTACCGGGTCCATCCTTGGTCCGTGGCCGAATGCCTGCATACGGACATCCCGGAGAAAGCCATTCGTGCGCCGCAGGAAATCAAGGCGGCGGATTGGGCTGCCCTCTGTGAGCATGGCGGGTTCCCGGAGCCCTTTCTCAAGCGCGATATTCGTTTCTCGAACCGGTGGCGGGCCCTACGGCACGAGCAGCTTTCGAAAGAGGACTTACGGGATGTGACCCTGGTGCAGGATCTCGGCACGATCGAGGTTTTGATGCGCATCTTGGAGGAACGCTCCGGTCTGCAGCTCGTCTACTCCAACCTAGCCACCGAAATCGGCATGTCCGTCGATACCATCCGGCGGTGGGTGGACCTCCTCGGCCGGCTCCACTTTGGGTTTCTGGTGCGGCCCTGGTTCAAGAATGTTACCAAGTCTTTGCGCAAGGAACCCAAGTGGTTTCTGCGGGACTGGTCAGTGGTCTCAGACGCGGGGGCCCGGGCTGAAACCATGGTTGCCTGCCATCTCCTTAAAGCCGTTGAAGGGTGGACGGATCTCGGGCTGGGAAAATACGAGCTCCATTACCTGCGCGATAAACTGAAGCGGGAGGTAGACTTCGTCGTGGTGCGTGACGGCAAGCCGTGGTTCCTGGTCGAGGTGAAGAAGTCGGAACAGAAGTTGTCTCCGGCCTTGGCCCACTTTCAGGTAGAGACCGGAGCGGAGAACGCTTTTCAGGTTGTGCTCGACCTGCCCTACGAGGCGGCGAATTGCTTCGCCCACCGTCAACCGCTGGTCGTGCCAGCGAAAACATTCCTGAGTCAGCTTATTTGATCGTGCCAGATGCGGGCGGCCGAAAATTCGGCCCAAGAAAAGTTCAGGGGGGTGTTTGCCCGGGGAACAAAGATTTTTCCCCATGAAACATCCTATTATCAATCCAGTGCCCTTGCAGAAAACACTGCGTTACCTTCGTCGCCGGCGCGGCCTCACCCAGGCCCAACTCGGCTACTATTTGCACGTCGATCGCCGCCGGATATCGCAGATCGAATGCGCCCCGGGTGTCGTCAGTGTCAACCAACTGGCGGCCTTGGTCACTCTACTGGGCGGTCAACTTTTGATTCAGTACGAATCGGCCAATGACGGCAGCGCAATTGAGCGAAGCCGGAGGGCGAAGCGGTGACCCGAATCAAACTTCCTTCTGGTGCCCGCTGGATTTTCTCACTGGTGAGGTTCCGCATCTTGCGCCGGCAGATAGCAATCGCCGCAGCCGCAGTGCCCGCCTGGCCGGCCAACGAAGGGTCAAATGGAGTCTGATAGCCACGGTGCGGCATACCGAGGGGATCTGCGACGAGAAGTATCGCGCTTTGGTTCCCCGGTCTGTGCGTTCGCGTATTTCTCGGAGTAGGCCCACTTCGCCCGGGTGGCCGGTACACTACTGCTTGTTTCTGGGCGAGAGATGTCATTCAAGCGAACTCCCCCTCAACATCGCTCCGCCGAACACGCTTCTCCTCTCAGCGAAGCCCGCGTTCTTGCCCCAACGCGGGCATTTGACGATGAGCCAGGGAGGAGCGACCGGAGGAAATTCTAATATCCTGTGGAGGCTCACACGGTCACGATATTGCGGCGATCGGCGAAACCGCGCTGAAAGACCTTCATTTATCCGCATAGCATTCGATTGACTACTGCAATGGACGCTAACAGCCGGGACGAGCCTTGTAACTGCGGCGGCCGACCCGGATCCGGGTCGGCCATCTCCAGGGAGGCGGTCGCCGGGTCGGCTGCGAGCGTTGACCACGTGACCAGGGGCCAACCAGTGGGCCGCGCGCCCGTTTGGACTGGTGGCAAGCTGGCCCCCACTTACGCCGACCTCGAAGGGGTCATCGCCGAGCGCACCCCATTTTCTTCCAGTCCTGAACTAACCACGGAGGTGGCGAAGATCGTGTTGGGAAAACTGATGAAGTTTCGCAAGAAATCGCTCGGCGACCAGGTGATCTTTTTCGAAACTGAATCCGCGCTGGCGAAGTTCCTTGTTTTCTTCCGCCGCCATAACAACAGCAGACACCGAATCTATCCCAAGCGGGTTAAGGAGGCGCTGTGCAACCTGCGGAAACTCTACACGGCCTTGCGCCCGATCGATCTCAGCGGAATTGGCCCCGACGCCCCGCTCAAGACTCGAATATGTTTCGCGCTCGAAAAGCGCGCCATGACCAACGTGGTCCTCGCGAAGAAGATCGGGCTGACACATCGAGTCGTGAAGCTCTGGGCGGCCGGCACGAGTGTTCCCCCCGCGGCAGATGCAAGCTGGATGGCGGCGATCCTGGACTTTCCGAGCGATTTTTTCACCGCCTCACCGGAGATAGAATTTGCCACCAACCTTTTGATGGAGGTTGCAAGAACTGATCGTTGCCAGAAGAAAACCGAAGCGACCCGGGCAATCAATTGGCATCGTGCCTACCGTGACGAACATCCGTATCCTTGGGAGAAGTGCTCGAATCGACTCCGGCAACAGTTGCTCTGTTACCGTGACCATCGTTCTCGCGCTTATCGGAGGGGAAAGGGAGCCAGCACATGCCCCCGTAGGCCCAAGGGGTGGCCCTGGAAGAAGCCCTGGTTTCCCTTGCGCAATAAAGGCCAGCTCGACTTCTACGAGAAGGAACTGCGCGCGTTCTTTTCCTTCTGCGTGCATGAAAAAGGCGCCAGCGGCTGTGACATTCTCCTCCTGCTGGACCAAACCTACCTTGAGGCCCACGTCGCCAACGACCAAAAATATGCGGCCGGGAAACGGATCACGACGAACATGATCCAGTTCGTCCGGCACGGGCTGCTGATGGAGCTGGAGCCGGACCGGGGCTTCTTCTGGCTGCACCCCGAGTACGCCCCCGCCGGCTGGAGCGCGCAGACTTGGCGGCAGTACCTCGAGAAGACGGCGACGCCGATGATCAGGGGCGTGCTGGACGGGTTCGAGAATGGTATGACGAGGAGCTCTCTCTCGCGTGTCCATTTTTCCGAACCGGTGGGCGGGATCGTCAAGGAGCAGCTCGAGCACAGTGCGGGGGGATATTTGTTGTGCGAGCTGCAGCTTTCGGCGCGGCTGGCGGCCCGCTGCTCCGCACCGCATACGACAGACCAGCTCGAGGCCCTGCGCGACTATGCCCTCTTTGCGTGCGCGCTGTTGTTAAATCTGAAGGAAAACGAACTGGCCGCGTTGCGGTGGGGGCAGCATGTGTTGCCGGGCGATGACGTCGGGAAATACCGGGTGAATCTGCTTTGGCATGACGGTGGCGCCAAGGGAACCCCGTGGGCGGAGTGCCCGATGCTGGTCAATCCGCCCCTCGATCCATTGTTCGAGGGCGGTCCCGGCGTGAGTGAGGCTTTGCACCTCTACCTACTGCACGCGTACTCCGAGCTGAAAAGCGGTCGCCCGGAAACGAACTTCCTCTTCTTGCCAATCAAATTGAATTCGAAAGTGGGCACGCGCGGCCAGGTGGAGTCCGACGAGTACGCCGGCATTGAGGCGCGATGCCGTAAGGTCACAGTGCGTTACTTTTGCGGTCTGGTGCCCCCGGCCGGATTCGGCATCCATGGCTTTGCGGAAATGGCGCGAGGCCCCTTGCAGGTGGCGGGGCAGCCCGATTGCGCCCGCTGGCTTGAGCATCCTCTCGCCAACATCAAGGCAATGCCGAAGATTGAGATGAAGCCTGCGTCCGGAGACTTCAAGCGGGCACTGGACCGGCACTTCAGCCTAACCTTGGGTCGCCTGTCGATCGACGATTTGCGGCCGACCCCGCTCGTGGCGGGCCTGCCCAACCGCTTGGCCGACCACTTGGCGCACTACCTGAAGCGGCAGGGCGCCACGCCGCGCCAGCTGGCGGATTGCTTGGACTGCCCCCTGCCGGCCGTGGAGAATTTCCTCGCGGGCCGGGAAAAGCCGGCGCGGGAGGTGCTCGCCCGGGCCGAAGTGTATTTTGCCCTGGCGCCCGGTACGCTCGTCACACCCGTGCTGGTTGGCCTAGACGCCTACGGGTCCTTTGAGGACATCCGGTATGATATGTTTCGGAATACCGATTATGGATTGTCTCTGGCGGAAACGAAGGAGTCCAACAAGAAGCACCAGGTGCGCGCGTCCACGCCGCGGGCGGAATGGTCGCCCGCCGCGCAGGCGTACTTCGCCGAACTGCGGACCCGCAGCGAAGTCGGTCAGCCGGTTAACGGCCAACCGGCGAGAAGACGGGCCTGGCGCGCTCCGCATCCCGACCGGCGGGACGAGACCACGGCGAAGCGCGTGGAGACGAGCTTCGGTCGGTGGCTTGCGCTGCTCGCCCAGTTGAAGGCGGAGCCGGCTCGTGGGGGCTCCGGGGTGGCCGGAGCGCCGGCGCCGGACAATGAGCTGCACCAGCTCGCGGTCTTCAGCAATCTCCGCCGCTTGGTCACGCACCTTAAGAAGCGGGCGAAGGGCGCGATCATCAATGGCTCCGTCGACCTGCTGCTGGAGGAGGTCACGATGATGTACGGGCCCTCCGGCTGCTTTTGCTACAAGCTCGAGATCGGGCGCTCGCCCGAAATCTGGCCTTTGCTCCCGCGGAGAGCCCGGACGGGGAAGGGTCCGGCTGGGCGGCAACGGGATCGCCGGCTCGATCTCAACCGGCCGGCCGACTACCAGCTGGCATGGGACCTTTATCTGGAGGGGTTTTGGCGCGAGATTGACGGCTTGTACGGGGAATTGCAGGAGTGGCGCGAGGAGCAGCCCAGGCAGACGAGCAAAAGCTGCGTGCCCGTGTATGCGAGTCCCCTGGCCGACGACCCGACGCTGATCTACGCGCCTGTTCTGCGGGTTTTGCTGGCCGCGCGGATCGCGGCCGAGACCGGGCGCGAAAAGGAACTCGCGGCCCGCGATCTCCTCGTGTTCACGCTCGTCGCCCTGACGGCGTTTCGAACCAGCATCTACGGCGACCTGTGCCTCGGCGAGCAGGGGGACCTCGATCTGCCGGTGGACGAAAGGCCGGCCCTGTTCCATGTGCGGCGCGGCCTGATCAAGACCGGCGCCTCGTCGAAGCTGCTGAAGGAGGATCTCCGATTTATCCTGCCGGGCCCCTTGCCGACCGTGCCCGGCGGCTTTAATCCGAATGAGATTCTCCGCGATTACCTGAGGCTGCGCGCCCGGGCGCTGCAGGACCGGGGCCGATTTGCGGGCGATTCCACGTGGCGGAAACGCCTGCTGCTGCCCCTGAGCGAACGGGCCGGCGCGGTCATCGGAACGGGCCTCGCCGGGGTGACCCTGCGGGAGCGACTGCGCTGTTACACGCACGCCATCGCGCCGGAACTGGCCCCGGTGGGCCTGAACATCCAGAATTTCCGCCAGCTCGCCGCGGGCACCCTGTTCTTGAGCGGCTGGCAGGCCGACCCCGATCTGCAGGAAGCTTATAAGAAGCACGCCTGTTTTTTGCTGCTGGACGCCCCGATCACGCTGCAAAAACACTATGTCTGCTGGTTCTACGGCGCGCAGCACAAGCGCTTCCTCGCCATCCTGCGGGCGCAATTGTACGGCGAGCCCGTGAGTGCTAAAAACAACACGACGATCTGTCTGAAGGCCCGCGGGTTGGGGTACCGCGGGCCGGTCCTCAGGCTCTCCGGGGCAGAGTGGGCGACGCTCCTCGCGGAGGGAGCTCATGCCGCCCGGGCGAAATCCCCCCCTTGATGGTCACACTCCCCTCTGGGAGAATTCCGCCCTCGACCCGTTTTTGAACCCAACCGTGTCCGTTAAGTTCAGCAAACTGGCGCGCGGGGTTGGGCAGCTTGAAACTTGGACAAAGTCCACGCATCTCTCGCAATATCATCAGGCACACGGCAGATATACAATTTATGTAACTAATTAATGTATATTATGTTACAAAGTTTTGGAGGTGAGGGGAGTTGAACCCCTGT
>CAZZDB010000035.1:0-24745 GCA_964652485.1 uncultured Oleiharenicola sp.
GCCGAGCACGTGGCGGCAGAGCGGCTGCAGGAACGCGAGCAGCGCGGGCGTCTCAAGGGCGCGGGCCCCGAGCTGGTTGGCGATCGCGACCTGGCCCCCATGCGCCGCCTGCACCAGCCCGGGCACGCCGAGGAGGGAGTCGGCGCCGAGCTCAAGCGGGTCGCAAAAATCGGAGTCCACGCGGCGGATGATGACGTCCGTCCGCTTCAGTCCGCCGACGGTGCGCAGAAAAACCTGCCGGTCGCGCGTGATGAGGTCCTCGGCCTCTGTCAGGGTGTAGCCCAGGTAGCGCGCAAGGTAGGCCTGTTCAAAGTAGGTTTCGTTGGCCGGACCGGGCGAGAGCAGGGTGATGCGCGAGGTTTCGCGCCCGGGCGACAGCGCCTGCAGCGAGCTGCGATAGTCGCGGAAGAACTGGTAGAGCCGCTCGACCGGGGCGCGGTGGAAGATGTCGGGCAGCGCCTGGCGGGCGATGATGCGGTTTTGCAGCGAGTAGCCGAGGCCGGACGGGGCGTCGAGCCGGTCCTCGATAACCCACCACTGGCCGTCGGGCGACCGGGCCAGGTCGGCGGCGTAGGTATGGAGGAAGACGCCTTCCGGTTTGCCCAGCCCGGCGCAGGCGCGCAGGAAATGCGGGTTGGCCATGAAGAGCGTGGCAGGCAGGAGGCCAGAGCGCAGGAGCTGCTGCTCGCCGTAAAGGTCGTTGAGCAATTCGTTGAGCAGGTGGGCGCGCTGGCGCAGGCCGAGCGTGATCCGGGACCACTCGTCGGGGCTGATCAGCATGGGCAGGGCGTCCAGCGGCCAGGGCTGCGCCCCGGACTGCTGCCCGAGATAGACGTTCATGCTCACGTCCTGCTCGACAATGGCGCGATGACAGGCGTCGGTGGCGGCGCGGAGTTTTTCCCCCGGATCCGCTCCGAGGTGGTCAAAGAAACTGGCCCACGGTGCGCGCAACCGGCCGGCGGTGTCCACGCACTCGTCGTAACGGTTCGACTTCCCGGCATAGCCAAGCGGCGCAGGGCGGGAGGTGGTCGGGGGGAGGGACATCGGCGCGTGCGACAAATCCTTGGGTTCGGCGGGCGGGCTGCAAGCGAGGAGTGAGGTCAACCTGGGGCGCGGTTCGGTCCGGCAGGCTGGGGCGTGACGATCCTCCGAGGAGCGGCGCGGCCTAGGGATTGCGCAGGTCGAGCGTGAAGGGATGTTCTCCGGCGGTGGGGGCCTTGGGCAGCGTGTATTTGCCGCCGGGCGTGTGTCCAAAGGGTACGAAGCGCGCAAGCCGGCGGCTCTCGGCCTCGTAGGAATTGACGGGGAAGGTCTCGTGGCTGCGGCCACCGGGATGGGCGACGTGGTAGACACAGCCGCCGAGCGAGCGCTCGTTCCAGGTGTCGACGAGGTCGAACGTCAGCGGCGCGTGCACGCCGATGGTGGGCTGCAGGGCGTTGGGGGGCTGCCACGCGCGGTAGCGCACGCCGGCCACGCCTTCGCCGTTGACCCCGGTCGGGTGGAGCGGGATGCGGTGGCCGTTCACAGCGAGCGCGAAGCGGTCGCCAGTGAGCCCCCGGGCCTTGACCTGCAGGCGCTCGAGCGAGCTGTCGACGTAGCGGACGGTGCCCCCCGCCGCGCCTTCCTCGCCGAGCACGTGCCAGGGTTCGAGTGCGGCGCGCAGCTCGACCTCGATGTCGCGCTGCGTGAGATCGCCGATGCGGGGGAACCGGAATTCAAAGTGCGGCGCGAACCAGTCGGCCTGGAACGGATAGCCGGCGGCGCGGAGGTCGTTGATGACGTCCGCGAAATCCGTCTGGCAGAAATGCGGCAGCATCCAGCGGTCGTGGATGTCGGTGCCCCAGCGGACGAGCTCGTTCCGGTAGGGCTGTTGCCAGAATTTGCTGACGAGTCCGCGCAGGAGCAGATGCTGGGCGAGGCTCATCTGCGCATGGGGCGGCATTTCGAAGGCCCGCATCTCGAGCAGGCCGAGCCGGCCCGCCGGCCCATCGGGCGAATAGAGTTTGTCGATGCTGAACTCGGCGCGATGAGTGTTGCCGCTGGAGTCGATGAGCAGGTTGCGGAACAGGCGGTCGACCAGCCACGGCGGCGTCACGCGGCCGGGGCCGAGCTGACGGTCCATCTCGCGGAAGGCGACCTCGAGTTCGTAGAGAGAATCGTTACGCGCCTCGTCGATGCGCGGGGCCTGGGAGGTCGGGCCGATGAAGAGGCCGGAGAAAAGGTAACTGAGCGATGGGTGGTTCTGCCAATAGGTGAGCAGGGAACGCAGCAGGTCGGGCCGGCGGAGAATCGGCGAGTCCGGAGGCGTCTCACCCCCGAGGATGATGTGGTTGCCGCCGCCGGTGCCGGTGTGGCGGCCGTCGACCATGAACTTCTCGGTACCGAGCCGCGCCAGCCGCGCCTCCTCATAGACGGTGGTGGTGCGGGCGACGAGCTCGTCCCACGACTTGCTCGGGTGCAGGTTGACCTCGATGACGCCGGGGTCCGGGGTGACGGCGAGTTTGTTGAGACGAGGATCCTTCGGCGGCGTCTCGCCCTCGATGATGAGCGGCAGGCCCATTTCGGCCGCGGTGGTCTCGATGCCGGCGATGAGGTCGAGATAATCCTCGGTGGTGGAAACCGGCGGCATGAATACGTGCAGCCGGCCGTCGCGCGGTTGGACACAGAGGGCGGTGCGGATGACGTGCGGCGCGCTCTCGCCCTGCTGCGGGCGGCGGCTTGGGTCGATCTCCGGTGGCAGTTCCGGGACCTTCGGTTCGGGCTCGCCGAGCTGCTGCGCGCGCTGGCCCGGACCGTGGCCCGCCCGCGTCGGCTCGGGCCCGCCGCGCTGGAAGCGCTGGCCGCTCAGCTCGGGGCGCGCGCGGTACGGGAACTCCTTGGGCAGCGCGCCGAGCGCGCCGCCCGGGTCCTGTTGCCAGCCCCACGGGTAATCCTTCTCCGCGACCCACGGGATCGAGTCGAGCGGCAGGCGCAGGCCCATCGGCGAATCGCCGGGGATGAGCCACAGCGTGTCGTCATCGCGCAGGAACCAGGCACCGGACATCCAGCCCTGCTGGTTGCCATACCCCACGCGCTTGATAGGCAGCGCGTAGCCGGCGGGTTCGCCGAGTTGTTCCTGGAAAATCCGGGCAATGCGGTCGCGCTCCTGCTTGTCCTTGAGGTTGGACTTCTCGGGCGTGACGTTCGATGGGAGCCGGCGCTCCTTCCACGTGTAATAGAAAACATCCTCGTAGCCCGGGATGAGGTTCCGCGGGTTGACGCCCACAACCTGGGCCAGGCGGGTGGCGAACGCCTTCGCCTCCTTCGGGCCGTGGCCGTAGTTGCGGGCTTCGTCGGCGATGAGGTCGTCGTCCTGCCAGACCGGCACGCCGTCCTTGCGCCAGTAGGCGGCGAGGGCGTAACGCGGCAGCGGTTCGCCGGGATACCATTTGCCCTGACCGTAGTGGAGCAGCGCCCCGGGGGCGAACTGGGCGCGGAGGCGCCTGATGAGCTGGCCGGAGAGCTCGCGCTTCCGGCGGGAGACGGCGGTGAAGTTCCACTCGGGGCCGTCGGGATCGTCGATCGAGACAAAGGTCGGTTCGCCGCCCATGGTCAGGCGCACGTCGTTCTTCTCCAGATCGGCGTCGATGGCGTGGCCGAGGACGGCGATCTGCGTCCACTGCTCGTCGGTGTAGGGCTTCGTGACGCGCGGGGACTCCTGGACGCGGGTGACATCCATCTCGAAACCGAACTCAACCTCGGCGTCATCCACCGCGCCGGAGATGGGCGCGGCACCGGTCGGGTCGGGCGAGCAGGCAAGGGGGATGTGACCCTCGCCGGCGAGCAGGCCGGAGGTCGGGTCGAGGCCGATCCAGCCGGCGCCGGGCACGTAGACCTCGCACCAGGCGTGCAGGTCGGTGAAGTCCTTCTCGGTGCCCGAGGGGCCGTCGAGTGACTTCACGTCGGGCTTCAGCTGGATGAGGTAGCCGGAGACGAAGCGCGCGGCGAGGCCGGCGTGACGGAGGGTGTTGACAAGCAGCCACGCGGAGTCGCGACAGGAGCCGCTGGCGAGGGTAAGGGTCTGCTCGGGCGTCTGGACGCCCGGTTCGAGGCGGATGAGGTATTTGACGAGGGAACTGATGCGGCTGTTGAGCCCGACGAGGAAATCGATCGTGCGCTGGGGCTTCCGGTCGAGTGATTCGACGAGTGCACCGAACCTGGCCTTGCGGGGGTGCTTGCGCAGGAAGGGGGCGAGTTCGACCGCGAGTTTCTTCTCATAGGTGAACGGGAATTTCTCCGCATAGGGCTCGAGGAAGAAGTCGAAAGGGTTGTAGACCGACATCTCCGCCACGACGTCGACCGTGACCGAGAAGTGCGTGACCTTTTCCGGAAAGACGAGCCGGGCGAGATAGTTGCTGTGCGGGTCCTGCTGCCAGTTGATGAAGTGGCCGGCCGGCTCGACCTTCAGCGAGTAGCTGATGATGGGCGTGCGGCAATGCGGCGCCGGGCGCAACCGGACAACCTGGGGTCCGAGGGTGACTGGGCGGTCGTAGCGGTAGGCGGTCTGGTGGTGGAGGGCGGCGTGAATGGCCATGGCAGGGCGAGGACGGCTAGCTAGCAGGAGCCGGGCCGCAACCGGCTTTTTCGCGCCAATGCCTTCGGAACGTAAACCCCGCCGGCGGGTGGGGTTATGACGTGGAAATCGGCCCGGTGGCGCCGATCGCGGCGACGCTCAAACCTTCACCGGGCTCACCCGCTGGCCGTCGGACACGCGGTCGCCGGGGTAGAGGATCACCTCGTCGCCTTCCTTCAAGCCGTCCACCACCTGGGTTTCGGTGCCGCTGGAGGGTCCGACCGAGACGGGCGTGAGCGCGGCGCGGCCGTCACGCACGACATAGGCCGCCCAGCTGGAACCACGCCGAAACAAGGCCGACACCGGCACCTTGAGCACGTGGGTGCTTTCCCAGACGACCACGCGGGCCTCGACACGGAAGTTGTCGCCGAGGGTCTGACGCTCGGCCAGCGGCGTCGTGATGTCGGCCACGACGTTGACGCGCTGCTCCTCCACGCCGAGGGCGGAGATCTTCGTGAAGGCCGCCGGCTCGACCAGCCGCACGCGGGCCAGCAGCGGCCTCGGGCCACCCCACTGGTCGAGTTCGACGGCCGTGCCGGCCGCAATGGCGGCACCGTCGCGCGAAAGCAGTTCGATCACGACCTCAAGATCGGCGGGGTCGCCGACATCCAGCAACGCCGTGCCGGCGGTGACCGGTCGCTCGCTTTCCTGAAAAACGTGCAGCACGCGGCCCGCGACGGGTGAGCGGACTTCGACGAGGGCGGCGGTAGGGCCGACGCAGGTCTCGGCCAGCTCGGCCTCGGTGGCGCGCAGGGCCCCGTCGGCCGCGATGACATCGCGGGCGGCGGCGGTCTCGCGCATCTGCGTGCCTTCCAGGTCCTGCGGTGAGACGGTTTTCTCGGCGAACATCCGCTCCATGCGGTGCAGTTCATTGGTGGCGAGCACATACGCGGCCCGGCTCTTCTCGAGGGCGGCGGAGGCCGCGGTGCGGCGGGCCTCGGCCAGGGCGCGGGCGCGCGGGTCAAGCGGCGAGGCGGCCATCGGCTCGATGACGGCCACGATGTTGCCGGCGGCGACCTCCGCGCCAGGCTTGAACGGCACACGGCGCAGCTGGCCGGTGACGGGCGACGAAACGACGTAGCGCTGGCGAATACGCGTCTTGCCCTCCTCGCTGACGGTGGCGCGCAGCGCGCCGAAGGCGGCACGGGCCGTCTCGACCGTCGCGGGACGCGGGCGCAGACCGAAGGCGAGCAGCAGGATCAGCCCGGCACCGGCGGCATAAGGAAGCCAGCGGAAGGGTTTGGGTTTTTTCGGAGCGACGAACGGGGTCATGGGGGAGGGCTTAGGGGGAATTCTTGATTTGGAATTTGCAACGGGCGGTCACTCCGGGGCCTTGAGCGTGGCGATCAGGTCGAGCTGCCTGAGTTTGCGCAGGACGAAAAGGGCCGAAAGGGCGGAGGCGATCGTCACGGTGACGACGGCGAACGAGTAGGTGTAGCTGGTGAACACCAGCGGCAGCCGGATGGTTTCGGTGTTGATGGAACCGACGATCACCGTCGTCAGGCCCGTGCCCAACAGCAGCCCGAGCGGCACGGCGAGCAGCGCCAGGATGACCAGCTCCACCACGAGGATGGCGCCGACCTCGCGCTGCGTCATGCCGATGACCCGCAACGTGGCCAGCTCGCGCGCCCGCTCGGCGAGCGAGATGCGGGCGTTGTTGTAAATGACGCCAAAGGCGACGATGACGGCGAACGTGAGGTAGATGCTCTGGAGGAGTCCCATGCTCTGGGCGGTCGTCTCGCGGAAGGCCTGACGCATCGTTTCCTTGATCGCGACCGAGCTGACGCGGGGGATTTGTTTCAACGCGGTGAGAAACTCCGTCCGGCGGGACATGTCGAGGCCGATGCTCGCCCCGGTGATGACGTCGCCTTCGCCCAGAAAGCGGTTGACGGCGTGGATTTCCATATAGGCGGCGATGCCCGTGAAGTCCTCCGCGGTGGCGACGAGCGGGACGTTCATCACCCGCCGGCGACCCTCGAGCGCCTCGAGCACGAGCGTGTCACCGAGGTGCGCACCGAGCACGCGGGCGAGCTTGGCTGAAAGGATGACGCCATCGGCGGTGGGGACGATCTCACGGCCGGAGGCGTCGACCGCGCGGCTGTGCTGCCCGCCAGGCAGGAGGCTCCGCAGGCCGATCTGGCGGCTACGGCCCTGGAAATGGATGCGCACGGCGGCGCTGCGGGACGGCTCGAGACTGGTGACACCCGGCAGCTGGGCCAGCTCGTGGGCGATCCGGGCGGAGGAGGGCTCGACGAGCCCCAGGTTGACATCCTGCCGCTGGACGACGTCCCACTGGAAGTCCAGCACCTCGCTGATGCCGGCCTTGAAGGTGTTGGGGATGATCAGCAGCGCGGTGGCGAGCGCTAGCCCGGTGACGGTGAAGACCGCCTGCATCGTGCGGCGCTCCAGGTTGCGCACGGCGATGCGGAAGGAGTGGGTCAGCAGGCGGGCCACGCCGGTGCGTTCGATGAAGGCCGGGCGGAAATGCGCCGGCGGCTCCGGGCGCATGGCCTCCGCGGGCGGCAGCTTCGCCGCTTTGCGCACGGCGCCGAACACGCCGAGTGTCACGGCGCCGAGACCGACCGTCAGGGCGATCGCCACGGCGTTCCCGTCGAGGCGGAAGTGAAGGTCGGGAAAGCGGTAGAACAGCTCATACATGATGACGAGTTTGTGGCCGAGCGCGACGCCCCCGGCCAGGCCGAGGATGACGCCGGCCGCGACCATCACGAAGGCGAATTTCAGGTAGTGGACGACGATCTGCCGGTTGGTGAAACCGAAGGCCTTCAAGATGGCGATCTGCTCCCGCTGGAGGGAAAGCAGGCGGGTGAGCACCGCGTTGGTCATGAACGCGGCGACGCTGAGGAAGATCGTTGGGAAGCCGATGGCGAGGATGGTGAGCACGCGGATCTCGTCGGTAACGCGGATGTGCGACGGGTGGTCCTGCCGGCCGTAGGCGCCCAGCCCGCCATAGGGCCGGAGCAGGCGGTCGGCCGCGGCGATGACCGGCTTCTCGTCTGCACCGGGGGCGAGGGTGAGGGAAAAGTGGTTGAATGCACCGTAAAGATCCCACGCGGTGGCGACCTCCTTGTAGGGCATCCAGAAGATGCCATAGGTGCGGCTGTCGGGCAGCGCCACGCCGGGGCGGGACTCAAAGATGTATTCGGGCGAAAGCACGATGCCGGCGATGCGGAAGGTCTGGCGCCGGCCGTTGAGGAGCATCGTGAGGGTGTCGCCCGGCGAGAGCTGGTTGGCGTTGGCGAATGCCTCGCCGACGAGCACTTCGCCGCGCGAGCCCGGTGCCAGCCAGCGGCCGCGGCGGAGAAACAGGCGGTTGAGCTCGGCAGCGGCGAAATCAGGCAATGAGCGCACGAGGCCGCTACACGGCTCGGCGATGCCGGGCAGGTCGAGCGTGACCGGCACGGCCAGATCGGTCTGCGCGGTGGCGACGCCGGGAATGTCGCGCAGGCGGTCGATCAGGTGGTTGGGGGCGCGTTTGAGCGAGCCGAAGATCTCGGCGAAATGGTTGGTCTGGTAATACTCGCTGCGCGTCGTCTCAAGCGAATGGATGAGGCTGCGCGCCATGATCAGCATCGCCAGGCCGCAACCCATGACGAGCGAGACCGCGGCGGCCTGGCCCTTGAGGCGCTGCAGGTCGCGAAGCAGCTTGCGGTCGAGGTGCGGGAGCATGGGTTACCAGCTGAGCGTCGACGGCGCGGCACGCACGGCGTTGCGGTGCTCGGACAGCACGCGGCCGTCGGAAAAATGAATGACCCGGTCGGCCATGCCGGCCATGACGGCGTTGTGCGTGATGATGACGGTGAGCGTGCCGAGCTCACGGTTGGCGCGCTCAATGGCCTCGAGCACGACGATGCCGGTGTGGACATCGAGCGCTCCGGTGGGCTCGTCGCAGAGGAGCACCTCGGGGCGCTTGGCGATGGCGCGGGCGATGGCGACGCGCTGCTGTTCGCCGCCGGAGAGCTGGGCCGGAAAGTGGTCGAGGCGCGGCGTCAGCCCGACCAGCTCCAGCGCGGTTTCCGCCGGCAGCGGATCGGGCGCGATCTCGGTGATGAGGCCGACGTTCTCGCGGGCCGTGAGGCTGGGAATGAGGTTGTAGAATTGGAAGATGAAGCCCACCGAGTTGCGCCGGTAGCGGGTGAGCTGCTCCTCGTCGGCGTGGGTGAGATCAATGTCGCGGTAGTGGATTTCGCCGCTGGAGGGGATGTCGAGTCCGCCGAGCTGGTTCAGCAGGGTGGTCTTGCCGCTGCCGGACGGCCCGAGCAGCACGATGAGCTCGCCGGCGTGGAGATCGAGGTCGACCCCGGCCAGGGCGCGGACCTGCGTCGGGCCCTCGCCATAGGTCTTGGTCAGGCCGCGCACGCGAAAAACCGGCGGTGCGCCCGCGACGGGACCGGAGGATTGATGCGGCGTGGGATCGGCCTGGTTCACTTTGTCGTCCCGGGGCAGACCGGGAACACTCACGCTACCCGGACTCCCCGGGCGTGCAATCAAAAGCCCGGCGGCGGTACCGGCTTGGAGCCGGATTGATAGGCCGGAGAAGGCCGGATGCTAGCCGCCGCGCCGGCCGGCGCGGAAAATCTCGCCGCCGCGCCCGCGGCGTCTTGTATTGCGGCATGAATCGAACCGACCGTCTCGTAGCGATGGTGCTGCATCTGCAGGGGCGCCGCGTCGTGCGTGCCGAGGAGCTGGCGGCGCATTTCGAAGTGAACATCCGCACAGTCTACCGCGACATGGCGGCGCTGGGCGAGGCCGGCGTGCCGATCTCCGGCGAAGCCGGGGTGGGCTACTGCCTGATGAAGGGCTATCAGCTGCCCCCCGTGATGTTCACCGCCGAGGAGGCCACGTCGCTCTTCGTGGGCGGCGAGCTGGTGAAGCAGTTCACCGACGCGTCGCTGCACGGGCCGATGGTCTCGGCGCTGGACAAGCTGCGCGCGGTGCTGCCCCGCGACCGCCAGGACCAGGTCGAGCGGTTGACGCAGCGCACCCTCGTGTTGGGCAACGGTTCGCGCCGGGCGGCGCCCGAGGCGGTTGCGCAGCGCTGGCTGCTGCCGGTGCAACAGGGCGTCGTGCTGCGCCGGGTGCTGCGGATGGATTACCGTGGCCGCGGCCAGGAAACGGACACGACGCGGGACGTCGAGCCGCTCGGCGTGGTGTTCTACGGCGGCGCGTGGTATCTGGTGGCGTGGTGCCGGCTGCGACAGGACTACCGGCATTTCCGCGTCGACCGGATCCGCCGGCTCGAAGTGGCGCCGATGGTCTTTCCGCCCCGCCCGGATTTCTCGCTGGCCAAGCACATGCAGGAATCCGTCGCGCGCGAGGAAACCATCCCGGTGCGCGTGTGGTTCGCCCGCCCGGCGCAGGAACGTGCCCGGCGCGACAGCTTTGCGACACTCATCGAGGAGCGGCAGCGGGACGGGGGCGCGGAGTTTTCGCTCTATGCCTGGTCGCTCGAGTGGATGGCGGGCTGGCTGCTTTCGTTCGGGGGGGACGCCGAGGCGCTGGCTCCGGCGAAGCTGCGCCAGCTCGTGCGGGCCGGGGCGGCCAAGATCGCCGCCCTCCACGCAAGATAGCCGGCGTTCAACGCTCCTGACATAGGGTTGTCAGTGGGCCGTGCTAGACTGCGCGTGAATCATTTCCCCTCATGTCTCCCGTCTAACGCATCCCTGCGCAAGAATTCTGATCAAACGTCATCCCTTCGTGCCCATGTTCAAAGGACTCCGCACCGTTGCCTATCCCGCCCCCGATCTCGCCCGCGCCAAAGCCTGGTATACGCAGGCCTTCGGGGTCGCCCCGTATTTCGACCAACCGTTCTACGTCGGTTTCAACATCGGTGGTTTCGAGCTCGGGCTCGTCCCCGATGCGCCGGCCACCGCGACGCCTGGTGGGGTCGTGGCGCTGTGGGGGGTCGAAGATGTTGCGGCGTGCTCTGCCTACCTGCTGGCGCTCGGCGCGACGATGCACGACGAGCCGAAGGACGTGGGCGGCGGCATCACCGTGGCGTCGGTACTCGATCCCTTCGGCAACATCATAGGCTTGATCGACAACCCCCAATTCGATCCGCGGGCCGTGAAATAGCCGGCGGGCTGCCCGCCAGACCAGCCCCATGAACGTCCGCACGATCGCCGTCACCTTGGCCGCCCCGCGCGACACCGTGTTCAATTTTGTCGCCGACATCGAGAACCTGCCGAAGTGGGCGGGCGGCTGGTGCGAGCGCCTCGCGCTTGAGCGCGGCCGGTGGTGGGCTTTTACGGCGGAGGGAGAGCAGGTGGTGGATTTGGAATCCAGCGCCGGCACCGGTGTCATCGATCTGCGGGCCGGTCCGCAGCCGGAGCGCATGACGGCGACCCTCGTCCGCGTATTCGCCCTTTCCTTGCGGCGCACGCTTCTGACCGTGACGGTAATCGAGGCGCCCGACCAGACGGCCGAGGCCTACGAGCGGCGCTACCAGCTGCTGCTGGCCGCAGCCCGCGGATTGCCCCGGCGCTTTGGCGGTGGAGAGCTGCACCCGCCGTCCGCTGGCCCGGAACTGGCGGAGCTGGGCCTGAACTGACCGGGCCGCAGCACCGTGCGCAAGCTCGTCTACTACGTGGCGGCCAGCCTCGACGGCTACATCGCCCGGGGCGACGGCGCCATCGACTGGTTGCCGGCGCCCACGCCGAGACAGGACTACGGTTACGCGAAGTTTCTCGAACGGATCGACGAGCTCATCATCGGGCGCAAGACCTACGAGCAGCTCCTGAATTTCGGCGCATGGCCCTACGGCGGGCGCAAGTGTCATGTGCTCAGCCGCCGCTGGGCGGGCCATCGCGACGTGCACGCGGAGTTCACGGACACCGCTCCGGCGGCGCTGCTGCGCCGGATGAGGAAGCAGCCGGGCCGGGACATCTGGCTGGTCGGCGGGGGCGAGAGTGCGCACGCCTTTTTTGCGGCCGGAGCGGTGGATGAAATCATCCTCACCATCGTTCCCATCCTGCTCGGGGAGGGCCGGCCCCTGTTTTTGCAGCCGCGGGAGTCCGCCGGGTTGAAACTCCGCGACACGCGCGTTTTCCCCGACGGGCTGGTCCGGCTGCACTACACCGCCGGATCGCGCCGGTCGTCGCGTCAGGCCCCGCGCGATTCCTCGGGCAGCCACCAGGCCCAGATCGCGGCGGCGAGCGCCAGGAGGCTGGAGTAGAGCAGGGCGGTGCGAAAGTCGCCGACCGGCGCCAGCCAGCCAAAGACCACGGAGGCCACGGCGGCCGCCGCGCGGCCGATGTTGTAACAGAAGCCTGCGCCCGTGGTGCGCAACAACACGGGAAAGAGAGGCGGCAGATACATCGTGAACAAACCGAACACCCCGGAGAAGAAGCCGACGAGAGGCACCCAGAACCACGCCAGCTCGGCGAAGCCGCGCGGCACGATGAAGGCGCCCGCCATGCTGCCAAAAAGCGCCCAGAACATGAGCATGATCGCGCGGCGGTTGCCGATCCGCATCGCCAGCCAGCCGGCGAAATAGTTGCCGACGATGGAGACGGCGATCATCGCGAAGAACGCGGCCGAGACCAGCCGCGTGACATCCGGTCCCGGCGCACCGGCATCGACGAGCAGTTTGCGCACGTGCTGCGCCTGCCAGAAAATGAAGAGCCACCACGCCGAGAGGCTGAGCGCGCACACGACCGTCGTCCGCCACGTGATCGAGGCCGTGGCGCCGCGGAAGAGGTCGCGCACCCCGGGCTTCTGCTCCGCCGCGGCCTCGGCCCGCCGCCAGCTCTCCGGCTCGGGCACATGGCGACGGATCCAATAGACCAGCAGGGCGGGGAGCACGCCGATGAGGAACACCCAGCGTTCCGAGCCGGGCGGCATCACGATCGAAAGCACGCCGACCAGGCCGGCGGCAATCAGGATGCCGAGGTTGACGCCGCTCTGCAGCACGGCGGCGATCCAGGGCCGCCAGGCTTTCGGCCAGGTTTCGGCGAGGAGCGAGGCACCGACCGCCCACTCGCCACCGATGCCGACCGCCGCGACAAACCGGAAGATCATCAGCTGCCACCAGGTCTGCGAAAACGCGCACAGGCCCGTGCAAAGCGCGTAGGTCAGGATGGTCAGCGACAGGGCACGGCTGCGGCCAAGGAGGTCACCGAGCCGGCCAAAGAACGCGCCGCCGGCCGCCCAGCCGACGAGGAACGCCGCCTGGATGTAGGCGCCCTTTTCCTTCACCGCCGGGTCGAGGGCGTTGGCCACGCCCAGCAGCTGCACGACGAGCGGCAAGGCGACGAGCGTGTAAAGATGCAGTTCCAGGCCGTCAAACATCCAGCCGAGCCAGGCGGCCACGCCGGATTTCCACTGCTGCGGGGTGAGCTCGCGCAGGTGCGTGGCTTCGCTGGCCGGGGCGGGGTCCATGGGGCGCGAGATTGCCGGCGCCGACTGCGGGTGCCAGCCCGAATTGCCCGGGCTCCGGCCGTATCGACTTAACTTGCCCGGAATGTGCCGATATGCACTGTATTCATCCCCCGCTTGGTTTCACCTTCGCCTTGTCTGACACCCCGCATTTCCGCGCGTTCAGGCCATGCCATCATGGCTCCAGCCGGGTGATTTGCCTGCATGGCTACTGATCCCACTGCCACCCGGGCCGACCCCCCGGACGAACGGGACGGTGGCCACTCCGCCATCGAGGCGCAGTTGCGCACGCGGGAGCAACAGCTGGCGATGGTCTTCAACAGCGCCCGGGACATGATGTTGTTCGCCCAGGTCGAACCCGGGGTCGTCTTCCGGGTGGTTTCCGTCAACCGGCGGTATTTGGAAACGGTCCGGGCGGCGGGGTTCAAAGTCTCCGCGCAGGATTTTGAAGGGCGGACATTCGCGGAGGCCGTGGCCGTATTCGGGTTCGCCCCGGCGACGGTGGCGGAAATCCGCGCACGGTATGAGCAGGTGATCCGGACCAGGCAGCTGCTGGAATACGACGAGGTGACGCGCACGGCCGGCGGGGTGTTTTACGGACGTTCGACCATCACGCCGATCCTCGACGGGGCCGGAAATTGCGGTTATCTGCTCTACTCCTCGCTGGATTTCACCGACCGCCGCCGCGCCGAGGAAGCGCTGCGCGAATCGGAGGAGAAGTTTGGCACGGCGTTCCGCGCCAGTCCCGACGCGATCTCGGTGCACGACATGGCGAGCGGGCGCTACGTGGACGCGAACCCCGGCGTGCTCCGGTTTTTTGGCTGCACGCGCGAGGAAATCATCGGCCGGAGTCCGACCGAACTCGGTTTCTGGGTCGAATTGGAGGAGCGGAATGCATTCATCGAGTGCCTGCAGCGGGACCGCTCGGTGCGGGATTTTGTGGCGCGATTCCGCCTGCGCTCCGGCGAGATCCGGCAGGCCGCGCTGTCGGCGGAATGGGTGGAGATCGGCGGCCGGCCACACAATGTCACCGTGCTGCGCGACCTGACCGCGCGCCTCCTGGCGGAGCAGGCGCTGCGGGAATCGGAGGAGAAATTCGCCACGGCGTTCCGCGTGTCGCCTGACATCATGTCGATCACCGAATTCGATGACGGCCGCTACATCGAGGTGAACGAGGCGCATGAGCGGCTATTCGGCTTTTCCCGTGCGGAATCGATCGGCCGGTCACCGCTGGAGCTGGGCATCCTGCGAACGGAGGCCGTGCGGGACGAGATGGTGCGCCGCCTCCTCGAGGAGAACGGGCACCTGCGCGACTTCAAGGTGGAGGCATGGAACCGCCAGGGTTCGCCGCTGACCCTGCAGCTGAGCGCCGAGGTGATCCAGTTTGGCGGCCGGAAATGCATCTTGCGCAACTCGCACGACATCACCGCCGCCGTGAAGGCGGAGCAGGCCCTGCGCGAGTCGGAGGCGAAGTTCGCCGTGGCTTTCCGCAGCAGCCCGTATTCGTTGACGATCTCGGAACTGGCGACCGGACGCTACGTGGACGTGAACGACGGTTTCGAGAAGCTTTCCGGCTATACGCGGGCCGAGGTGCTCGGCCGCACTTCCACGGAGCTCGGCCTGTGGGTGAACGCGGCCGACCGCGATGAACTCGTGCGGCGGCTGCGTGGCAACATCGAGGTCCGCAGCCTGGAGACCGAGTTCATCGGGCGGGGCGGCCGGCGTGTGCAGGCCCGGTGCAGTTGCGAGGCCATCGACCTTGACGGCACACCGTGTATCCTGACCGTGTTGGAAGACATCACCAGCCAGCGCGACGCCGAGCGGGACAGGACCCGGCTGGAGGCCCAGTTGAGACAGAGCCAGAAACTGGAGGCGCTGGGCACGCTCGCCGGCGGCATCGCGCACGATTTCAACAACATTCTCAGCGCCATGATCGTCTACCGCGAGCTGGCCGTGATGGACATCAACCGCCCGGCCGCGCTGCGCCAGCACCTCGCGGAGATCGGCGCGGCCAGCAACCGCGCCAAGGAATTGGTGCGTCAAATCCTGACCTTCAGTCGGCAACAACAGCAGGAGCGCTCGGCGGTGCAGCTGCACCCGGTGGTGCGCGAGGCACTGCAATTATTGCGGGCTTCGCTGCCGACGACCATCGAGATTGTCCCGGTGATCGACGAGCAGACGCCCCAGGTGCTCGCCAACACCAGCCAGGTGCACCAGGTCATGATGAATCTCGGCACCAATGCCGCGCACGCCATGCGCGACCGGCCCGGGCGGCTGACCGTGACACTGCGGTCGCGGCAGCTGGACGAAGCGCAGGCCGGCGCGCACCCGGGCCTGCGATCCGGCGCCTACGTGCAACTATCGGTGGCCGACACCGGCCGGGGTATGGATGAAGCCACGCTGGCACGGATCTTCGAGCCCTTTTTCACCACCAAGGGACCGGGGGAGGGCACGGGCCTGGGACTGTCGGTTGTGCATGGCATCATGGAGGACCATGACGGCGCAGTCCTCGCGCACAGCCGGCCGGGATTGGGCACGACTTTCGACCTGTATTTTCCCCATTATGCCGGGGCCGCGAGTGCGGTCCTGGACCGCGACGAAAGCACCCCGCGCGGCGCCGGCGAATCCGTGCTGCTGATCGACGATGAGTCGCCGTTGTGCGAGGCGATGCGGGCCACGCTGCAGAAACTGGGTTACCGGGTCACGGCCTGCACCAATCCGGTGGACGCCGTCGCCCGGTTCCGCGCCGCGCCGCTGGGGTTTGACGTCGTCGTGACCGACCATACGATGCCGCGCATGACGGGACTCGATGTCATCCATGAATTGCACGGCGTGCGCCCGGACTTGCCCGCGCTGCTGGTCAGCGGCCTGAGTGGCACGTGGACGCCGGACAAGCTGCGCGGCTTCAGCATCCGGGAGCTGGTGGCGAAGCCGGTGGATTTCGCCAGCCTGGCCCAGGCGGTGCGTCGCGCGCTCGATCTCCGGGTCACGCCTCCTTCCTGACATGGAAGCGCCACAACCCGAAACCCGCGGGCAGATCCTGGTCGCCGATGATGATCGAGCCGTCCGTGAGGGGCTTACTGCGACGCTGCAGCGCTTCGGTTTCACCAGCGAGGGCGTGGCCACGGCCGCCGAGGCTGCCGCGCGGCTGGGCGCGCAGGAATTCGACGTCCTGATCTCCGACATCAACATGCCTGGCAACGTCGGCCTTGAGCTGATCGAGTCCCTCCCGCAGATGGCGGCGGGCCTGCCGGTGGTGCTGTTGACCGGCCGGCCTTCGGTGGCCACGGCCGCGCGCTCCGTGCGGCTGCCCGTCGTGGCCTACCTGACCAAGCCGCCGGACCTCGAGGAATTGTGCCGGGTGCTCGACCAGGCGGTGTCCGACCACCGCGGATTCCGCGCCATGCGGGCGGGCCGCGAACGGTTGCGGGCCTGGGAGCAGGAACTCGGACAGATCGAGCAGGCGATGCGGCAGGCGCCAGGTGCGCAGCCGGGCGGGCCGATGGGCGGTTATCTGCGCGTGTCACTCCGGCAGGTGATCCTAACTCTGACAGACCTTGAACGCGCGACCCAATCGCTCGAACGCCGTGCCGTGGGTTCGTTGGAACAGCTTGACCATGTGGCGGCGTTGCGGCGCACGGTCGAGGTGCTGGAGCGGACCAAGCAGAATTTCAAGAGCAAGGACCTCGCCGACCTACGCCGCCAGCTGGAACAGCTGCTCGGGCGGGAGGGTGAGGCCGGGCCGTCGATCTGACCCCGGCCTGGGCTCCGGTTTGATTAAAGTCCGCCGTCCGCGGGCCGATAGATGAAGCGGAAGGCCTGCAACCCGGTTGCGGGCAGCTTTCTCCGGCAGGACTCCACGGGCCTGTCAGTCGAAGGCACAGTCACATCCACTCCCTCTTGGAGGGCGTAGGTGAACCTGTGCCTTTTTTCATGTCCGTAAACCTGCCGGCGGGCGACTTCCGGTCCAGCTCAACCAACCTCATCATCATGAAACTCCAGTTCTACCGCGGCCTCAACGGCCGTATGCTTCTCTCGATCGGTTTGGCAGTATTTTGCGGTCTCGCGGTGCTGACCGCCGTGGTGACCTTTGAGGCGATGCGCGCCGCCAAGGCGGATGCCATGGCGCTCGGTCGTCAGGAGGCGGAAATGCTCGATATGACCATGGAGGTTCGGCTCGGCTCAGCCATCGGCACCGCCCGCAATCTCGCCCACGTCTTTGAGGGCATGGTGGCCGCCGGCCAGCCGTCGCGGGCCCTCGCGGATGCCATGTTGAAACAGACCCTCGCCCAGACGCCGGATGTAATCGGGGTTTGGACCGTCTGGGAGCCCAATGCCTTTGACGGCCATGATGCGGAGTTCGTCAACAAGCCGGGGCACGACGCCACCGGCCGCTACGTCCCGTATTGGAACCGGGCGTCCGGCCAGATCTCGGTCGAGCCGAACAAGGATTACACCGTCGATGGCGCGGGGGACTACTACCAGCTGCCCAAGCGCAGCAATCAGGAGACAGTGTTGGAGCCCTACGTCTACAATGCGGCGGGCAAGGACGTACTCATGACGAGCTTGGTCGTGCCGGTGCACAATGCGGCTGGCGCCTTCATCGGGGTGGTCGGCGTGGATATGCCGCTTAGTGTCCTCGCGGCCGAGATGGCCAGCGTGAAGATCGGCGAGAGCGGCTATGCCGCGATGATTTCCAACCGCGGTGTCTATGTGGCCCATCCCAACGCCGGGCGCCTCGGTAAACCGATGGTCGATTCCGATCCTTGGGTGCAGCCTTTCCTCGGACAGATCAAGCAGGGCAAGGCATTCGACACCAAGAGTTTTTCCCACACGCTCAATGACAATACCTTCCGGATGGCCTCCCCGGTGACCATCGGCCAGACAGTCACCCCGTGGTCGGTGGTCATCACCAGCCGCGAGAGTGAGGTGCTTGCCGGTGCCGTCCGCCTTCGCAATATCATCGTCTCGATCGGCACAGCGGTGATGCTGGCCGTGCTGGTGGTCGTTTGGTGGATTGCCCGCGGCATCACCCGCCCGATCCGCGGCATAGCGAACGAACTCTTCCAGGGAGCCGATCAGGTCGCTTCCGCCTCGACCCAGGTTTCGTCCTCCGGCCAGTCGCTGGCCGAGGGCGCCAGCGAGCAGGCCGCCTCGCTGGAGGAGACCAGCGCTTCGCTCGAGGAACTCACCAGCATGACCAAGCGCAACGCCGAGCATGCCGACACCGCCAAGACCCTCGCCGCCGACACCCGCCGCGCCGCCGACACGGGTGCGAACGACATGCAGCAAATGTCCGCGGCCATGACCGATCTGCAGCAGGCCAGCGCCAGTGTCGCCAAGATCGTCAAGACCATCGACGAGATCGCGTTCCAGACCAACATCCTCGCACTCAACGCCGCCGTTGAGGCGGCGCGGGCCGGCGAGGCTGGCGCCGGCTTCGCCGTGGTCGCCGAGGAAGTCCGCAGCCTCGCCCAACGCAGCGCGAGCGCAGCGAAGGAGACCGCCACCACGATCGACGAGGCCTTGCGCATGAGCGAGCGGGGCGTCTCGCTGAGTGGCAAGGTGGTCACCGGGTTCTCCGAAATCCTGCAAAAGGCCCGCCGCGTCGACGAACTCGTCGCCGAGATCGCCACCGCTTCGCGCGAGCAGAACGCGGGCATCCAGCAGATCGCCACCGCGGTCAGCCAGATGGACAAGGTTACGCAGACCAACGCCGCCGGTGCCGAGGAAAGCGCCGCCGCCGCCGAGGAGATGAACGCCCAGGCCGCCACTCTCAAGGGCTGCGTGGACGACCTGCTTGGGTTGGTGAACGGTCACGCGACCGGCGTGCCGGCCCTCGGGACCCCGACCATACCCTCCGCCCCATTTGCCTCGCGCGGTCCCGCCGCCGCCGGTCGCCCCTCCGCCCCAAGAGGCCGCTTCGAGGAAGTGCCTGCGCTCCGCTGACCCTGATTTTCCGCACCATGCCGGAATGTGCTTCTCCGATTACGCCCGCTGGTCACGCGGGCGCGCGTCTGCTCGTTGTCGACGACGATCCCCAGATCGGCGCTGCGCTAGTCCAGCTCCTGCGGCGCCACGGCTACGGGGCGGATTTTGCCCGCAACGGTCGCATCGCACTGGCATACCTTTCCCATCATCAGGTCGACATCGTTCTTTCGGACATCTTCATGCCCGATTTTGACGGCCTGGAACTGCTCCGCGCGCTGCGGCGGGTTTCACCCCGTCCGCGACTGGTGGCGATGACGGGCCAGGACAATCCGAACCTGTCCGACATGCTGCGGGTCGCACTGCAGCTGGGCGCGGAACGCGCCATACGCAAACCATTCGACCCAGACCAGCTGCTCCGGCTGCTCGGCGAAATGATCGGGTTTGGGCGGCCGGAGCCGGAGCATAATTTACTTTGATCAAGCGGATAAGAGCTTCTGCAAAGACCACCAGGACAACCGCTGCGGAGCCAGCCCGAGCGGGCCTTTGCTAGGATACGGGCATGAAAACCCTCATGCGCCTCATCGTCGCGGGGGCACTCGCCGGTACGGTGGCGTTGTGCGCCGCGGTTCCAAATTTCAGCGGCAGCGATGATTTCTCCAGCACGCTCGGCAGCGGCTGGAGCTTCGGGTCGATGTCCGGGGGCGGCGCCCTGACGATCAGCAGCGGTTTGCTGAATTTCACGGACGGCGGAGTCACCTACGGCCAGACGAGTTCAGCGAACGGAGTGTGGATGCCCAATAACGGAAGCTCGGTGGCCGACTGGCAGGTGCAGATCGACCTCGCGTTGATCGTGACCCCGGTCAACGGACAGATTTGCACCTGGAATCTCACGCTCACCAACAGCGCTGATGCGACGGATTATCTGCAGGTCGTATTCCTGAAGAACTACATGCAGCTCAATCCGTTCGTTCGCGGTACCACCTACACCAATGGCACCATGGGCACGTCGGGGCAGAATGATGTGACCTCCAATGTGACGGTGCGCGCGAGCTATCTGGCTTCCACCCAGACCGTGATACTGGCCTACGACTCCGACGGCAGCGCCGGTGGTTACAGCTTCACGGACCTCTACAGCAGCCCGGTCACGGCTTGGACCATGGCGCCCGGTGACACCTTTGTCCTGGGCATTGGTGCCTCCAATTTCACGAGCGCGGCTGCAGCCAGTGGCACAATTCCCGGAACGTTCTATGCCGACAACTTTCTCGCGTCGGGCGCAGCCATTCCCGAGCCCTCGGTCTATGCGGCTGGATTGGGAGTGATCGCCCTGTGCGCTGCCGGGCTAAAGCGCCGGTTCGGCCAGCAGTGAACCCAGGTCCAGCCGCTCGGTAACCATGGCGAGCCCGCCCCTGGCGTCACGCGGCCATTGCTCGCGCGGCCGGTCCCAGTAGAGTTCGACGCCGTTCTGGTCGGGGTCGCGCAGGTAGAGTGCCTCGCTCACGCCGTGGTCCGAGGCGCCGTCCAGCTGGATCTTTGCCTTGGTCAGCCGGCGCAGGGCGTCGGCCAGGGCCGCGCGGGTCGGATAGACGATGGCCGTGTGATACAGTCCCGTGCTCCCGGGCGGCGGCGGGTTGCCCCCGAGGCTCTCCCAGGTGTTCAGCCCGATGTGATGGTGATACCCGCCCGCCGAGATGAACGCCGCCTGCGTCCCGTAGCGTTGAACCAGCTCGAAACCGAGCACGCCCACGTAAAAATCAAGCGCGCGCTGCAGGTCCGCGACCTTGAGGTGGACATGGCCGATGCGAACGCCGGCGGCGATGGGCGGATTCTTGTGTGTCATCCCAGAAACCTAGCGCATCCAGAATGTTTTCGCAACGTGGCTCCGCCGCTTTATCCCGCAACAAATGCGCCGATATTGGTGTTGTATCCACGTCCATGGCCCAGCTCGACCCCGTCATTTTCCGCCAGATCCCGGTGATCCAAAAAGTCATCGCCGACGAGGCTTGGTATGAAGGCGAGCGGCGCGGTTGCTACGTGCCGCCCGATGATCCCGTCGTCCGCGACCACGTCTGCGAGGTCGTCCTGCGCATCGGCCGGGAATTGCGCGAGACCATCCTGGCCCAGCTAGCCGCGCGCCCCGGTCCGGCGATGTTGCCGTCCCACGGGCCCCGGCACGATGAGGCGGCATAGGCCAGTGCCCTACTTCTGTACCCTGGGCGCAGCCCGGGACAACGCGGGCCAGTCGTCGGCCCCAATCGTCGGGGGGCTTCGCTGCGCCCAGAATGACAAACGACATCTCTCCGTCAGGTCTTGGCGCTGTTGTCGCACTTGATGTGCGCCCGCCGGCGCTGGGCGGTGTAGTTGCGGATCTGGGCGTTGAAGGTTGGATTGAAGGGGATCCTGGCGTTCGCCGGATTGTTGGACGCCAGGTCTTCGTCGGCCGCCGCGGTGGCAATCAGCAGGAGCAGTTCCGCCTTGTCCGGCAGGCGTCGCGCCGGGAAGCCGGCATGCGCCGTCATCCAACGGATCGTCTGTTGCAAAGGTGTCTGGGTCTGGGCGCTCACGGGCGCAGGATGCAAGGACTCCGTCGATGGAGTCAACGGGAGTTCTCATTTGCATGGGTTGAAACGTAGGGGAAGGCACGAAACGGCTAAGGAGCAAAGGGTTGCTCCCGCTGTTTGGTGTTTTTTGGGCCCCTTCCAGCTTTGGGTTGCAGAGGCGGAGGCGGAGCCTACGTTCGCCCGTTCCCATGGCGCTGCTCAGCCTCCTCGATGTCTCCCATGCCTTCGGCGGCCCGCCGGTGCTCGACCACGTGAATTTCCAGGTCGACGCCGGCGAACGCCTGTGCCTGCTCGGACGCAACGGGGCGGGCAAGTCGACGCTGATGAAGCTCATCACCGGCGACATCAAGCCGGACAGCGGCCAGATTTTCCGGCAGCCGGGGGCGCATTTCGCGCGGCTCGTGCAGGAGGTGCCGTCCGACCTCACTGGCAGCGTGCATGACATCGTCTCTGCCGGCCTGCGCTCGGCGAGTGCCCATGAGGAGGACTGGGAACGCGAGGTGCGCCTGGAGGACCTGATCGACCATGTCGGGCTCGATTCGCACGCGGAATTTTCCGCGCTGTCCGGCGGCTTGAAGCGCCGCGTGCTCCTCGCGCAGGCCCTGGCGAGCCAGCCGGACCTGCTGTTGCTCGACGAACCGACCAACCACCTCGACCTCGCGTCGATCCTGTGGCTCGAGGAATTCCTGCTGAAGGCGAAGGTCGGTCTGTTCTTTGTCACGCACGATCGGGCCTTCCTGAAGCGGCTGGCCACGCGCATCGTCGAGCTCGATCGCGGCATCATCACGAACTGGGACTGCGACTACGACACCTTCCTCGTGCGCCGGCAGGACCGGCTCGAGGCCGAGGAGCGCATGCAGGCCCTCGCCGACAAGAAGCTGGCGCAGGAGGAGGAGTGGATCCGGCGCGGCGTGAGGGCCCAGCGTTCCCGCGCCACCGCCCGCATCAACCAACTGCACGTTCTCCGCGCCGAGCGTCGCGCCCGCCGCGCCACCGTCGGTAATGTCAAGATGAGCGTCAACGAGGCCGTCCCGAGCGGCATGAAGGTCGTCGATGTCGAGAAGATGTCCTTCGCCTACCCGGATGGGAAGGTGCTCGTGAGGGATTTCACCACGACGATCATCCGCGGCGACAAGATTGGGCTCATCGGCCCCAACGGTGCGGGCAAGACGACACTGATCAAACTCCTGCTCGGCCAGCTTGCGCCGACAAGCGGCGTCATCAAGCACGGCACGAACCTCGAAGTCGTCTACTACGACCAGCTCCGCGCGCAGATCGACGACAACAAGACCGTGGCCGATAACATCGCCAACGGGAACACGCACATCACCGTCGAAGGCCGCACGCGGCATGTCATCAGCTACCTGCAGGATTTTCTCTTCACGCCCGACCGCGCCCGCACACCGGCGCGCGTCCTCTCCGGCGGCGAGCGCAACCGCCTGCTGCTGGCGCGGCTCTTTACCAAGCCGGCCAATGTGCTCGTGCTCGACGAGCCGACCAACGACCTCGATGTCGAGACGCTCGATCTGCTCGAGGACCTGCTCGTGGAGTTTCCCGGCACGGTGCTGATCGTGAGCCATGATCGCGAATTCCTCGACGAGGTGGTCACCAGTTCGCTGGTGTTCGAGGGCAACGGCGTCATCGGCGACTACGTCGGTGGCTACACCGACTGGCAGCACGACAAACAGAAGCGGGCGCAGGCGGCAGCGAAGACTGCACCCGCCAGACCGATGGGAGGCATGGTATACGCGTCCCGCGCGGTCTCCCCGGGGAAAACCAGGAAGCTTTCCGGCAAGGAGGAGAAGGAACTCGAGACGCTGCCCGCAAAAATCGAAGCGTTGGAGCAGGAGCAGGCGCAGCTGACCGCCAAGCTGGCTGATCCCGCTTTCTACAAGAAGGAGCCGCAGAGATTCGCCGAAGTAAAGGGGCGGCTCGACGCCTTGGAGCGCGAGCACGCCGTCGCCTTCACCCGTTGGGAGGAGCTGGAAGCAAAAAGGCCGGAACCGGAGACCGGAAACTAGAGGTCAACGGCCGGCGCCGGAACAGTCGCGGCCGGCGTTTTTTTCGCGCGGGCGCGCCGGACGACCGGTTTGGCCCGGACCGGTATGAGCTCGCTGATTGGTTCGTCGGTCGGAAGCAGGAGATAGCAACTGCAGGAGTCGCACAGGTAGACATCGTGCGGCGTGATCAGGCTGGCGAGCGTGCCGACCGGCACCCGGATGTGGCACTCGGTGCATACGCCATGACGCACGAGTGCCACGCTCTTCTTGCCGCGCACCACCAAGCGGTCAAAGTGGCTCAGGACCGGTGGCGGCACCAGTTTCCTCAACTCGGTAATCTTTGCCTCTTTCTCCGGGGTGGGGGGAGTGGGGGGCAGCATCAGTTTTTGCAGGGCAAGCAGGTTTTCGACTAGGATTCTCATGGGAAAGTGCGGGTCAGGCCGGGTGTCGTGCCATCGCGGCAGGGCCGGCCCTGATTGCACTGCATTATCGCACTTCGGTCCGGGGAAGACCATGCGATAGCCGGGCGCCGAGGGGCGTTAGTGACCCGGCTAATCGGAGGGTTAAGAAGAGTCCGGCCGAAAAAGCCGCGAGAGCGCTTCCCTTACCGCATCCGCGCGAACGTGTTCGAGAGCAACTGGAGATCCGTCGCGTTCTTGGTCTTCTCACGGGTTCTCGCGATGAGGTCGCGCTCGAGCTTGTTCTTCGTCGCGCGGGCCTTGTTCTCATAGAAGACACCGAACTTGCCGGGCCAGGGTTCGAGGGCGAGTTGGAAGGCCGCGAGCTCGTCCGTCGGATCGTGCCGCGCGGCGTCCTCGGGGGTGCCGTCGTTCTTCTTCAGGTCGATGGTTTGCCAGGCGCCGCCCTTGCGGGGAACGGCGCCGTCGAAGGCGCCCTCAAAGAACTCGACGCACTCGGACAGAATCTCGACGACGGAGAAGCCGTCGTGCTGCGAGGCGCGATACATCATGTCGACCATGTGGTTGACCTGCGTGGCGTGGCTGCGGGCGACGAAGGTGGCGCCGCTGTTGATGAGCGTCCGCATCGGGTTGATCGGCTGGTCAAAGGCGCCCCAAGGGTCGGTCTTGGACTTGAAGCCGACGGGCGAGGTCGGCGACGTCTGCTTCTTCGTCAGGCCGTAGACGGAGTTGTCCATGATGACATAGGTCATGCGTGGGTTCTTGCGGGCGGTGTGCACGAGGTGGTTGCCGCCGATGGAGAAGCCGTCGCCGTCGCCGCCGAAGACGAAG
>CAZZDB010000036.1:0-24493 GCA_964652485.1 uncultured Oleiharenicola sp.
GGCACGATTGCCGCCGGCGTTGCCAAAGCCCACGCCGACGTTAGAAGAGCCAGTTGTTATATTTCGGACGGCCTCCTCGCCAAATGCGGTATTGGAAATGCCGCTTGAAAGACCCACGAATGTATTCAGGCCGGCGGCTGTATTAAAGTTACCGTCCGCAAAGACACCTGCCGCCGGGTCAATAGGCGGCGGCGATGCAACGGCCCGATTGGCCACACCGATGCAGCTCAATGCAAGGATACCCATCATGCACACAAACTGGTTTGCGGGCAGAGCAACGGTCGCCGAATAGGCACCGCGTGGGAGGGCGCAAAGCCCCGTGTCGTGGACTGTTGATTTCATAAGGTTCAAAATCGGACATATCCACGATCCTAACCGGATACTAGCGCGAATATTTGGTGTAGACCCATAACTTGGCCAAACCTTGCACGACTATGTGTCAGTCGTCACTTTGGTGTAGACCCAAATTAGCGTTGGCGTCCCCACGGGGATTCGAACCCCGGTTCTCACCGTGAAAGGGTGGTGTCCTAACCGGGCTAGACGATGGGGACCCAGCGCGGAGTGGGGCAAGCTATGGCCTCACCCTGACCGCGCAAGGATTTTCGCGGCCCCGGCTTTCGCCCAAATCGGCCGGACTCCTTTGCCGGCAGAGACTTGCCTTTCGCTTCTTGCCGGCCTGCCTCGGCGGCATGAAGCTACCGGCGCCCGCGGTTCCGACTTCCGCGGCGAATCCTCCGGCCCCCGATGGCAAATAATGCGCAGCTTCTGCCAAAAAACACTCCGGCTTCGCCATTGAGTCAAAAATGGTCCATAGTAGCGTCGGGTTTCAGTCTGACCACGCATGCATGAACACCCCTACGGCTTCCTCGCTCTCTTCCTCGGCGTCGCGATCGCCTTCCCCCTGATCATGCTCGGGGTGGCTTGGCTGTGGGTGCGGTTCTTCCAGCCGGCCAAGCCGGGCGCACGCAAGAACGCCACCTACGAGTGCGGCCTGGCGCCCTCGGGCGACTCTTGGATCCAGTTCAAGGCGCACTACTATCTCTACGCGATCCTGTTCCTGATCTTCGACGTCGAGGTGCTCTTCCTCCTGCCCTTCGCCGTCGCCTTCACCGGGCTCTCCACCGGCGCCCTGTTCACCATGCTGGTCTTCATCCTCCTGCTCGTCGAGGGCCTCGTCTGGTCATGGCAGCGCGGTTACCTCGAATGGAAATGAGCGAATCCGCACCAGCTCCCCTGCCCGCCCCCCCTCGCCCTGAGCGCACCGAAGGGTTCCCCGCCGCCGGCAACCTCACCGACGTCGAGCGCGAGGAACTGCGCCGCCACGGCATCCTGCTGACCAGCCTGGAGGAACTCTACAACTGGGGCCGCAGCAATTCCATCTGGCCGCTCCAGTTCGGCCTCGCCTGCTGCGCCATCGAGATGATCGCCGCCGCCACCGCCCGCTTTGACATCGCCCGCTTCGGCGCCGAGATCTTCCGCCCGTCCCCCCGCCAGGCCGACCTCATGATCGTCTCCGGCACCGTCACCAAGAAGATGGCCCCGCAGGTCGTCCGCCTCTGGAACCAGATGCCCGAGCCGAAATACTGCATCGCCATGGGCGCCTGCGCCATCTCCGGCGGTCCCTTCAAGCAGGGCTACAACGTCCTCAAGGGCATCGATCGCTTCATCCCTGTCGACATCTACATCCCCGGCTGCCCGCCGCGTCCCGAGGCACTGCTCAACGGCCTCATCCAGCTCCAGGAAAAGATCAAGGGCGAGAAGCTCACGGGCCCCGACGCCGCGCGCTTCACCCGCCCCGAGGAGCCGAGCGAGTTTCCCGTCCCCGAATATGGCGCGCACGACCTGGTGCCCGCCAAGAATCCCGCGGTCTGGACGCCGCCCGCCGCACCGGCCCCGCCCGCCGCCTGACATGGAAACCGTCGAACAGATTCGCGACCGTCTCGTCGCCCGCTTTCCCGCGGCGCACGTCGAACTCATCACGAATCCCGGTCCCGCCGCCGAGCACTCGCTGCGGCTCGATGCCGCGCACGCCCACGACCTCGCCCTTTTCCTGCGCGACGATACCGCGCTGCGCCTCGACTACTGCTCCAACGTCACCGGCGTCGACTGGCCGGACAAGGAGGTCACCGACGTCACCAAGACCAGCGTTCCCGATCCCGCCGGCGGCCCGCCCAAGATCGTCGAGCAGAAGACCGTGCGCCACCAGCCCGGCTGCCTGGAGGTCGTCTACCACCTTTACTCGATGGCGCTGAAGCACGGGCCGGTCATCATCCGCCTGCGCACGGCCAACCGCACCGACCGCGTCGCCCTGCCCTCGCTCACGCCGGTCTGGCGCTCGTGCGACTTCCAGGAACGCGAGGTCTACGATCTCTACGGGGTCGTCTTCGAGCGCCACCCCGACCTGCGCCGCATCCTGATGTGGGACGAGTTCAAGGACCACCCAATGCGCAAGGACTACGTCGATCCCGACGACTACGAGTGGGAGCCAACCGCCCATGGCGCGGTGCTCGAGCGCGCCAAGGCTCATGCGCCGGCTCCCGCTGCCCCGGAGGCGAAGCCATGAGCGTTTCCGATCTTTCCTCCTTCACCTCCCTGCCGGGTCCGACCGTCCGCCAGGTCCACGACCAGTTCCATGGCGACCTCCTCGAGATCTCGATGGGGCCGCAGCATCCCTCCACCCACGGCGTCTTCCGCATGGTGGCGACGCTCGACGGCGAGCAGATCGTCAAGCTCAAGCCCGTGTTCGGCTACCTGCACCGCAACCACGAGAAGATTGCCGAGAACACGACCTACCTCGGCTCGATGCCCTACACCGACCGGCTCGACTACCTGTGCTCGATGTCGACCAACTGGGCCTACGCGCTCGCGGTGGAGAAGCTCGCCGGCCAGGCCGTGCCGGACCGCGCCCAGTATCTGCGCGTCATCATGGCCGAGCTCACGCGCCTCGTGAACCACTCGTGCCTCGTCGGTTTCCTCTTCAACGACCTCGGCACCTCGTTCACGCCGCTGCTCTACGCCTTCCGCGAGCGCGAAAAGATCCTCGACCTGTTCGAGTCGCTCAGCGGCTCGCGCATGATGTGCAACTACCAGCGCTTCGGCGGCTGCCGCGTCGATCCCTCCCCGGAGTGGCTCGCGACCGCCCAAAAACTCGTCGCAAACTTCCCGCGCTTCCTCGACGAGTATGAGCGTCTTCTCACGGGCAACGAGATCATGCTCGCCCGCACCCAGGGTGTCGGCCGGCTCGATCCCGCGCACGCCGTCAGCGCCGGCCTCACCGGCCCGCTGCTCCGCGCGAGCGGTGTCGACTATGACATCCGCAAGGTCGACGGCTACGGCTTCTACCCGCGCTTCGATTTCCGCGTGCCGCTCGGCGCGCACGGCGACACCTACGACCGCTACATGATGCGCATCCTGGAAATGCGCGAGTCGATCAAGATCCTCGCCCAGGCCTTCAAGGACCTGCCCGCCGGCCCCATTATGGACCCGAAGGCCAAGATCCGCGGCTTCCGCCCCAAGCCCGGCGAAGCCTACGGCCGACTCGAGGGCCCGAAGGGCGAGCTCGGCTTCTATCTCATCAGCGACGGCGGCCCGAACCCCTATCGCTACCGCGTCCGCCCGCCCTCCTTCGTCAATCTCACCCTGCTCGAGGAAATGTGCCTCGGGCACACGATCGCCGACTCTGTCGTCATCCTCGGCAGTATCGACATCGTCCTCGGCGAAGTGGACCGCTAACCATGCTCGGCTCCGGCATCATCAAAGGCCTCCTCGTCACCGCGAAAAATTTCACGGGGAGCTACCACGACCCCGCGCGGATGGTCACGCAGCAGTATCCCGAGCAGCCCGCCCTCCTGCCGGAGAACTACCGCAATTTTCCCTTCCTCATCGCCGAGAACGCCGCCGACCCGATGGGCACGCTGCGCTGCGTCGCCTGCCAGATCTGCGAGAAGGAGTGTCCGCCCCAGTGCATCATCATCGAGAAGAGCAAGGACAAGAAGCCCGACGCCAGCGGCAAGCTGCAGCTCTACCCGGCGGTCTTCGGCATCGACACCTCCGTCTGCATGAGCTGCCAGATCTGCGTCGAGGTCTGCCCCTTCGACGCGATCAAGATGGACAAGGTCTTCGCCATCGCCGCGACGGACCGCTTCAACGATCTCTTCCTCGACCGCGAGCGGCTCGCCAAGCCCAACAGCTATTACCACGAGATCCACCCGGTCGAGGCGGCCGAGGTCGATGGCCGGCTCGCCGCCGAGCGCAAGGCCGCCGAGGAAAAGGCGAAGGCCGCCGCAGCCGCCAAGGCCGCTGCGGTCAAGTCAGCGGCCTCCGTTGCTTCTTCGCCTTTGTCGGGCGACCGGCCCGGACAAACACCGGCCGGCCAGCAGGCCGGAACAGTGAACCCAGCCAGCGCGCCCGCGGCGCCGGCTCCAAAAACACCGCCGCCCGCCGCATGAGCGCCGCTCCCGACTCGTTCCTCGAGCGTGCGCCGCTGGAATTGCGCGACTGGTTCGTGCAGCTCCTGCCCGGTCCGCTACAGTGGCTGACTCACCAGCTCATCACGATCGTGGCGATTCTCGCCGTCTTCGGCCTGTTCTTCGCCTTCACGACCATCGCCGAGCGGAAGCTGCTCGCCCGCCTGCAAAACCGCCTCGGCCCCAACCGTTCCGGCGTGCCAAAGTTCTCCTTCCTGCCCTGGCATCTCAAGCACACCCTCTTCGGCCTCACCCAGCCTTTCGCTGACGCCGTCAAGGCGCTCACGAAGGAGGACATTGTCCCCACTGCCGCCGACAAGTGGCTTCACTTCCTCGCCCCGGTCACCGTCGTGGCGTTCTCGCTGCTGGGTTTCGCGGTGCTGCCCTTCGGCCGTCACATCATCCCGGTCGAGCTCAACGCCGCCCTGCTCTACTTTTTCGCCGCCGGCGCCGCCACCGAGCTCGCCATCTTCATGGCCGGCTGGTCGAGTCATAACAAATACTCGATGCTCGCCGCCATGCGCGCGCTGGCCCAGCTCATCAGCTACGAGCTGCCGCTGATCCTCTCCGTCGTGCCCATCGTCCTCGTCACCGGCACGCTCTCGACGCAGCTCATCGTGCAGCAGCAGGGGTTCTGGACCTTCGGCCTGCTCCCGCATTGGTTCGTGTTCACGCCGTGGGGCTTCGCGGGCTTCATCATCTTCCTCGTTGCCGCGCTGGCTGAGTCCAACCGCTCGCCTTTCGACCTGCCCGAGGCCGAGAGCGAGCTCATCGCCGGCCACCTCACGGAATACTCCGGCTTCAAATACGCGCTTTTCTTCATGGCCGAGTATTTCGGCCTCACCGCCCTCAGCGGCCTGGGCGTCACGCTCTTCCTCGGCGGCTGGCAGGCGCCGTGCGCCTTCCTGCAGTTCATCCCGTCCTACCTGTGGTTCATGATGAAGCTGGTCGGCATGATCATGTTCTTCATCTGGGTGCGCGGCACGCTGCTCCGGCTCCGCATCGACCAGCTGACCCGCCTCGCCTGGAAATTCATGGTGCCGCTCGCCCTGCTCAACCTCGGCAACGCCGCATTCTGGGTGCTGACCGCGCACTGGAGCGGGCCGCTCTGGCTCGTCCGTGTGGCGGTCTCCGCCGCCATTGTCATCGTCCCCTTTGTGGTCATGGGCCGCGCGATGACCGCCGGCTACGCGCCGCGCACCTACCGCTACGCGCCATGATGACCGCCGCCCTCATCCTCATCGCCGTCCTCATGCTGGGCTCCGCCGCGGCGGCCATGCTGTCGCGCAACCTGATCCACAGCGCCCTGCTGCTCATCGCGAGCTGGGCCGGCGTGGCCTCGTTCTACCTGTGGGCCGGCGCGGAATTCGTGGCTTTCGCCCAGGTGCTGGTCTATGTCGGCGCCGTCTCGATGGTGGTGCTCTTCGCCGTGCTGCTCACGCGGCAGAACCGGACAACCGACATGCTGGTCGAACCCGCCTCCAAGGCCCGCGCCGTGAGCGCCGTCACGGTGGCCGCCTGCATGGCGGCGGTCTTCTCCGCCGCCATCTTCTCGTCCCGATTCCCGAGTCCGGCCCCGGACGCGCCTCCGACCAGCGTGAAGCAGATCGGCCTGGAACTCATGCAACGGCATGGCGGCGCGCTGCTCATCGTCGGCGTGGTCCTCACCGTGGCCCTGCTCGGCGCCACCATTCTCGCCGCCTCGGACGCGAAGCGCCAGCCGGAGGACCAGCCATGACACCGCTGCACCTCTGCCTCCTGATCTCGACCGGGCTGTTCTGCATCGGCCTGGCCGGCGCGCTCGCCCGCAGCAACACCATCCTTGTGCTGCTGGGCATCGAACTCATGCTCAATGCGGCCAACCTGAACTTCATCGCCTTCTGGCGCTTCGGCCCGGCTCATCCCCCGGCCAACGGCATGATCTTCGTTCTGTTCTCCATCGCCGTGGCCGCCGCCGAGGCGGCCGTCGGCCTCGCCCTGATCATCGCGGTCTACCGCCATCAAAGGAACATCCGGCTGCAGGACGCCACCTGCCTGAGAGGCTGAGTCATGACCCTTTCCGCCCAATATCTCTGGCTCATCCCCGTGCTGCCGCTGCTCGCCGCAGGCATCGGCGCGGTTGTCCCGAGAAGCGGACGCGCCCTCGCCTCTGGCAGCGCCATCCTTGCGCTGGCCGTCTCGTTCGTGCTGTCGTGCCTCGCCCTCAACGGCGCGCTGCAGGCGCCGGCCGCGCACACGGCCTATAACTTCGCGTGGTTCGACCTGGGGACCGGCGCCGTGCGGCTGGGCTTCCTGCTCGATCCACTCACGGCCTTCATGTGCGTGATGGTCACCTTCGTCGGGACCCTGATCTTCATCTTCAGCCTCGGCTACATGAAGGAGGACGCGAACTTCAAGCAGTTCTTCTGCTTCCTCAGCTTCTTCGCCGCCGCGATGCTCGGCCTGCTGGTCGCCAACAGCCTCCTGCTGCTCTTCATCAGCTGGGAGCTCGTCGGCCTCGCCTCGTATCTGCTCATCGGCTTCTGGTTCCACAAGCCGTCCGCCGCCGCCGCCGCCAAAAAGGCCTTCATCACCACGCGCATCGGCGATCTCGGGCTGCTGCTCGGCCTGCTGTGGCTGTACGACTCCACCGACTCGCTCCTACTCTACGATGGCGGTCACGGTGTCCTCGAAGCCGCGACGCTCACCTCGCTCGCCGGCCAGACGCTTTCGTGCGGTCTCGCGGTCTCGACCGCCGTCGGTCTGCTCATCTTCTGCGGCGCCGTCGGCAAGTCCGGCCAGTTCCCGCTACACGTCTGGCTGCCCGATGCGATGGAGGGCCCGACCCCGGTTAGCGCCCTCATCCACGCCGCCACCATGGTGGCGGCGGGTGTGTTTCTCGTCGCCCGCGTCTACCCGCTGATGTCGGCTGACGCCCTGTTGACCGCCGTCCCCGTGCACGCGCTGACCGTCGTGGCGTTCATCGGCGCGATCACGGCGCTGCTGGGCGCGCTCATCGCCTGCGGCCAGAACGACATCAAGCGCATCCTCGCCTTCTCCACCGTCTCCCAACTCGGCTACATGATGCTCGCCCTCGGCGTCGGCTCGTGGACCGCCGCCATTTTCCACCTGCTTACGCACGCCTTCTTCAAGGCCTTGCTGTTCCTCGGCGCCGGCTCGGTCATCCACGCCGCGCACCACGAGCAGGACATCCGCCGGCTCGGCGGCCTCCGCCCGAAGATGAAGGTCACCTTCGCCACTTTCGCCATCGGCATGATGGCCCTCTCCGGCGTGCCGTTCCTCTTCTCCGGCTTCTGGAGCAAGGAAGCCATCCTCCACGCTGCGCACGAGTGGAGTGTCTCCTCCCTGCCGCTTTACGCCGGCCTGACCGCTGTCGTCCTCACCGCCTTCTACATGACGCGTCTCATGGCGGAGACCTTCTTTGGCCGGCCGCGCTCGCCCGCCGCCGAGCACGCGCATGAAAACTCCGCGGTCATGACCATGCCACTCGTCATCCTGGCGGTCTGCGCCGTGCTGCTCGGCTTCTTCGGCACGCCCGCCTGCCCCTGGCTGCAGTCGCGCCTGAGCGGCGAGCCCCTGCACAGCAGCATGGAGCATATGTTTGAAGGCGGCGGCCTGATGCTTCTCTCGATCGTGCTCGTCGGCGCCGGTCTTGGTCTCGGTTGGTGGCTCTACGGCCGCAAACTCCGGCAGACCGCGGAGCAAACCGACCCACTCGTGATCGCCGCCCCGGGCGCCATGGCCGCCCTGGCTGACCGACTGGGCTTCGACGAATTCTACGCCGCCACCGCCGGCCGGCTGAACGACTTCCTCGCGACCCTGGCGAACGGTCTCGACCGCTGGGTCTTCGGCGGCCTCGTCAATCTTCTCGCCGAGCTTGGGGTGTTCTCCGGCACGGTTAACCGCCAAGTCGACGAGGACACGCTGAACGACGGTTTCGACACCGTCAGCGCCAGCATCCGCGACTCCGGCCGGGTCTACTCCCAAGCGCAGACCGGCGAGGCGCACGGTTACCTGCGTGTCATCGCCGTCGCGTTCATCGTGCTGGCCCTTGTGCTGGTGCTGGGAGGTGCCCGATGACCGGCCTGCTTTCAGCCGTCATTCTCACGCCCTGGCTAGGTGCGCTGACACTGGCCATCGCACCGCGACTTGACCCGAAGACGAGCCGCGTCCTCGCGTTGTTATTCAGCCTTTCGACCCTTGTCTTCGGCCTGGTCGTCAGGGCCGGCTTCAATCCCGCCGTGAGCGGCTACCAGTTCATCGAGCAGCATCAATGGATCAGCGTGTTGAACGTCTCGTATCATCTCGGGCTCGACGGCATGAGCCTGATACTGGTACTGCTGACTGGTCTGGTGGCCCCAGCCGCCCTGCTGGCCTCGTGGAAGATCGAGCGCGACCCGCGGTTGTTCTGCATCCTGTTCCTCTTCCTGCAGGGCGCGGCGCTCGGCGTTTTCCTTGCGCTGGATTTCTTCCCTTGGTTTGTCTTCTGGGAGCTGAGCCTCGTTCCGGCCTTCTTCATCATCAAGCTCTGGGGCGGTCCTAGCGCCTCGCGCGCGGCCTACCAGTTCGTCATCTATACGATCGGCGGCAGCGCGTTCATGCTGCTGGCCTTCGCCGCGCTGTTTGCCGCGACGGGCACCTTTGATTTCGTGAAGCTCGCGGCACTGGCCCAAAGCGGTGGACTCGCGGCTGCCATGAGCGCCCCGGCGCTGACCGCCATCTTCCTCGGCGTGCTGGCCGGCCTCGCGGTCAAGGTCCCGCTCTTTCCCTTCCACACTTGGCTGCCTTCGGCGTATGCCGAGGCCCCGACGGGCGGCTCGATGTTCCTGACGGGCATCATGTCCAAGATGGGCGTCTACGGTTTTCTTCGCATTCTCTGGCCGCTCTTCCCCGCGCAACTGCACGCCGCTGCCCCGGTGCTTCTCGTGCTGGCGCTTGCGGGCGTGGTGCTCGGTGCCTTCGCCGCCATGGCCCAAACCGATCTCAAGCGGATGGTCGCCTACTCCTCGATCAACCACGTGAGCTACTGCCTGCTCGCGCTCTTCGCGGTGGCCGGCGCCGGCGCGGCTCACGCCGAGGCTTCGGGCGCGGCCCTGAGCGGCGCGCTGCTCCAGATGTTCAACCACGGCCTGTCCGCTTCCGCGCTGTTCTTCTGCGTCGGCCTTCTTGAATCACGCTCCGGCGGGAAGCGCGGCCTGAATGACTTTGGCGGGGTGCGCACCGCGGCCCCGGTCTTCGCCGGGTTGTGCGGCATCGCGATGTTCTCCTCGCTCGGCCTGCCCGGGCTCAACGGCTTCATCGGCGAGTTCCTCGTCTTCCGCGGCGTGTTCGGCCTCGCGCCTTGGGCCGCGGCCGTCGGCTGCCTCGGCCTTTTCGCCACGGCGTATTTCCTGCTGACCTTCTGGCAGCGTGTCTTCCACGGCCCGCAGGGACCCGGCGTCGTCAGCTTCCGCGACCTCGGTGGGTTGGAAATCGCCACGCTGGCCCCGGCCGTCGTCCTGATGTTCGTCCTCGGCGTCTGGCCGCAACTGCTCGTGAGCCTCTTCAATCCGCTGGTTACCGCGTGGGCCGCCCACCTGCCATGAGCCTGCTACCCTACACCATCTACCTTTCGTTCGCGGGCGCCGTGCTCTCGCTTGTGGCCGGCCTGCGCTCGGCGGCGACGGCCCGCGGGGTCGCCCTGCTGACCGCTGTGGCCTGCTGGGGCATCACGCTGTATGCCGCAATTGGTTTCACGCCCTCGAGCGAGGTGCTGACGCTGGTGGATGTTCCGTGGATTGCGCAGCTGGGCATCCGCTTCCATCTGGCGGTCGATGGCATCAGCCTGACGCTGGTCGTTCTTACCGGATTGGCCGCGACCGCTGGCGTGCTATTCTCCTGGAACATCGAGGAGCGGGCGGGCGAGTTCTTCGCCTTCTACCTCGCGCTCATCGGCGGTGTCTACGGTGTGTTTCTCAGCGCGGACGCCTTCCTGTTCTTCACCTTCTACGAGATCGCCATCGTCCCGAAATATTTCCTCATCGCGAACTGGGGCTCGACCAACCGCCAGTATGGTGCGATGAAGCTCGCCCTCTACTCCTTCGCCGGCAGCGCGCTGGTGCTCGCGGGACTGCTCTGGATCTACGCCTCGGGGCACGCCGAGGGTTTCGGCCTCGGTCAGTTGGCGCAGGCGGCCGTCACCACCAGCCACCGCGAGCAACTCGCCATCTTCGCACTCATCTTTACCGGCTTCGCGGTGCTGGCCGGCATGTTCCCCTTCCACACCTGGGCGCCCACCGGCCACGTCGCGGCGCCGACCGGGGCCTCGATGCTGCTCGCCGGGGTCGTGATGAAACTCGGTGCCTACGGCTGCCTGCGCGTGGCGATGCCGCTCGTGCCCGCCGGGTTGGATTTCTGGCAGCCGGTCATCGCCTGGCTCGCGGTCGCGGGCATCGTCTACGCCGGGTTGGTGGCCCTCGTGCAGAACGACTTCAAGTTCGTGATCGGCTACTCCAGTGTCAGCCACATGGGCTTCGTGCTGCTCGGCCTGGCCGCGGCCAACGTCACCGCCGTATCGGGTGCGGTGCTACAGATGTTTTCCCACGGTGTGATCGCGGGCCTGCTCTTCGCCGTCGTCGGCCGCATGGTCTATGAGCGCACCCACACCCGTCAGCTCGATCAATTGCGGAGAATGCCCCTGCACCGCCTCATGCCGTTCGCCGCGGTGGTGTTTGTCGTCGCCGGGATGGCCTCAATGGGCATGCCGGGCTTCAGCGGCTTCCCGTCCGAGCTCTTCATCCTCAGCGGCGCATGGAAAGTCTCGAAGCTCTGGGCGCTGGTCGCGGCCGTCGGTGTGCTGATCGCCGCCGCGTTCACCCTGCGGGTCATCCAACTTTCATTTTTCGGCCAGACCGACATTGAGTCGGACACCACGGCCCATACCCACCTCATGGCACCGGTCACGTGGCCCGAGCGCGCCGGCGCGTTCCTGCTGCTGGGCGCCACGCTTCTGATCGGCCTCAAGCCCGACCTGCTGCTCAACTGGATCGTCCCAAGCCTGCAGTCGCCGCTATTGCAAGCCGTCTGGCACGGAGGTGTCCGATGAACTACGGCTACTGGCTGCTCGCCCGGGCGCTGCTGCCCGAAATGACCCTCGTCGCCGGCGCCCTGCTGGTGCTGGCCTACGATTTGATCCGCGGCCAGCAGCACACGCCCGCGGAACGCCGCTCTGCCGCCCTGTGGATCGGAGCCACGGCGCTCGCCGCCGCCCTCTATGATTCCGTTAGTGTCGGCCGGCTCGGCCCAGTCTACGGCGGCACCCTCGTGATCGACCAGCTCGCGCTCGCCAGCCGCACCGGCGTGCTCGGGCTCACCTTGCTCACGCTGGGCGTCACCGCCGGGGCCAGGCTCGCCCGCCACCCGGCGGAGTACGTCGCCATCATCCTCTTTGCGACCACCGGCTTCACGCTGATGGCCGCCGCCAACAACCTGCTGGTGGCGTTCGCCGCGCTCGAGCTCGCCAGCCTGTCGCTCTATATCCTGGCGGGTTTTGCCAAGGACCGCCGCGAGTCGGCCGAGGCCGCGTTGAAATACTTCCTGTTCGGCGGCATGGCCGCGGCCTTCCTGCTCTTCGGCTTCAGCCTGATCTACGGTGTCACCGGCGAACTCGACCTCGCGCGCGTTTCGTTCGTACTCATCCACGGCGAAATGACGCCGCTACTGGCCCTGGCGCTCGTGATGGTGCTCGTGGCCTTCGGCTTCAAGGCGGCCGCGGCCCCGTTCCACCTCTGGGCCCCTGATGCCTACGAGGGCGCGCCCACGCCGTCGGCGGCGCTCATCGCCTCGGCCTCGAAGCTCGCGGGCTTCACCCTGTTCTTCCGCCTGTTCTGGTCCGGCCTCGGCGCGCTGGCCGGTGATCTCACCCCTGCCGGCAATGGCGGCGGCTGGATGACACTGCTCGCGCTGCTCTCGGCCGCCTCGCTGCTGCTCGGCAATTTCGTGGCGCTCGCCCAGTCGAATGTCCGCCGACTCCTCGCCTATTCCGCCATCGCCCACGCCGGCGTGATGCTGCTTGGGGTCATCGCGGCGGAAATCGCCGGCCCCGGACCGCTCTTCTATTATTTGGCCACCTACGGCATCGCCACGGCGGGCGCCTTCGGGGTCATCGCCGTGCTCGAGGCGAACGGGGGCTGCCAGCAGATCACCGACCTCGCCGGGTTGAGCCGGCGGTCGCCGTTGCTCGCGGGCTGCCTCGCGGTGTTCATCCTTTCACTCGCGGGCATTCCGCCGCTGGCGGGTTTCCTCGGCAAGTTCGCCGTGTTCGCCGCAGCGCTCAAGATCGGCGGCGTGGCCGGCCCGGCCGGCTGGCTGACCCTGCTGGCCATCGCGCTCAGTGCGGTCGGCCTTTATTACTATCTCATCGTGCTGAAGCAGGCGCTGGTCGCCGAGACCGCCCCGGAGAAATCCGGCCGGATTCACGTGCCCCTCGCCGCCGCGCTCACATTGGTGGTTGCCGCCGCGCTCCTCGTGTTCCTCGGCGTGTTCCCGTCGCTCCTGCTCGGGCTGTTCTGAGGGAGTTCAGATGGAATCACCGCGGATTAAGCGGGTAGAACGGATTAGGGACCTTGGTCATTGCGAGACGCGAAACGCCAAGGCAATCCATCCGCGTTAGCCACGGAGAATCCAGCGGGATTTACGTCGGCCAACCTCCGGCTGGATTCTTCGCTGCGCTCAGAATGAGAGGCATGGGAACAGGACCTTATCCATCCCGAATCATCCGTACAATCCGTGGTTAAACGGCCTTGGCATGGGGCATTGCCGGTCAAGAAACCGTGAAATGTGCCGATAACAATGGCAGTCCTTCGTCAGGAAGCGTCCTCGCGCGCCCCGCCGGGCGGCGGACGCCCCATGACCGTCCCTCCCAAAGATCTCGTTCACGCCTTCCTGGCCTCGGGCTCGCTGCCGCTTTCCCGCTCGATCAGCCAGGTGCAGGGCATGCTGCGAAGCGCCGACTACAACGCCTGCGACCTCGCGGAGCATCTCCGCATGGACCCAACCCTGGCGGCCCGCGTCATGGCGGTGGCGAACTCCGCCTTTTTCAGCCGCCAGCCTTGTGACAGCATTGACCTGGCGGTCAACCGGCTCGGGACGGTACAACTGACGCGGATCTTCTCCCAAGTGCTCGCCAACGCGGCCATGATCCGACCCCTGCGGGCCTACGGCCTTGTGGGCGACACCATCTGGCGCCGTTCCGTCTTCTCCGCCGTTGGCGCCGAGATGGCCGCCGGCCGCACCGGTGCGGACCGTTCCGCCGCCTACATGGTCGGCCTCCTGCACCAGATGGGCATGCTGGTCGTTGAAAGCCTCTGGGAAAAACAGGGTAATCCGAAGAAATTTACCTACCTCGAATTTGAACGGGAATATACGGTCGACGAAATCAAGCTGTGCGGACACGATCAGGCTGTGCTCGGCGCGGAGCTGCTGCGCCAGCTGTCTTTCCCCGCGTCAGTCGTCACCGCCGTGGCCCGGCAATACGCCCATCCCGTCGAACCGGTGGAATGCGAGCTCTATGTCGGCCGGCTGGTGCGCGCTTGCGCCTATGAGGTGCCGACCCTCAACCCGCACACGGACGTGTTGAAGGAATTCAATCTCGTCGCGACCAGCCACCTTGAGGACTTCCTGGCCGATGTGCGCGAGGAAACGCAGAGCCTGATGCACGCGGCGTAAGCGGCGCGCTTGCCCCGTGGCGCGCAGCGCCGGGGGTGTGGAGGCACTTACTCGTTTTTCAAATCCGCCAACTCTGGAGAATCTTCTGGTAATTCGCGCGTTCGAAGGCCGCGGAATCGGGCGAACGCTTCAGGTTCATAGCGCCGCGGAATTCACTGACGGTCTCGTAGCCGTGCTCGTCCATCCAGCCCTTCAGGCCCTGCAGGATCGTCGCGAGGTAGCGCGGTCCGTTCTTGAGGAGCACCGAGACCAGCTGCACCGAGTGCGCCCCGGCGAGAATGGCCTTGATGACGTCCTCGGCGCTGTGCGCGCCGCCGGTGGCGGAAAGCGAGCCCTTCACGTGCGGCGAGATGATGGCGAGCCAGCGGAGGCGCATGAGCAGCTCCGAGGGGTCGGAAAGCTTCAATTGCGGCTGCACCTCGAGCTCCTCGATGTTGAGGTCGGGCTGGTAGAAGCGGTTGAACAGCACGACGCCGGCTGCGCCGGCCTCCTCGAGCGCCATGGCGAATTGCGCGGGGGCGGTGTGGAAGGCGGAAAGCTTGACGGCGACGGGGATCTTCACCGAGGAGACGACGCTGCGCACGGTCTCGATCATGTCCTCCTCGACCTCCGCTGCATCAATCTGTGGATCCGTGATGAGGTGGTAGAGGTTGAGCTCGATCGCGTCGGCCCCGGCACCCTCGAAGCGGCGCGCATAATCCGTCCAGCCGCCCGGGCGGTAGCCGTTGAGCGACGCGATGACCGGGATGGTGAGGGCCGACTTGAGCTGCTGGATCTGGCGCAGGTAGTGGTCGGGCGTCAGCTGGTATTCCTCGTAGTGCGGGAAATACGTCGTGGCCTCGGAATAGCTCTCCGCCGGCATCTCGAGCAGGTGGGTCAGAGCCTTCTGCTCCATGTCGATCTGCTCCTCGAAGAGCGAGCGCATGACGATGGCGGCCGCCCCGGCGTCCTGGAGCTGGATGGCTGAGTTGAGGTTGTCGGCGAACGGGGAGGCGCCGACCACGAGTGGATTGCGGAGCTTCAGGCCGAGGTAGTTGGTGGCGAGTTTCATGGGCGTGGCGGGGGTCAGTTGCGGACGGGTGGCGTCAACGGCGTTGTGGGCGTCACCGCGCGAGCGGGAGCGGAAGCCGCCGGGGCGGCACCGTTGCCCGGCACCTTCGGCGCCGCGAGCTGCTGGTAGAGCGCGTAATGGGTGCGGACCTGCTGCTGCGCCTTGATGCCGAGTTCCTGCGCACGTTCCGGGGCGACGTTCTTCAGGATGCCGAAGCGCGTCTCGTTCGCCATGAACTTGGCGAGCTCGGTCTTCGGGGCGCCGGAGTCGAGCCGGAGCCCGACCTCGCCCTTCTCGACGAGGCGCGGATCGTAGCGGAAGAGCGGCCAGTAGCCGCTGTCGACCGCGAGCTTCTGCTGCTCGAGACCGAGGTGGAGCGGGAAGCCGTGCGCGATGCAGTGCGAGTAGGCGATAACGAGGGCCGGACCCTGGTAGGACTCGGCCTCGCGCAGCGCGGTGACCGTCTGGTTGTCCTTGGCGCCGAAGGCGACGCGGGCGACGTAAACGTGGCCGTATTGCATGGCGATGAGTGCCAGATCCTTCTTGGCGATGCCCTTGCCGCCGGAGGCGAATTTCGCGACCGCGCCCATCGGCGTGGACTTCGAAGCTTGGCCACCGGTGTTGGAATAGACCTCGGTGTCGAGGACGAGCACCTTCACGTTGGCGCCGGAGGCGAGCACGTGGTCGAGGCCGCCGTAACCGATGTCGTAGGCCCAGCCGTCGCCACCGATGATCCAGACGGATTTCTTGACGAGATCGTCGGCGAGGGCCAGCAGCCGCTGCGCCTCATAGGTGTCGGCCGGCTTGAGCACGGACTTGAGGGTGACGACGCGCGCGCGCTGGGCGGCGATGCCGGTCTCGGTGGACTGGTCCGCCGAGAGCATCTCGGTGACGAGGTCGGGGCCGACGCGGGCAGCGAGCTTCTGGAGCAGATCCTTGGCGGTCTTGCTGCGCTGCTCGACCGCGAGGTGCAGACCGAGACCGAACTCGGCGTTGTCCTCGAAGAGCGAGTTGGCCCAGGCCGGGCCGCGGCCGTCCTGGTTGGAGCAGTAGGGCGTGGTCGGCAGGTTGCCGCCGTAGATGGAGGAGCAGCCCGTGGCGTTGGCGATCAGGAGGCGGTCGCCAACGAGCTGCGTGAGGAGCTTGAGGTAGGGCGTCTCGCCGCAGCCGGCGCAGGCGCCGGAAAATTCCATGAGCGGGGTCAGGAACTGCGTGCCCTTGACGCCGGTGACATCGAGCTTGGTGCGATCCGGGTCGGGCAGCTGCAGGAAGAAGTCCCAGTTGGCGCGCTCGGCGGCGAGCAGCGGCGGCTGCGCGACCATGTCGATGGCCTTGTGCTTCGGGTTGGTCTTGTCCTTGGCCGGACAGACCTGCACGCAGAGGGAACAGCCGGTGCAATCCTCGGGCGCCACCTGGATGGTGTAGCGCTGGCCGATGATTTCCGAGGAGCGGAACGGCACGGACTTGAAGGTGGCGGGGGCGCCCTCCTCCGCGGCCGGGGTGAAGATCTTGGCGCGGATGGCGGCGTGCGGGCAGACCATCGCGCACTTGTTGCATTGAATGCAGATCGCGGCGTCCCATTGCGGGATTTCGAGCGCGATGTTGCGCTTCTCAAAGCGGGCCGTACCCGTGGGCCAACAACCGTCGAGCGGCATGGCGCTTACGGGCATCAGGTCGCCCTGGTCGGCGAGCAGGCGGGCGGTGACCTTCTGGACGAACTCGGGGGCATGCGAGAACGACGGCGGTACCGAGGCGACCGCATCGTTGGCGGGCTTTTCGGGGATCGTCACCTCGTAAAGGCCGGCGAGCGCGGCGTCCACGGCGGCGAAGTTCATCTTCACGATCTGCTCGCCCTTCTTGCCGTAGGTCTTGGTGATGGCCTTCTTGATCTGGGCGATCGCGTCCTCTTTGGGCAGAACGCCGGAGAGGGCGAAGAAACAGGTCTGCAGCACGGTGTTGGTCCGGCGGCCCATGCCACTGGCCTGGGCCACGGCAGTGGCGTCGATCACGTAGAGCTTGAGCTTCCGGGCGATGATCGTCGTCTGCCACTCCAGCGGAAGCTTGGCCCACGTTTCCGCGGCCGCATAGGGCGAGTTGAGCAGGACGGTGGCACCGGGAGCGGTGTAGCCGAGGACGTCGGTGCGGCCGATGAAGCTGAACTGGCTGCACGCGACGAAGTCGGCGCGGCGGATCAGGTAGGGCGCGCGCACCGGCCGCGGGCCGAAGCGCAGGTGCGAGGTCGTCATCGAGCCCGACTTCTTCGAATCGTAGACAAAGTAGCCCTGCGCGAAGTTGTCCGTCTGCTCGCCGATGATCTTGATCGAGTTCTTGTTCGCGCCGACGGTGCCGTCCGCCCCGAGGCCGACGAACACGCAGCGCCGCACGTCGGCGGCCTCGAGGTCGAAATCGTTGTCGTAGGCCAGCGAGGTGCCGGTGACATCGTCGAGGATACCGACCGTGAAATGGTTGCGCGGCTCCCAGCCGCCAAGGTGGTCGAACACGGCGCGGGCCATGCCGGGGGTAAATTCCTTCGAGCCGAGTCCATAGCGGCCGCCGATGACGCGCGGCGAGCCGGCGAGGGGGGAACGCCCCTCCGCCAGGGCACCGACGACGTTCATATATAGCGGCTCACCGATTGAACCCGGCTCCTTGGTGCGGTCCAGGACGGCGATGGCCTTCACAGTGGAAGGGAGCGCTGCCAGGAACGACTTAAGATGAAAGGGCAGGAAAAGCCGGACCGCGATCACGCCGACCTTCTCGCCGCGTGCGACCAGCCAGTCGACGGTCTCGATGACCGTTTCGACGCCACTGCCCATGGCCACGACGACCCGCTCCGCCTCAGGGTGCCCGTGGTAATCGAACAAATGATAGCTGCGACCCGTGACGGTCGCGAACTTGTCCATCGTGTCCTGCACGATCTCCGGCAGGCTAGCATAGAAGCGGTTCACCGCCTCGCGGCCCTGGAAGTACACGTCAGGGTTCTGGGCCGTGCCGCGCAGGGTCGGCCGGTCGGGCGTCATGGCGCGAGCGCGAAACGAGGCGATGTCCTTCTCGTCGATGACGGCACGGAGGTCCTTGTCGGAGAGCGTCGCGATCTTGGAAACCTCGTGCGAGGTGCGGAACCCGTCGAAGAAATGGATGAACGGCACGCGCGAGCGGTAACTGGCGGCGTGGGCGATGAGCGCGAGGTCCTGCGCCTCTTGGCCGGAATTACTGCAAAGCAGCGCGCAGCCGGTGGCGCGGCAGGCCATGACGTCCTGGTGGTCGCCGAAGATGGACAACCCCTGCGCCGCGAGCGCCCGGGCGCTCACGTGCATCGTGAACGGCAGCAGCTCGCCAGCGATCTTGTAGAGGTTGGGAATCATCAGCAGGAGGCCCTGCGAGGCGGTGAAGGTCGTTGTCAGCGCGCCGCCGAGCAGCCCGCCGTGCACGGCGCCCGCAACGCCGCCCTCCGACTGCATCTCGACGATGCGGGGCACCTCGCCCCAGAGGTTGGGCCGGCCGGCGGCCGCCCACTCATCGCACACCTCGGCCATGGTCGAGGAGGGCGTGATCGGGTAGATGGCGATCAGCTCGTTGAGACGGTAGGCGACGGAGGCCACGGCCTCGTTGGCGTCACAGGTGATATAGGCGGGTTTGGTGGGCGTGCTGGACATGGCCTTAAGTGGATGAAACTGCCCGGTTTTTGGGCTTGGATGATGTTGCCAGCAATCGCCGCCTCCTACTCCGCATATCTTGCCAATCGACGTGTGCCTGTTGCAGCCCCGATGGCCGGGCCACCCGAGACTTGCCTACCCCGCATTCTCTGTGCCTGTGTGGTGGTGAACCACATGCAATACCACGACATCGCCGCTTCCCTCCCCAAAACCGCTGTCACCACCGTCGACAGTGTTGCTTATCCCCGCATCGCCTCGGGCAAGGTCCGCGAAATCTTCGACCTCGGTGACGCCCTGCTGCTGGTCGCCAGCGACCGGCTCTCCGCCTTCGATGTCATCCTGCCCGACGGCATCCCTGGCAAGGGGATCGTGCTGACCCAGATCAGCAACTGGTGGTTCGCCCAGACCAGCGGGCTCATCCAGAACCATCTGCTGCCCGACCAGCCGGGTGAGTTCGCCCGGCGCGGCCTCACCAACCGTGATCTGCAGCTGCGCAGCATGATCGTCCGCAAGCTCAAGCCGCTCACCATCGAGTGCGTGGCGCGCGGCTACCTCATTGGCAGCGGCTGGAACTCCTACCAGAAGACCGGCGAGGTCTGCGGCATCAAGCTGCCCGCCGGCCTGCGCCAGGCCGACCGGCTTGCCACCCCCATCTTCACCCCGACTACCAAGGCACCCAAGGGTCAGCACGACGAACCGATCAACGACGCCCAGGGCGCCGCGACGATCGGGGCCAAGCTCTACCAGCAGGTCAAGGCCCTCAGCCTGCAGCTCTATCAGTTCGGCCACGACCGCGCGAAGCAGGCCGGCATGATCCTCGCGGACACCAAGTTCGAGTTCGGCACCGACGCGGCGGGCAACGTGTTCCTCATCGACGAGGTGCTCACGCCCGATTCCTCGCGTTACTGGCCGGCCGAAAGTTATGCGCCAAACCAGTCGCCTCCGAGCTACGACAAGCAGTTCGTCCGGGACCACCTTGTCGCCATCAAGTGGAACCAGTCGCCCCCCGCGCCGCGCCTGCCGGCCGAAGTCATCGCCCGCACCCAGGAGAAATACCTCGCGGCGTTGCGCAATCTGCTGGGCTGACGCCAGCGGTGAGTCGGAAGCGACAAGCCGGGAGCCGGAAGTCCCGATAGAATTGAACATTGAGCGCCAAGGCCAGTCTCTGTACTCTTCCCTCATGTCCGGCTCCCTGCCTCTTGCCCTGCGCTCTTTGCTTGTCGCCGCTCTCGTCGCAGCGGCGACATCCTCCGGTTTCGCCCGCATCGGCGATCCGGTGGCGAAGTTCACGGAGCGTTTTGGCAAGGGACCCGAGCGGGAATCCCCCCGGGGCATGGCCATCTGGTTCATCGAGTCCATCGACGGCCCGTTGGTCTATACCGTCACCTTGAATGCCAAGGGCGTCTCGATCGCGGAAGGCATCAAGCCGCTCAAGCGCGCGGTTCTCACCGACAAGATCGCCCAGGATTTCCTGGATGAGCAGATGACCCTGCTTAAGGACTCCAAGACTGCCCGGGTGGTGAAACCCGGCGAAAAATACGAATTTGCGAAGCAGGCCTTTGTCTGCGCTGGGGGCGAATATGTGGTGCTAGACGAGGCCCAGGGCCTCCTGCTCGTCTGGGTGCAAACCGGGATCCCGTCCGTCATGGCGCTCACCCGGGAAGTGCTGCTGCCTAAGGGCGGGTGAGCCGGCCCTCGAGTGGAGAAGGGCCTTACAGCCGGTTCGCCTTGAGGTCGCGCAAGGCGTAGTGCGTGCCGCGCCAGACGATGCCGCCTTGCCAGAGGGTGACCACCATCGAGCGGAGCAAAATGTAATCCAGGACGAGCGTGCCCACCGGGGAGAACAGCCCGTGCCACCACCGCCCGCCTTCGAAACGCTGGTTATCCGCCGCCACGCCGAGCTGTAGCACCACGGCCGCCAGGTAGAGCTTCCACTCTAGGCCCGCGGTCAGCGTCAGGGCCACGACCGGCCAGATGAAGAAAAGCAGGTGCGCGGCCACCCCGCCGAGCGTGAACCAGATCCGGTAATCGGTGCCGGCAAAGGCGTTTTTCGTCAGACCGCGGACCAGTCCGCCGACCGAGTCATACCATGCGACCGAGATCGCGCCGGCCCCGAGTATCATCTCGCTCCAGCCGCCGGCCTTCATGAGCTTGCCGAGTTTGATGTCGTCGTCCGGGCGGTAGCGCAGCGGCTCGTGTCCGTCCAGTTTCCGGTAGGTGGAGGTGCGTACGAGGTTGAACGCGCCCACGCCGCCGTGGCTCGGGCTGCGCGGATCGGCCACGCGCCACGGCAGCACGAACAGCGCAAAGTTGAGGCTGAACGCGCCCACGCAAACGCCGAGCCACGGCCCGTGCCCGGTCAGCTCCGGCACGGCCGCCAGGTGGTCGAGGTTCTGCGCCCGGGCGTAGGCGACGGCGCGCCGCAGGACATCGGGCCGGAAATGAATGTCGGCGTCGGTGAAGAGGATCCACTCGCCCGTGGCCGACTCGCCGCCAAGCTGCAAACCGTGCGTCTTGCCGAGCCAGCCCGGCGTCAGCTCCTTGACGTGGATGACCTTCAGGCGCGGATCGATCGCCGCCATCCGGTCCAGTTCGGCGCCGGTGTCATCCTCGGAACGGTCGTCGACCGCGATCAGCTCCAGGTCGGGATAATCCAGCCCCAGCATCGTCGGCACCGCCGCACCCACGGTCCGACCCTCGTTGCGCGCCGTGAAGACCACGCTGACCCGCGGCCATGACGACGGCTCCGGCGTCTTGAGGGTCGCCAGCCGTTTCAACCGGCGGTTGCCGCGCATCACTTCCCACGCGGCGCCGAGCCAGAGCAGCAGCGCGAGGGCGGCAAAGGCGGTGGCATAGGTGAAAGTCATCAGGCGGGACGGACGCTGGGGACAAAGCGCGTCAAGGTCAACGTGCCGCGAAACATCACCGGACCCGCCTCAGACCGGGGGCGTGGGGTTGCCCGTGCCGGTGCGCTCGACCTTGACCCGGCGGGCGCGCTCGGCGTTGGCCTCGAGGATCGTGAGCCGGTATTCGCCGGCGCCGATGGTCTCGTCCCGCTTGGGCACATGCGCGAACAGCCGCTGGGCCCAGCTCGCCACAGTCTCGCGCGGCTGCCACTCGAGCGGCCAGCCGGTCTCGGCCTGCAACTCGCGCATGGTGAACGAACCGCTCACCACGATGGTGTTTTCCGTGCGCTTGTAGACCGGGCCGCTCTCGATGTCGAATTCGTCGCGGATGTCGCCCACGATCTCCTCCAGTACGTCCTCGAACGTGATGATGCCCGCGAGAGCGTGCCGGTCGTCGAGCACGACGGCCATGTGGCTGCGCGAGGTGCGGAAGCGCTCGATCATGGTGTGCAACGGCGTGGTGAGCTCGAATTCCAGCACCGGGCGCACGAGCGGCTCGAACGGCGTGTCGGCGCCGAGCACACTGATCTGCCAGAGCCATTCGCGCACGAGGATGATGCCCTCCACCCGGTCGAGCGAACCCGAGCAAACGGGGAAACGGCTGTGACCGCTGGTCTGCGCCGTGCGCAGGTTCTCGGCGAGCGGCTTGTCGAGCCAGAGGGCAATGACTTGGTCACGCGGTCGCATGATCTGCTGGGCCCGGGTCTGTCGGGCCCGCAACGACTGCACCATAAGCTTGTTGATGAGGGCATCCCCCGGGTGCACATGCCGCGTGTGGCTGAAGACATATTCCAGCTCGTCGGCGCCCAACGCCTCGTCGGCCGAACCCGCCGGCTGCAGCCCGACCCATTTCAAGAGCCGGTTGGCGCTGGCATTGAGCACCCAAATGAAAGGATAGAAGCCGTAATAGAACACCACCAGCGGGGCCGAGACCCACAGGGACACGGGAGTCGGGCGCTGGATGGCGATGGTCTTGGGTCCGAGTTCGCCAAAGATGATGTGGACGAAGGTGATCATCGTGAAGGCCACGACGAACGAGATCGACGAGATTGCCGCCGGATCTGTGATCCCGGCCCGGCCCAGCCAAGGCGCCAGCCCGTGGGCCAGGATCGGTTCGCCGATCCAGCCGAGCCCGAGACTGGCCAGCGTCACACCCAGCTGGGTCGCCGACAGGATCGCGCCGAGGTGCTGGGAGGCCCACAGGGCCATCCGGACCCGCCAGCCGCCGGTTTTCGCCATCGGCTGCAGCTGGCTGGCCCGCACCTTCACCAGCGCGAACTCAGCAGCCACGAAAAAGCCGTTGGCCAGTACCAGCGCGGCAATGAGGGCTGCCTCCAGCGTGATACCGAGGAAATGGTTCATGAACGCGTCAGGCTACTAGCCGCCGGCGGACCCGCAATGCTTTTGCCCGATCCCCGGGGCTAACCCGGCCCCGGCAAGGTGCTTAGGCCATCAGGATTTGCCATCGCTGCTCGCGGCGAACTCCGCCGCCTTCCTGTCGTCGAATTCGCCCTCCCACCGGGCGACCACCACGCTGGCGAGGCAGTTGCCGAGGACGTTCACCGACGTGCGGGCCATGTCCATCAGCGCATCGACGCCGAGGATCAGGAAGGCACCCGCGAGGGGAAGCTTGAAGGACTCGAGCGCCGCGACCAGCACGACAAACGAGGCGCGCGGCACGGCCGCGACGCCCTTGGAGGTCAGCATGAGGACCAGCATCATCGTGATCTGCTCGCCGAGACCGAAATGGACGTGGGTGGTGGTCTCGGCCGCCTGCGCCACGAATACCGAGGCGACCGCCAGGTGCAGGGTGGAGCCATCGAGGTTGAACGAGTAACCGGCCGGCAGCACGAAGCCGACAATGCCGCGCGGCACACCGGCCTTTTCCATGTTCTCGAAGGCCTTGGGCAGGGCCGCCTCGCTGTTCGCCGTCGCGAACGCCAGCGTGAACGGCTCGCGCACGGCCCGCACGAAGGCCTTCAGCGGCACCCGCGCAATCCGGATGACCGCACCGAACACCAGCACCACGAAGATGACGAGCGCCATATAGAGCGTCAGCACCAGCACGCCCAGGGTGCGCAGGGAACCGATGCCCTGGTCGCCGACCGTGACCGCGATGGCCGCGCCCACGCCGAACGGTGCGAACTTCATGATGATCCCGGCGAACTTGAACATGACGGCCGTCAGGCCGGCAAAGAACTCGAAGACGGGCCGGCCGGCCTCGCCAGCGGCGATGACCGCCATGGCAAAAAACACCGCGAAGCATACCACCTGGAGCACGTCGTTGCGCGCCATGGCATCCATCACGCTCACCGGGAACATGTGAAGGAGGATCTCGGGCAGCGTCTGCGGCCTGGCCAGCGCGGCGGTCGATTGCATCGCGTCAGCCGCCAGCACCACGCCGGCGCCGGGTTTCACCACGTTTACCACCAGCAGGCCAACGAAGAGGGCGAGCGTCGTGACGAGTTCAAAATAGAGCAATGCCTTCCAGCCGATGCGGCGGGCCTTCTTCATGTCCCCCGTGCCGGCGAAACCCTGCACCACGCTCGCGAAGATCAGCGGCGCGATCATCACCTTGATCAGGTGGAGGAAGATATCGCGCACGACCACCAGGGCCTCGGCCCAGCCCTGCTTAGCGGCCGGCGGCTGCAGGTGCAGCCACCAGCCGAGCAGTACGCCCAGCGCCAGGCCGAGCATGATCTGCTGCGT